>NZ_PSTL01000021.1:0-57726 GCF_002930845.1 Rathayibacter sp. AY1A7 | reverse complement strand
CCTCGAAGCGGACCTCCGCCTCCTCGCCGGGCTCGAGCGCGACCCGCGCGTAGCCGAGCAGCTGCGCCACCGGCCGGGTCACGCCCGCGACGTGTTCGCGAGCGTGACCCGGCCGGTGGCGCAGCTGCTCGGCTACGCGCGGGTCGCGCTCGAGCCCGGCGAGGAGGCGGAGGTCCGCTTCGAGGTCCCGGCCGCGCGCCTGGCCTTCACCGGACGCGAGGGCGTGCGGATCGTCGAGCCCGGCCGCGTCGAGCTGTGGGTTGGCCCGGACTGCGCGACGCGCGAGACGGAGACGGCGCTCGAGCTGGTCGGCCCGGCCGCCGCTGTCGACGCCTCCTCGCAGCGCCTCGTCGGCACGCGGGTCCAGCGGGCGGGAGCGGGCGTCCCGGCCTGACCCGTGCACAACGCTGGAAGGATCGCTCCGGCGGGCCGTGGAGCCGCGGATCCCGGTGCCCGCGGGGCGATCCTTCCTGCGGTCTGAGCACGGCGCGGCTCCGGCACCGCTCTGGCGCGGCTCGGACGGGCGCGGCAGGCTGGGGGGATGAGCGACGACGCGAAGCAGACCCTCCTCCGCTACCTGCAGGAGGGGCGCGACGCCCTGCTGCAGAAGCTCGACGGGCTCGACGAGTACGACGTGCGGCGGCCGCTGGTTTCGACGGGCACGAACCTGCTCGGCCTGGTGAAGCACGTGGCGGGCACCGAGGCGGGCTACCTCGGCGCCGTGTTCGGGCGGCCGTTCCCGGAGCCGATGCCGTGGATGGAGGACGAGTCGGAGCCGAACTCGGACATGTGGGCGACGGCCGACGAGTCGACGGCCGACGTCGTCGCGCTGTACCGCCGCGTGTGGGCCCACTCCGACGCGACGGTCGCGGCCCTCCCGCTCGACGCTCCCGGGCAGGTCCCGTGGTGGACGAACCGCGACGTGACGCTGCACCGGATCCTCGTCCACATCACCGCGGAGACGCACCGGCACGCCGGCCACGCCGACATCGTCCGCGAGCTGATCGACGGGCGGGTCGGACTCCGGACGCCCGGCGACAACCTCCCGCCGGTGCCGGAGGAGTGGTGGCCGGAGTACCGGGAGCGCCTCGAGTCGCTGGCGCGCGCCGTCCGCGACCGGGGCTGACGTGCCGGCGTCCGTCGGCACCGCGGTCACGCCGGCCCGTGCGGCGCGGCTGCTCGACGAGCTCGATGCCGCGACGGAGGCGGCGCTCGACGTGGCCCTGGGCGGTCGCGGTCGGGGCCGGGACGCCCTGCAGCGGCGCCGCGACGGGGCGTCGCCGGAGGAGCGGAGGCAGCGGGCCGCGCTCGAGCGCCGGGCGTTCAGCGCGGAGGCGGACCCCGCGGCGCTCGAGGAGCTGGCACTGCTGCGGGCGCAGCGCCGCGAGCGGGAGGAGGCGCTCGACGCCGCGGTCGCGGAACTGGCCGCGCCCGCCGGACCCGCAGCGGCCCAGGGCCGGATCGGCCGCGGGACGGCGAGCGGCCGGACCGGTGGGGACGAGACCGGCGAGACCACCGGAGGCGACGACGCCGACTCCCGCACCTCCGCCACGCCCCGCCCGCGCCGCCGCCTCGGGGTGATCGCCGCCCTCGTCGCCCTGCTCGGGCTCGCCGCCCTCGGCACGGCCGCCTCCGTCGCGCTGGCCCCTCGCCCGTCGCTGGAGGTCTTCACCGAGCCCTGGGCCGTCCCCGACGACGTCGCCACGCGCCCGCTGTCGACCCTCGCGAGCCTCCGCGTCTTCCACTGGGGGCCGACGCGCTACCTGGGCAGCATCGCCGGAGTCGACTACTTCGCCACCCTCAGCCTCGACTCCTTCTCGGCCGCGGAGCTCGCCGACGAGTCCGTCTGCCTCTACGGGCTCGCGCGCTCCGACGGCGACGTCGTCGTCACGGACTGCGCGGCGACCGCCGACTTCATCGCGAGCGGCATGACCCTCTCGCCCGACGACTACCAGGGCGACGCGGGCGGCACCGGAGTCGCCTGGGGTCCGACCGGAGGGATCCGCTCGGTCGGCTGAGGCGGCTGGCCCGACTCCACCGGGCTCGCCCGCCGTCCCCGATCAGCCCCCCAGGCCCCGCCCCGTCAGACCCGCCGCGTCGACGCCCGCTCCACCAGCGGCATCGGCACCAGCACCCGCTCTCCCGGAGCGCCGCTGAGCAGCAGCTCGACCGCCCGTAGGCCCATCTCCTCGTGCGGCAGCGCCACGGTCGTCAGCCCGGGGCGGAGGTAGGCGGCCAGCTCGTCGTCGTCGAACGACACCACGGCGACGTCGCCCGGGATCGAGAGCCCCGCCTCCGCGACCGCCTGGTAGGCCGCCTCACGCCGAGCGGCTTCGGGCACGACGGCGCGGGCGGACAGGTCGCCTGCGCCGACCCGGACGCGGGAGTCGGCTTCGCGTTCCTCACCAACCGGATGGAGGGGGTCGGCGACGTGCGCGCGACCCGCGTCGTCGAGGCGCTCGCGACCGCGCTGCGACTGCTCGCTCCGCGCGGACTCTGGCCCCTCCGCGCCACCCCCGTCAAGGGGTGGGGCACCCGGTCGGCGCCGTCCTAGCGTCGGGGGACGGGCCGACCGGAGGGGCAGTCCGGGATCCAGGGGAGGGCGAGATGCAGAAGCTGTACTACGCGAGCGGATTCGTGCTGCTGGGCGACGAGGTGTGCTCGGCGGTCGTCGAGTACGCGCAGGCGCTGGCGAACGTGGGGAAGTCGGACCTGGTCGTGGTGCCGTCGCTCTCGGACGAGGGGCTGCGAGGCGAGACCCGTCTCCTGGTCGGACCGGCCAGCCAGCTCTTCACCAGCCCGGCGCTCGACCGCGGCGTCGACCTCGACGATCCGGAGGCGGTGGAGTCGATGCGCGAGAAGACCCGACGGCTCCAGCCCGCGCGGCCGACCGTGCAGCCGCGCGGCGAGGGCGACGACAGCGAGGACGACGGCGGGACCGACTACCTCTGACGCCTCAGGTGTCGAGCGTGGTGCTGGGGCGCTCGCCGAAGCGGTGGGCGTACGAGGCCGAGAACCGGCCGAGGTGCGCGAAGCCCCAGCGCCGTGCGACCTCGCTGACGCTGACGACTCCGGACTCGCCCGCCCGCAGCTCCTTCTGCACGCCGTCCAGCCGGATCCGCCGCAGATAGTCGACCGCGGTGAAGCCGAACTCGCGCCGGAACTCGGTCTGCAGCGTCCGCAGGCCGATGCCCGCCGCGTCGGCGATCTGCTCGGTCCGGAGCGGCTCGTGGGCGTGCTCGTACATGTACTCGATCGCCTGGCGGAGGCGCCCCGAGCGGGGTACCCCGAGGTCGCCGGGAGTGTCCAGCGTCGAGTGCGGGAAGGTCTCGAGCAGGGCGACGGCGACCGCGCGGTCGGCCTCGCGGCGCAGCAGCGGCGAGCTGTCGGCGTCGTAGATCACCCGGGCGACCGTCGCGACGGTCGCCGACCAGCGCCGCAGCGCCGCGCCCTCGGGCCGTGAGGTGGTGTCGAAGAGGAGGGGGCCGCGGGTGCCCTCGACCTCCTCCGCGATGCCCTCGAGGTACGCGCCGTCGAAGTGGATGAGGTTCTGGCGGTAGTCGTGGAACTCGAACCGGCTGGGGCGGTCGTTGACGAAGACCGCCGGCTGCCCGAATCCGAGGGTCACCGCGTCGCCGTCGAGATCGGTGACGCCCGCGCCGGCGGTCAGCCACGAGACGACGTACTCGCCCTCGGTCTGGATCGAGCCCTGCACGGAGCCGGCGAACTGGCTGCCGCGGAGCGTCACGTCGCCGTCGCCGACGGAGGTGTAGCGGTACGAGAAGTCCTCGCCGGGCTCGACGACGAAGCGGTGCCCGTTGTACGACTGCTCGAAGAGGGCCCGCGCCTGCTCGATGTCACGCCCGCCGATGTCGGAGCGCATGACCTCGTCCTTCTCGTTCATCCCGATCAGGGTCGCACGAGGAGCGCTCCTCACCGCGTGCCCCGAACGGGGAATTCGTTAAGCGGATAAACCAGTCGCGGGTCCGGCGGCGCGGGTCATGGCCTGGACGGTCGCCGCCTGGAACTGCGTGAGCAGCACCACGGTGTGCCGCGCTCCGGCTTCCACGGCGAGCGAGAAGGTGGCGCCGGCCGGAGTGGCCCGCCAGGAGCGGATGTCGCGGGTGCCGACGCGGGTCGAGTCGCCGGTGCCGGCGCTCCGCAGCACCAGGGAGTCGGGCAGCACGCAGAGCGCGCCCGTCACGCCGTCGACAGTGGAGGAGCACTCGAAGCCTGCGTCGTCGTGCACTGCACCGGCGAGCTCGACGAAGTCGGTGACCTCCATCGGCTCGTCGTCGTCGCGCCTGGACACGGCGCGCTCAGGCAGCGTGCGTGAGCCCGGAGGACTCGGGCTGCTGCGCCGGCTCGAAGACGATCCGCAGGCCCCGGCCGCTGTTGGCCTCCTCCATCAGTGCGCGCACCCAGGTGGCGTTGATCGCCGGCATGCGGCTTCCGTGGAACGAGAACTGGAGGGGGATGGTCGGGTGCAGCCAGAGCGTCTGGCGTCCGGTGCCGTGCGCGCTCGAGGCGTCGAGCTGGAAGGCGAACGCCTCGTCGCGGCGGAACTTGTTGATCATGACGATCTGCAGGTGCGCGAGTGCGCGGTCGTCGATCTCGTGCGAGGTGGGGGGAGTGCCGTAGAGGAGAGCGCCCATGGTGCGTGCCGCCGTTCTGTGCTGTGTCGCGGGTGCCGGCCGCGACGGTGAGGTGCCCCGGCGAGTGCCGCCGGGAGGGGGAGTGCGAGATGGTGGGGGTGTTCGTGGGGAGCAGGACCCGGGGTGTGCTGTGCCGCCGAGTCGAGTGTCCGGAGTGTCGATCCGGGGGTGCCGGGCTCCGGGATGTCGAGCCCGGATGCCGTCGCGCCGAGCCGTCGATCCCCGCTGACGCCTGCTCTGCAGGCCCGTGGAGTCGGGCGGTCGGGCCGTCCCTCCGGCTGTTCTCCGAAAGTACGCCCCTCGTTCGGAGGGCGCGTGCCGCTATCCGGAATGCGAAGCAGTGGCCCCGGCCGCCGGGCGGACTCCCAGCCGGGTGACTCCGGGGCTCAGTTGCGGGTGCCTCCGAAGGGCGGTGCGGCTGCGTCGAGACACCGCGCTCGTGCGCGAGACGCCGCAGTGGTGCGTCGGGCGGGTCGGCGGTGTCTCGGCGGGGCGTGTGGAGCGGGAGGAGGCGTGACGGTGCGCTCACTGGACAGGGCGTGCGGCTCCGTCGAGACGCCGTCCCCGCGGCGGTGTCTCGGCGTGCGCGGGAGGGTGCGCTCCTCCGCGAGTCGTCACGCCGCCGCTCCGGCGGGGGCGCAGGCGCTCAGAAGGCGTAGCGGACGCGGCAGTAGGGGAGGCGCTCGGCGAGGAGGGCGCGGAAGCGGTCGAGGCTGGCGCGCTTGAGGTCGCGTCGGTAGCGGATGTTGACGGCGCCGTTCTCGGAGAGCTTCTGCTCCTGGCGCCCCGGCTGCCAGAGCAGCGACTCCGCCTTCGGGTGCCAGCCGAGGTTCACCTCGTGCAGGCCCTCGTTGTGGGTGAGGAGGATCATCTCGGCCGCGAGCTGCGCCTTCGCCCGCGGGTGGAGAACCGCGTCGAACTGGTCGAAGAGCTCGGTCCAGTCCTGCTGCCAGGTCTCGGTGAGGATCACGGGCGAGAAGTTGACGTGCACCTCGTAGCCGGCGTCGACGAAGTCGTTGATCGCCGCGATCCGCTCGGCCATCGGCGAGGTGCGGATGTCGGTGACCTTCGCCGTCTCGGCGGGCATCAGCGAGAACCGGATGCGGGTGCGCCCGAGCGGGTCCCACTCGAGGAGCTCGCGGTTGACGTACTTGGTCGCGAAGGACGCCTTGGCGGTGGGCGACATCCGGAACAGCTCGCAGAGGTCGCGGACGTTCTCGCTCAGCAGTGCATCGACGGAGCAGTCGCTGTTCTCGCCGATGTCGTAGACCCAGGCCTCCGGGTCGCACTGGTTCGCCTCGGCCTTGGGGCCCTGCTTGGCGATGTGCCGGGCGAGGTGGCGCTGGATCTGCTCGATGTTCGTGAAGAGCGTGATCGGGTTGCTGTAGCCCTTCCTCCGCGGCACGTAGCAGTAGACGCACGCCATGGCGCAGCCGTTGGCGGTGGAGGGGGCGATGAAGTCGGCCGAGCGGCCGTTCGGGCGCGTGACGAGCGACTTCTTCACCCCGAGCACGAGCGCCTCCGTCTTGATGCGCACCCAGCGCGCGACGTTCGCCTCGTCGCCGTGCACCTCCGGGATCAGCCAGTGCGACTCGACGGGAACGATCTCGGCGCCCGGCCATCGCGCCACGACCTCCTGCCCGCGGGGCAGCTCGAGCGCGGCCGGCTCGGCGTAGATCCGCCGGATGTCGAGCAGGCGCCGCTCGCGGACCTGCGCGGACGCGGAGCTCGGAGCGGTGTCGGACATGAGTCCGTTCTACCGGCGACCACCGACATCCGCTGAGCAGGGCTGTCGCCCGCCGCGCAGGTCCTCCGCCCGCCTGCAGGAACCGTGGCGCCACTCCCTCAGGATGGAGGCATGCCCTCCTCCGCCGACCGCTTCCGCCGCGCCGCCGTCGAGCTCGCGCAGACCTCCGAGCGGCAGGTCGAGTGGGCGCTCGCCGTCGCGGAGGATGCGCGCCTCCTCGCCCTGATCGACGAGCTGCCCGCGCAGCACCGGCAGCCGTCCCTGCTCTTCTCGGTCGCGCGGCTGCTCGGCGTGCCCGACGTCGACGGCGCCGGATTCGCCGCGTGGCTCCGGAGCGAGTGGGCGCGGGTGGCGCCGATCGCCGCCGAGCGGAGGACGCAGACCAACGAGGCGCTGCGGTGCGTGCCCCTGGTCGCGGCGCTCGAGCGGATCACGGAGCCGGGCGAGCCGGTGGCGCTCGTCGAGATCGGCGCCTCCGCAGGGCTCTGCCTGGCGCCGGAGCGGTACTCCTACGCCTTCACGGCGAGCGACGGCGAGGCGAGGCTCGGGTCGGGCGCGCCTCTGCTGCGGTGCGCGGTGAGCGGAGGCGCGGCACCGGCGCGGCTGCCGGTCGTCGCGTGGCGCCGGGGGCTCGACCTGGCGCCGCTCGACGTCCGCTCGCCCGAGGACGTCGCCTGGCTGGAGGCACTGCTCCCGCCCGACCGCCCGGAGCGGACCGCGCGGCTCCGCTCGGCCGTGGAGACTCTGCAGGACGACCCGCCGACGATCGTCGCGGGCGATGCGGCCGCCGAGCTGCCCGCCCTGCTCGACGCGGTGCCGCCGGGTCTGCGGACGGTGGTCGTCTCGCTCGGGACCCTGGTCTACCTTCCGTGGGCCGCGCGCGAGAGCGTCCTGGCGACGGTCGCCGATCGCGGCGCGAGCCTGGTGACGCTCGAGGCGGAGGCGCTGCTCCCGCACCTCGTCGCCGCGCGCGGGGACCGCACGGCTCGCGAGCCGACGCCGTTCCTGCTCGCCGCCGACGGCGTCCCGCTCGCGAGCGCGGCCGCCCACGGCGGCACCCTCTCCTGGCTGGCCTGAGCCGCGCTCCCGCGCCGGGTGCGGGGTGCCCGAAGCCCGGGAGGCGCCCGGCGCCCGGTGCTCGCTCCGCCCCGGCGCTCGACCCGCGCCCACTGTTCAAGAGTTGTCGCACTCAGCGTCGAGTGCGACAACTCCTGGACTCTCGCGGAGGAGCGAGCGTCGAAGCCCGAAGCCCGAAGCCCGAAGCCCGAAGCCCAAAGCCCGAAGCCCAACGCGCAGCGACCAGCGCTCTGAGCTCAGGCGCTCGGCCCGATCGTCCGCCCACTGTTCAAGAGTTGTCGCACTCAGCGTCGAGTGCGACAACTCCTGGACAGTCGCGAAGGAGAGGGCGTCGAAATGCAGCGCCGAGAGCTCGGAGTCCCGGCGCTCGACCCGCGCCCACTGTTCAAGAGTTGTCGCGCTCGGCGTCGAGTGCGACAACTCCTGGACTCTCGCGGAGGGGAGGACGGCCGAGCGCAGGACTCAGAGCTCAGAGCCAGAGCTCAGAGCGTCCAGCTCCCAGCGCCCAGCGCCCTACAGCCCGTCGACGACGAGTTGCGTCGCGCGCGGGACGTACGAGGTGTTCGTGGTCGGGTCCCAGCCCACGAGCGCGACCGCGTCGCCGCCGACGCGCGCGGTGATGCCCACGAGCGAGAACGGCTTGCCGCCCACGGCTCCGGACACCTTCCAGCCGAGCGTCTCGTCGGCGCCGGTCAGCGTCTGCTCGGTGCGCTCGACGGTCGTCTCGACCGGCACGCCCTGCATCGCGAAGAGCGTCGAGCCGGAGGCGCAGCGCGTGGTCGCGTCGGTGGCGCTCGCGAGGAGCGAGGCGGCCGCGTCGGCGGTGCCGGTGCTCGACACGACGGCGGTCATGGAGCGGTCGGCGCTGGTGCCGTACGAGAGTCCGGCGGCGGGCTGCGCGGTGTCCCAGCCCAGGCCGAACGGCGAGAGGCAGCTCGCGTCGGTCGCGGTGAGGCCGGGATAGATCGAGTCGAGCATCTCCTGGATGCTCGCGTACTCGCCGGGCACGAACTGCACGCCGGTCAGCACGGCGGCCACCTGCTCGCCGGTCTTCTGAGCGGTGTCGGCGGCAGGGGCGGCGGCCGTCGCGGTGGCGGACGGGGCGGCCGACGACGAGGGGAGCGTCGGAGTGAACGGGCGGAGGGTCGACCCGCTCGTCGCGGTCCCCGCGCAGCCCGAGAGGGCGAGCAGCAGCGCGCCTCCGATCAGAGTCGTGCGCAGCAGTGCCTTGGACATCATGTCTCCCCCTTCGCCCGCCGGCGCCGCACCGGGGCGCCTGAGGCTAGCAGAGCCCCGCGTCCCGGAGGCGGCCCGGCGCCGCCCGCAGACCGGAGGCGGCCCGGTGGCACCCGCAGACCGGAGGCGGTCCGGCAGCGCGTGCGGATCGGAGTCGGCCCGGCCCCACTCGCACAACGGAGCCCGGAACTCCGAGCCCACGCCTCCGACGGCCGTTCCCGCCGCCTCCGCTCCGCAGCTCAGATCTCGGTGTGCCCGAGCTCGGCTCCCGCGAGCAGGCGGATCTCCGGCTCGGCGATGCCCTCCAGCTCCAGCACCACGACGCGGTTGCGGCCGACGCGGGTGACCGGCGAGGGGACGATCAGCGTCCGCTGCGGTCCGCGGCGCCAGTAGCGTCCGAGGAGGAAGCCGTTCACCCAGACCAGTCCCTTGCCCCAGTGCAGCGTGTCCACGTACAGGTCGGCCTGCTCGTCGAGGTCGAACGAGCCGGAGGCGAGCTGCGGCCCGGCCGAGAACGCCGGCGCTGCGACGGCCAGGTCGGGGAGGCACTCCAGCGCGAGGGCACGCGCCGCCCAGCCGGTCAGCGGGGCGCCGTCGAGCGTCACGCCTCCGATCAGGCCCTTGTGCTCGCCGATGCGCGTGCCGTAGTTCACCCGGCCCTGGTTCTCGACCAGGATCGCGAGCTCGCCGCGTCCGCTCGGCAGAGTCAGCGCCCGCTCGTGGTGGTCGCGCGCCAGCACGCCCACCGGCACGCCGTCCAGCAGCACCCAGGCGCGGTCGCGCACCTCCTCGCCCACCACGAGGCGGACCGGAGCGGAGGAGCCGTCGAGCGTCGTCGTGAAGAGCACGAAGCCGTCGTCGTGGCCGAGGTCGTCGAAGCTGGCCATCGCGTCGAGGTGCGCGGCCGGTCCGAACGCCTGGCCGAGGCCGAGCAGCGCCGGGCCGGGGACGAGCGGAGCGGTCAGGGCGGGGGCCGGCGGGCGCACCGCGGGCACCTCCTCCGGCACCGGCGCGTAGCGCGCGATGACGTCGCGGAACGCCCAGAACTTCGCGGTCGGGTCGCCGCCCTCGTCGAGCGGGGCGTCGTAGTCGTAGCTCGTCGTGATCGCGGCGTAGCGGCCCTTGTCGTTCGCGCCGCTGGTCAGGCCGAAGTTGGTGCCGCCGTGGAACATGTAGATGTTGACCGAGCCGCCGGCCGCGAGCAGTGTGTCGAGCTCCTGGGCGGAGGCGTCGGCGTCCGTCGTGTGGTGCTGGGTGCCCCAGTCGTCGAACCATCCGCACCAGAACTCCATGCACATCAGCGGGCCGGTGGGCTGGAACTCGCGCAGCGTCGCGAGGCGCTCCGTGGTCCGCGAGCCGAACGAGCCGGTGAGGTGCAGGCCCGGCAGGCTGCCGTCGGCGAGCATCTGCGGAGTGGGCTGGTCGATGGTGGTCAGCGGGACCGTGATGCCGGAGTCGCGGGTCACCCGCACGAGCTCGGCCAGGTACTCCTTGTCGGAGCCGTACGCGCCGTACTCGTTCTCGATCTGCACGAGGACCACGGGCCCGCCGGCATCGATCTGGCGCGGAGCCACGATCGAGTACACGCGGCGCAGGTAGTCACTGACCGCGGCGAGGTAGTTCGGCTCCGAGCGGCGCACGCCCACCTCGGGGTCGCGGAAGAGCCAGGCTGGGAGGGCGCCGTTGTCCCACTCCGCGCAGATGTAGGGGCCGGGGCGCACGATCGCGTGCATGCCCTCGGCGGCGATCAGGTCGAGGAAGCGGCCCAGGTCGAGCCCGGCGTCCTCGCGCCACTCGCCGCGGCGCGGCTCGTGCGCGTTCCAGGCGACGTAGGTCTCGATGGTGTTCAGGCCCATCAGGCGGGCCTTGCGGATCCGGTCGGCCCAGAGGTCCGGGTGGATGCGGAAGTAGTGCAGCGCCCCCGACAGGATGCGGTGCGGGCGGCCGTCGAGCTCGAAGTCGGCGGTGCCGATGGCGAAGCGGCTCTCGGGAGCGGTGGTCATCTGGATCCCCCTCAGGATCGGTGCCCGGTGTGTCCGAGCGTGAGAACGACGCGGGGCCGACCGGAGCGATCCGGCCGGCCCCGCGTCGAGCAGTGGTGCTACTCCGAGACGGTGAAGCCCTGCGCGTTGCCGTACTGGACGAGCTTGCTCTGCCAGTCGGCGAGGCCCTGGTCGAGGCTGGTGCCGTTGGCGTACGCCTGGCCGACGGTGTCGCCGAAGACGCTGTTCGCGTAGACCTGGTAGGGCAGGTACGACCAGCCGGAGCGGACGTCCTTCGAGGCCTGGGTCAGCACCTCGTTGATCTTCTGGCCGCCGAAGTACTCCGACTCCTGACCGGTGAAGTCCGAGCTGTCGAGGTCGGCCGTGGTCGACGGGAATCCGCCGCTCTGCAGGAAGACGTCGACCGAGGCCTGGTCGCTGTTCAGCCAGCGCAGGAACGCGGCGGCCAGCGCCGGGTTCTCGCTCTGCTTGGTGACGGACTGGCCGCCACCGCCGTTCTCGGCGCTGACGGCGGTGCCGTCGTAGGTCGGGATCGGCGCGACGGCCCAGTCGCCGGAGGCGTCGGGGACGCTGGACTCCAGCACGCCGGGCATCCAGGCGCCGGTCACCAGGGAGGCGATGGAGCCGTCGGCGAGGCCCTTGTACCACTCGTCGCCCCAGGCGGGGGTGTCCGAGAGCAGCTTCTTCTCGACGAGCTGGTTCCAGACGCCGGTCCACTTGGCGGTGCCCTCGTCGGCGAGGTCGATCTTCACGTCCGTGCCGTCGGTGGTGAACGGCTCGCCGCCCGCCTGCCAGATCATGCTGGTCGCGAAGCCGGCGTCGCCGGTGTCGGCGGTGATGTACTTCGACGGGTCGGCGGTGTGCAGCTTCTCGGCCGCGGCCACGTACTCGTCCCAGGTGGCGGGGACGGCGATGCCGTACTGGTCGAAGACGGTCTTGTTGTAGAACAGCGCCATGGGGCCCGAGTCCTGCGGGAGGCCGACGAGCTTGCCGTCGATGTTGACGCTGCCCCAGGTGGAGGCGGAGTACTTGTCCTCGAGGTCGCCCATGCCGTACTGCGACAGGTCGAGGAGCGAGTCCGACAGCGCGAACTGCGGCATGGCGTAGTACTCGATCTGGACGACGTCGGGGGCGCCCGAGCCGGCCTTGATCGCGTTCTCGAACTTGGTGTACTCGTCCTTGTTGGTGCCGGCGTTGACGAGCTCGACGTCGACCTTGGGGTAGGCCTTCTCGAACGCGGCGACCTGCGCCTCGGCGCTGGGGGTCCAGCTCCAGTACGTGATCTTGCCACCGGCCTCGAGGGCCGAGTCGAGGTCGGCGGCGGAGCCGGCGCTCGTGGTCGTGCCGCCACCGGAGGTGGACGAGCAGGCCGCGAGGGAGCCGGCGGCCAGGGCCGCGACGGCCGCGACCGTCAGGGTCCGCCTGAGGGCGGAACGGGCGATCTTCATGGTGGTGTTTCCCTTCACTTCTTCGTGCTGCGGGTGCTGTGGACGGGGCAGGACGCTCCGGCCGGGGGATGGGTAGGGGGAGGGCTCAGCCCTTGACGCTGCCGGCGCTCAGACCGGACTGCCAGAAGCGCTGGAGTCCGAGGAAGGCGACGACGATGGGGATGATCGTGAGGAGCGAGCCCGTGATCACGAGGTTGTAGATCGGCTGCGCGCTGACGCCGGTGGCCTGCGCGTTCCACTGGTTGAGGCCGACGGTGAGCGGGTACCAGGTGGGGTCGCTCAGCATGATCAGCGGGAGGAAGTAGTTGTTCCAGGTCGCGACGACCGAGAACAGCAGCACGGTCACGATGCCGGGGGCGAGGAGGCGGATGGAGATGGTGAAGAAGGTGCGGAACTCGCCCGCCCCGTCCATCCGCGCCGCTTCGAGCAGCTCGGTGGGCACCGACTCCACCGCGTAGACCCACACCAGGTACAGGCCGAACGGGCTGATCAGCGAGGGGATGATGATCGCCCACGGGGTGTTGGTCAGGCCGAGCTGGCTGAACATGAGGAAGGTCGGGACGGCGAGGGCCGTGCCGGGGACCGCGATCGCTCCGAGCACCACGGCGAAGACCGCCTTGCGGCCCGTGAAGCGGAACTTCGCGAGGCCGTAGCCGGCGAGCGTGGCCAGGAGCGTCGCTCCTCCGGCGCCGACGACGACGTAGAGCAGGGTGTTGCCGAGCCAGCGGAGGAAGATCCCGTCGCGGTAGCTGAGGGTGTCGGCGATGTTCTGGAAGAAGACGAAGTCGCCGTCGAACCAGAGGCCGAAGCTCGAGAGCAGGCCGGCCTGCGTCTTCGTCGCGTTGATGACCAGCCAGGCCAGCGGCACGAGGCTGTAGAGGATGAAGACCGACATCAGCAGGGTGAAGGCGATCGACTTCTTGGGCTGCACCGAGGAGCCGCGGCGGGCGGCCGGGCGCTTCGGGGCGCGGGCGGGCGTCCGGGGAGCGGTCGCGAGGGCCATCAGTTCTCCTTCCGCGCGCCGCGGAGCTGCACGACGTAGGCGATCACCGCGGTGATCACGCCCATGACGATGGCGACCGTGGCCGACGCGTTGTACTGCTGACCGGCGAAGGACAGGTTGTAGGCGTACATGTTCGGGGTGAAGTAGGTGGTGATGATGTTCGGCGCCAGCGTCCGGAGGATGTTCGGCTCGTTGAACAGCTGGAAGCTGCCGATGATCGAGAAGATCGTGGCGATGACGATCGCGCCGCGCAGGGCGGGCAGCTTGATCGAGCGGATGACGCGCATCGGGCCGGCGCCGTCGATCTCGGCCGCCTCGTAGAGCTCGCCGGGGATCGTCTTCAGCGCGGAGTAGAAGATGAGCATGTTGTAGCCCACGAACTCCCACGTGACGATGTTGCCGATCGAGGCGAGGATCCAGTCGCGCGAGAAGGGCTGGACGACGTCGGAGCCGAGCAGGTCGTTGACGTTCGCGGCCAGGCCGAAGTTGTCGCCGTAGATGAAGCCCCACATCAGCACCGCGACGACCGCGGGGACGGCGTAGGGGAGGAAGACCACGATGCGGAAGAAGCCGGTGCCGTGGAGGCGGCCGCTGTCGATCGCGAGCGCCGCGACGAGGGCCAGCACGAGCATCACGGGGACCTGCACGACGAGGAACAGCAGGACGCGGCCGAAGCCCTCCCAGAAGTTCGGGTCGGTGAAGATCGCGGCGTAGTTCGCGAAGCCGACGAAGGAGTTGCCGCCCACCAGCTGCTCGCGGAAGAGGCTGAGGTAGATCGAGTAGACGACCGGGGCGATGAAGACCAGGAGGAAGACGACGAGGAAGGGGGCGACGAACGCCAGGCCCTTCCACTCGCTCTTCGCCCGCGACTTCGGGGCCGCGAGGGGGGACGCCGGAGGGGCGACCTCGCTCAGCGGGACGGGGGGAGACGTCGTCGTCATGGGATTCCGTTCGGGGAGTAGTGCGGGCCCGTCATGTTCACGTCAACATGGCAGAGCGTCACCGTAGCATGTCCACGTCGCCACCCGCGACTGATCCTGCGTCACGGTTCGGCGCACGATGCACCACGGCTGACGGGCGGCGCGCTATAAAGGGAAGCCCATGTCACTCGAGACCGACCGCCCGTCCCCGTCCACCCGGCCGCGACGCGGCGTCTCGATGGCCGACGTGGCCCGGCGCGCGAACGTCTCGGGCCAGACGGTCTCGCGGGTGTCGAACGGCAAGCAGAACGTCGACGGCGAGACGCGCGAGCGGGTCCTCGAGGCGATGCGGGCCCTCGGCTACCGGCCCAACAGCGCGGCGCGGGCCCTGCGGACGGGCCGCTTCCACAGCATCGGCGTGATCATGTTCACGCTGTCCTCGTTCGGCAACATGCGCACCCTCGACGCCATCGCGATCGCGGCCGCCGACGCGGGCTACTCGATCACCCTCATCCCCGTCTCCCACCCCACCCAGGGCGAGGTGTCGGTCGCGTTCCACCGGCTGAGCGAGGAAGCGGTCGACGGCGTCATCATCATCGTCGAGGCGCACCTGCTCGACGAGGCCGACATCGTCCTCCCGCCGGACCTGCCCGTGGTGGTCGTCGACTCCGCCGGCGGCGAGAAGTACCCGGTGGTCGACACCGACCAGATGTCGGGCGCCCGCCAGGCCGTCGAGCACCTGCTCGGACTCGGCCACCGCACCGTGCACCACATCGCCGGTCCCGACCGCTCCTACTCCGCCGAGCGCCGCCACGAGGCGTGGGAGTCGACCCTGATCGAGCGCGGCGCCCCGGTGCCGGAGGTGCTGGTCGGCGACTGGTCCACCGACTCCGGCTACCGCCTCGGCAAGCGGCTCGCCGCCGATCCGGAGGTCACCGCGATCTTCGCCGCCAACGACCAGATGGCGCTCGGCGTGCTGCGCGCCCTGCACGAGGCCGGACGCGCCGTGCCCGGCGAGGTGAGCGTCGCGGGCTTCGACGACATGCAGGAGTCGGCGAGCTTCTGGCCGCCGCTGACGACGGTGCGCCAGTTCTTCGGCGACACGGGCCGCCGCTCGGTCGACATCCTCCTGCGCGAGCTCGAGTCGGGCGAGCGCACCGGCGTCTCGCTCGTGCCGACCCGCCTCATCGTCCGCGAGAGCACCGGCCCGGCCCCCGCCGCCTCCTGACGCTTCCGCGGAGCCGGCCCGCGGAGCCCGCCCGCCCTTCACGTTGATCGAGGAGCCGGCCCCGCCGGCGTATCGAGATCCCCTGCACCGGACCCCCTCTGCCGCACCCACGCCCCTCCCCGTGCCCGCTCGACCGCGGAGCTCGCGATACTGTGAGCCCTCTCACCCCGGACCTCCAAGGAGACGCACATGTCGGTCGGCCTGCTCGCGGTTGTCGATGACATCCTCACCGCCGCCCTGAAGGCGAGCGCCAAGACGGCGGGCGTCGTGATCGACGACGCGGCCGTCACCCCGCAGTACGTGCAGGGCCTCACGCCCGCGCGGGAGCTCCCGGTGGTCGGGCGGATCGCGCTGGGGAGCCTGTTCAACAAGTTCGTCATCATCATCCCGCTGGCGCTGCTGCTCTCGGCGTTCGCGCCGCAGGTGCTGCCGTACCTGCTCATCCTCGGCGGCGCGTTCCTCTGCTTCGAGGGGGCGGAGAAGGTGCTCGAGTGGTTCGGCGTCTCGCACGGCGGCCACGAGACGGAGGCGCGCGACGAGAAGAAGCTCGTCTTCGGCGCCATCCGCACCGACCTCATCCTGAGCACCGAGATCATGCTGATCGCGCTCGACGGCCTCGACCCCGACTTCGGGATCTGGCCCACGCTCGGCGCGCTCCTGGTCGTCGGGCTCGGGATGACCGTGCTCGTCTACGGCGCCGTCGCGCTGCTCGTGAAGATCGACGACGTGGGCCTGCGCCTGATGAAGAACGCGGCCCGCGGCGTGCGGCGCACCGGAGCGAGGATCGTCGCGTCGATGCCGGTCGTGTTCCGCGCGATCAGCATCATCGGCACGCTCGCCATGCTCTGGGTCGGCGGGCACCTCGTCGTCGCGAACCTCGCCGAGACGGTGTGGCACGGTCCGTACGACCTCGTGCACGTCGTCACCCACGCGGTCGAGGGCGCGGGCCCGGTCCTCGTGTGGCTGGCCGACACCTTCGTCTCGATGATCTTCGGCCTCGTGCTGGGTCTGGTCATCGCGGCCGTCGTGATGGGCGTCTCGCGCCTGCGGACCCGCGACGAGGCGGCCGCGGGGCACTGAGCGGGGTCTCGGTACGCCGCGTGCCGCGGCCGGTCGACCGGCATGGGGGTGCGCGGTCGCTCCACCGGCGCGGAGGTGTGCGGCTGCCCGACCGGCACGGATCCATGCTGATCGAGCAGCCCGCGCCGCGGGCGTATCGGGATCCCACGACGCGCCGCCCGCGCAGCGCCGCTCCGACGGCGAACGACGGACCGCCCCCGTCCCCGGAGGGGCGGAGGCGGTCCGTGTCGGAGGGGGCGTCAGCAGCTGCGGGCCGCGTACGCTCCCGTCGCCACCGAGGTGACCTGCTTGCCGTCGACCGTGCCCGTCGCGGTGACGGTGGCCTGGCCGGCCGGCAGCGAGGCCGCGCGCGTGGTGAACGCGGCGCTGCCGCTCGCGCCGGGCGCGACTCCGGTGACCTGCTTCGACCCGGAGGGCGTCGCGATGGTCATCGAGACCGGCACTCCTGACTCGTTCTTCGCCGCGACGGTGAGCGTCACCTTGCCGGCGATGCAACGGGTGGTCGCCGTGACCGCGACCGCGAGGGCGACGGGCGCCTTCAGGGTCACCGTCACCGTCGTGGTCGAGGTGACGGAGCCGTCGGCCGCGCGGACCGCGATGGTCGCGACTCCGCCGTTCGCCGTCGTCGGCTGGGCGATCCGCACGGTGGCCGCCGAGTCGGTCGCCACTGCTCCGATCACCGGCATCGCCGTGCCCTCGACGGTGACCGCGTAGGAGGTGCGGGCCGGGTCGAACCCGGCGATGCCGGCTCCTCCGACGCGCAGGGCGCCCAGGGTGGCGACCGCGGCGGGCGAGGCGACCGACTCGTAGAGCTTGGTCTCGGCCACGATCAGGTGCGTGTTGTCGTAGGCGTTCATCACGACGCGGAAGGCCTTGGCCGTGACGGGCGCGAACGACGCGATCAGGGTCGGAGCCGTTCCGCCGGCCGGCGACGCGAGGGCCACGGCCGACTCGTAGCCGGGGACCGCGGTCCAGGTCGTGCTGTCGGCGGCCTGGTACTGCAGCTGGTAAGTCTGCGCCCAGCTGGTGCCGCCGTCGGCGAGGAACTGCACCGACACCTTCTCGACCTGGCGGGTCGAGGGGAAGGTGTAGGTCAGCGAGCTCTGCGCGGCCTTGGTGCCGTTGGTCCAGTTCGACCAGCCCTTGTCGCCGTCCACGCCGTTGCGGGTGCGCTCCGGTCCGTAGCCCGACTCCGACGACGACGCGGTCGCGACGATGCCGGCGTCCGGGTTGAAGTTACGGAGCGTGCCCGTGGTGACGAGCACCGTGAGCGTGGCGGGGAGCGTCGCGCCGTCGGCGGTCGCCGTTCCCGAGACCGTCACCTGCCCGGCCCGGGCGAGGGAGGCGGTGGTGAGCGGCGTCCAGTCCCAGACGACCGGCACCGGGAAGGTGCTGGCCGAGGCGCCCACGCGGGCGGGGACCGTCGTCGGGGCCGAGGCCTTCACTCCGGCGACCGAGGCGCCCGCGGCGGCCGTGACCGACACGGGGTCGGTCGCGGTCAGTCCGCCGACGTCGACGAGCGCGGTGACCGTGATCGTCTGGCCGTAGAGGTCGGTCGCGGTGCCGGGCACCTCGACGCGGCCGGTCGCGCCGTACGCCGAGTCGGCGGGGCGCTGCCAGGTGACGGCGAGCGGTGCGCCGGCTCCCCAGGAGTACTGCGGGGTGATGCTCGCGGGCAGGGTCGGAGCGACGCCCGCGGTGGTGCGGACGGCGATCGTCTGGCCGGCGGTCGGGGCGAGGTCGCGGAGGGACCACGACTGGTTCGCTCCGCCGTTGGAGGTGTAGACGCCGACCGACGCGTTGTCGGCGCTGGAGCCGCCGTTCACGTCGAGCGACTGGGCGATCGACTCGGCGACGAGCGAGAAGTTCACGCCGTCGGTGGTGTTGACGATCCAGCGGGTCGCGGCGGTCGTCTTCGCCGCGTCGACGGACAGCGAGCGCAGGTCGGTGCCGGCGGTCGTGGCTCCGAGCACGCGTCCGTCGCCGTTGACGAGGACGACGCGGCGGGTGGCCTCGCGCTCGCCGGCGGCGACCTCGCGGACCGTCCAGGTCTGCTTGGCGGCCGTGGCGGAATCGGTGGCGAGGCCGGTGATCGTGGTCGCGGCGCCCGAGGGGTTGCCGGTCAGGGCCTTGCCGCTCTGGGTGCCGACCAGCTGGTAGCGGTGGCCGTCGCGCAGGGCGGGGGCGGAGTCGGCGACTCCCGAGACTCCGTCGATCGAGAAGCTCGTGACCGACTTGGCGGGCACGGTGATCGTGGCGGTGCGCGAGATGCGGTCGACGCTCACCGGCGTCTTGGCGACCAGGGCGTTGCTCGTGGGAGCGGCGGCCGAGGAGGCCTTCGTGGTGACGTACGGGGTGACCGTCGCGGTGTCGGCGATGGTGCCGAAGCGGGAGAGGTCGAGCACGACGGTCTTCTCGGTCGCGGTGCTGTTGGTGTGCACGACGGTCGCGCCCGAGCCGTCGCCGCGGACGGCGGCAGTGGAGGAGCTGTCGTTGGAGGGCATCAGGTGGTCGCCCTCGTGGATGAACTTGGTGAAGTTCCGGATGGTGTTGAACTTCGAGTTCGTCTCGACGCCGCAGACCGGGGCCTTGGTGGAGTCGCCACCGGCGTCGGCGACGCGGCGGACCGACTTCCAGACCTCGGTTCCGTTCTCCTGGTACGGCTTGCAGTCCAGGTCGATGTAGACGGAGCCCCAGTTGAGGTTCTCGCCCTTGGGCTTGGGCTGCTGCATGTTGTAGTAGTCCTCGACGGGCTGCCAGAGCACCCACGCCTTGGGCTCGAGCTCGCGCAGGTCGTCGTTGATGCGGCCGGCGATGCCGAGGCCGTTCTCCATGTTGGTGGGGTCGAAGCCGGTGACCCAGTTGCCCTCGATCTCGCTCATCCACAGGTCGGTGTCGGCCTGCTTCGCGAGGTCGCGGACCTTGAGGCGGCCCGAGGTGCCGTAGGTGTGGACGTTCATCCGGTCGACCTCGGCGCGGATCGCGGCGGAGTAGGCGGCCCAGTTCGTCGCGAAGATGTCGGGGTTGGTCTCGTCCATCGCGGCGATGCCGGCGTCGGTGGTCGAGGCGTCCAGCGCGGCGGCGACGTCGGGGATCAGACCCGCTTGGCGCGTCGGTCCGACGTGCATTCCCTCCTGGCGTCCGCCGGTCGGGACGCCGTTGGAGAGCTGCGTGCCCCAGTAGTTCGTGTTCGGCTCGTTGAAGGGGTCGAGCGTGTCGAACTCGATGCCGTACTCGTCCTCCATGTGCTCGGTGACCTTCACGAGGTACTTCGCGAACTGCTCCTCGGCGGCGGGCTTCAGCTGCTCGCTGTTCGCGTCGAAGCCGCCCGAGACGTAGCCGCTCTCGGTCATGAAGTACGGGGCGGAGTTGGAGAACGCCTCCCAATGCGAGATCTGCTTCTCCTCGGCGAGCCTCTCGACCCACCAGCGCTGCGTCTCGTCGGCGGTCCAGTCGTAGGAGGCGGGGTCGTCCGCGTTCCACTTCGCCAGGAGCGCATCGCGGTCGGCGAGCTTCGTGGAGGTGCCGCCGTAGGTCGACGCGTCGCCGGCCGGGTTCGGCTTCCACCAGCCCTCGACGGCGCCGCCCGGGCGGAGGTAGTCCTTCACGTCGGAGGCGTTGCCGCCGCCGATGTTGTAGCGGGCGATGTTGAGGTCGAGGCCGCTGTCGCCGAAGACCTTCTGGTAGAGGTCCTCGCGGAGGGCCTCGGGATAGCCGCCGGTCGCGTTCGCGAACCAGACGAGGCTGGTGCCCCAGCCCTCGAACGCCTCACCGGCGGCGGCGGGGTTCGGCGTGATGCGGAACGCGTCCGCGGCCTGAGCGGGGGCCGCTGCGGCGGGGATCGCCAGCAGTGCTCCTGTGGCCAGGGCGGCGCTCGTGGCGAGCGCGGCGACCCTTCTGAAGGACATCGACATTGATGCGGTCTCTCTTTCGCCATCGAAATGCGGGCATGTTCACATGAACGCGCCCTGACGGCCGACTGTACATGTTCACGTCAACAATCGGAAGGTGCTCAGGGGCGCGCGGGGCCCGCAGCGTCGAGAAGCCAGGAGTCGTCGCAGTCGGCGCCGAGTGCGACGACTCCTGGAGGGTCGTGGGCCTGCGGAGGCGTGCGGCCGCGCCACGCCACCCCCGCGCTCAGACGCGGTGCGTCGTCTCCGGGAAGGCCTCGGGCTCGCACTGGATGGTCGCGTGGTCGATGCCGTGGCGCTCGCGGAGGACGGCGAGCACCCGCGAGAGCGCGGTGCGGTAGTCGGCGTCGGGGGCGACGACCACGTGGCCGGTGGCGCTCTCCATGCCCGAGGTGATCGTCCACACGTGCAGGTCGTGTAGCGCCAGCACGCCAGGGACGGCGCAGACGTCGCGCTCGAGTGCCGCGAGGTCGACGTGCGCGGGCGCCGACTCCATCAGGATCCCCAGCGCCTGCCGCGTCAGCGACCAGGTGCGGGGAAGGATCAGCAGCCCGATCAGCACGCCGACGATCGGATCCGCCCACGCCCAGCCGGTGGTGAGCAGCACGATCGCCGCGACGATCACGCCGATCGAGCCGAGCGCGTCGCCGAGCACCTCGAGGGAGGCTCCGCGGAGGGTGATGCTCTCCTTCGCCCCGGCCGACAGCAGGCGCAGGCTCACGAGGTTGACCGCCAGGCCCACGACGGCGGTGATCAGGAGGGGGCCGCCGGGCACCGCGGGCGGCTCGGCGAAGCGGCGGACGGCCTCGACGATCACGAACGCGGCGACCGCGAACAGAAGCAGGCCGTTGGCGAGGGCGGCCAGCACTTCGAGGCGGTAGGAGCCGTAGGTGCGGCCCTTCGCGGCGGGGCGGGCGGCGAGCGAGATCGCGGCGATCGACATCCCGAGCGCCAGCACGTCGGTGCCCATGTGCGCGGCGTCCGAGAGCAGCGCGAGCGAGCCCGTCGCGACTCCGACCGCGAACTCGACGATCATGAACGCCGCGGTCAGGACGAAGGCGGCCACGAGCGGACGCCGGTGCCGCGCGGCGGCGGAGCCGGCCGGAACGCCGTGAGAGTGGCCCATCGGCTCCTCCGATCCCTGTTCGTATAAACAGTCTTGCATGCGTTTGGAGCCGAGCGCGAGCGTCCTCAGCCGACCAGCGGGTCCAGCGCCTCGCCGAGGTAGGGCGCCAGGGTCCGGGCGTACGACTCGGTGAGGTGCCCGAGGTCGCGGTACACCTTCACTCCGCCGATCACGAGGGGGCAGCCGCGGTCGTCGCAGAACCAGCGGGTGAGGTCGACGGCGGCGGCGCCCGGCCAGTCCTCGGCGGCGGCGGCCATCAGCTCGCGGTCGGCGAAGGCCTCGTCGAGCGGCACGCTGCAGTCGGCCGCGGAGCCCGGCTCCTCGGCGCAGGCCAGCAGGGAGAGCGAGGGCAGCACCGGATTGTCGCGGATCGCGACCACCGTGGATCCGCGGGCGATCAGCGGCGCCCACGACTCGTGGAACCCGTCGATGCCGGCCTGCTCGTCGGGGGTGCCGGACGCGTCGACGAACACGGACTTCTTCGCGGAGTAGGCGGTGACGACGAGCGCATACGGCTCCTGGCCGGCGAGCTCCTCCTGCAGCTTGCTGTTCCAGACGTCGCAGGAGCGGCGGGAGGAGGCGGAGTCGTCGCGCCGCTCCGCGGTCGAGAAGACGCAGCCCGTCTTGTAGTAGGTGTGCAGGTCCCAGCCGCGCTCCTCCGCGACGCCGCGCAGCGCCGGAAAGAAGGACGCCGCGTGCGAGTTGCCGATGAGCAGCACACGGAGGCCGGCGGGATCGCCGAAGCGGCACTCCTTGAGTGCGGTGCCGGAGTTGCCCGTGCTGCACTCGTCGGTGTTCAGCGCGGAGCCGTCCTCCGAGGCGTCGACGGCGGGCAGGCTCGTGGTCCAGGAGTCGGAGCAGGCGTTCGCGAGCGCCGCGGCTCCGACGCAGCCCTCGGTCGAGACGGGGAGGGTGTGCGCGCGGGTGAGGTCGGCGGCGATCGCGGCGTTCGTGCCGGTGAGGCCCGTCGCTCCGGCCAGGGCGGCGACGGCCAGCAGGGCCGCCGGGGCGAGCGCGCGGAGGCGGTGCGGGCGCTCGGCGGGGGCGCGGCGGTGGAGGGGGTCCTCGAGGAAGCGCTTCGAGGCGGCGGCGAGGAGGATCGCAGCGGCGATGGCGCCCAGGCCCGCCGGAGCGGTCGGGTCCTCGCCGGTGCTCTCGCGCCAGAAGACGAGGAGCGGCCAGTGCCAGAGGTAGATCCCGTAGCTCAGGCCGCCCAACCACACGAGCGGGGGCAGGGCCAGCAGTCGGCCGACGCCGCGGTCCGGGGCGGGGCCGGTCCCGGCGACGAGCACGAGCACCGCCGAGAGGGTCGGCCAGAGCGCGGCGGTGCCGGGGAACGCGCTCGAGACCTGGAGCACGAATCCGCAGGAGACGACTCCGATCAGCCCCAGCCACCCGGCGACCGTCCGCAGGGCCGCCGGGATCGCCAGTCCCGGGAGCACGAGGGCCGCGAGCGAGCCGAGCCCGAACTCGTATGAGCGGGCGAGGGTGCTGTAGTACGCGGTCGGCTGGTCGATCCCGACCAGCACGACGGAGAACGCGAACGAGAGGACGGTGAGCGCCGCGACGAGCGCCAGCAGGAACCGCGGCAGCTGCGCGCGTCGCCGCAGCAGCACGGCGGCGAGGGTCGCGACGAGCACCAGGGCGAGCCAGACCAGGTAGAACTGCCCCTGCACCGACATCGCCCAGAAGTTCTGCACCGGCGAGTGGAAGTCGTCCTGCGCGAGGTAGTCCACTCCGGCCCGCGCGAGCGCGACGTTCTCGACGTAGAAGGTCGAGGCGAGCACCTCGGTGAAGGTCTGCAGCAGCTGCGAGGGGCGCAGGAGGAGTGGAGCGAGCGCCGCGACGACGACCAGCACCACCGCGGCCGCCGGGAAGAGCCGCGAGGCGAGCCTCCGGAGGAAGGCGATCGGACGCACGCGCCCGAACCGGCGGATCTGGCCGAGGAGGGTCAGGGTGGTGAGGAACCCGGCGATCACGAAGAAGACGTCGACGCCTCCGGAGACGCGGCCCAGCCAGATGTGGAACGTCGCGACCAGGAGGGACGCGACGGCGCGCAGTCCCTCGATCTCGGGCCGGTAGCCGGACGCGTCGGCCTTGCGCACCAGCGCGGACCGGCCGGAGGCGGCGGTGCGGGCGGAGTGGCGGGGCAACGGGTTCCTTCCGTGACGGTCGGCGGGCGGTGGGGCGGGAGCCGTCGATCGTCGGTGTTCAGGATCGCGCTCTCCCGCCCTCAGGGGAACCGTGTCCGGGGTGCTGTCCACCTGGTTGGGGGCTGCGGAGGCGAGGTGCGCGACAGGTGTCCGCTTACTCGGCTGTTCCGGGCCTTCTGAGTGCATCGAGAACTCGGAGGTCGCCGTTCTCGCGCGCGACCACGGCGACTTCTGCGGAGTCGCCGGTGGGCGGGACCGAGGGTGGATCGAAGGCGGGTGGCGCGGATCGACTGGCGCGGATGGACGGGCTTAGGTGAGGTAAGGCTATGCTCACCCGGGCTCCGCGCCGAGACGCGGGTGCCGCCCGCCGACGGACCGGGCCGACGAGCCCTGCCGGCGAACCGGACCCACGAACAAGGCCCACGAACCGGGCCGACGACCGACGCCCACGAACCACGGGAGATCCATGTCCACGCATCGACGGCGCCCCGCCGCCCTCGCCCTCGCCGCCCTGACCCTGCTCGCCCTCACCGGCTGCGGCGCCTCCGAGCAGATCGAGCCCGAGAGCACGGCCGCCGCGGGGGAGGGCACGACCTCGTACCCGCTCACGCTGGACGACTGCGGCACCACGACCACCGTCACCGCCCCTCCGCAGCGGGTGGTCTCCCTCGACCAGAACTCGACCGAGATCCTGCTGTCCCTCGGCCTCGAGGACCGGATGGTCGGCACGGCCTCCTGGACCGACCCCGTGCTCGAGACCCTCGCCTCCGCGAACGAGAGCGTGCCGCGCCTGGCCGACAACGCGCCCACCTACGAGGTGCTGCTCGGCGCCGACCCCGACTTCGTCACCGCCTCCTTCGGCCGGCACTACGCGCCCGAGGGCGTCGCCTCGCGCGACCGCCTCGCCGAGACGGGGATCGGCTCCTACCTCGCCCCCTCCGACTGCGACAACGGGGCGAGCGTCAACGGCGGGAGCGGCACGCGCACCGTCCCGCTGACCGTCGACGTCCTCTACCAGGAGATCCACGAGCTGGCCGAGGTCTTCGACGTGCAGCAGCGCGGCGACGCCCTGGTCGCGCAGCTGCAGGAGCGCGCCGCCGCCGCCACCGAGGGGGTCGACCTCGGCGGCCGGAGCGTCGCCTTCTGGTTCGCCGACACCAAGACGCCCTACATGGCCGGCGGCTACAACTTCGCCTCGATGCTCGGCACCACGACCGGCATGACCAACGTCTTCGCCGACCGCACGGAGGACTGGCCCGCCGTGGGCTGGGAGAGCGTCGTCGCGGCCGACCCGGACGTCCTGGTCCTCGGCGACCTGCAGCGCGACCGCTTCCCCGGCGACCGCCTCGACGACAAGACCGCGTTCCTCCGCTCCGACCCGCTGACCAGCAGCCTGCCCGCGGTGCAGGACGGCCGCTTCATCGCGCTCCACGGCGCCGAGATGAACCCGTCGATCCGCTTCGTCGACGGGCTCGAGAAGATCCGCGCCTGGTGGGACGAGAACGGGGCCTCGCTCTGAGCACGCACACGGGCACGGGCACGGGCGCGGTCCTCGTCCGCCGGGTGCCGCGGGGCCTTGCCGCCGCCGCGCTGGTCGTCGGCGGGCTGCTCGCGCTGGCGCTCTCGGTCGGCGTCGCGGTGACGCTCGGCCCGGCCGACGTCTCGCTCGTGAACGTCCGCGACATCCTCCTCAACCACCTCGGGCTCGCCTCCGTCCCGGTGCGTGCGGCCGAGGACGCGATCGTCTGGCAGGAGCGCCTCCCGCGCGCACTCGTGGCCGCGGCCTGCGGGGCGGGGCTCGGCGTGTGCGGAGTGATCCTGCAGTCGCTGCTGCGCAATCCGCTCGCCGACCCGTTCGTGCTGGGCGTCTCCTCCGGAGCGTCCACGGGCGCGGTGCTCGTCGGCGTGCTCGGGGTCGGCGGAGGAGTGGTCGGGCTCTCCGGAGGCGCCTTCGTCGGCGCGCTGGTCGCCTTCGGCTTCGTGCTGCTGCTCACGCGGTTCTCGGCGGGCGGCACCTCGGGCGTGATCCTGGCGGGGGTGGCGAGCACCCAGCTGTTCTCGGCGCTGACCTCGCTGATCGTGTTCGCTCTCGCCGACTCGGACGAGACCCGCGGCGTGATGTTCTGGCTGCTCGGCTCCCTCGAGGGCATGCGCTGGGACGACGTGGCGCTGAGCGGAGGAGTCGTGCTGCTCGGCTCCGTGGTCTGCCTCGCCGCGGCGCGCACGCTCGACGCGTTCGCTTTCGGGGAGGACGTGGCCGCGTCGCTCGGCGTGCACGTGGGCCGCACCCGCCTCCTCCTGCTGGTGGTGACGGCCCTGCTGACGGCGACCCTGGTGAGCATCGCCGGCGCGATCGGCTTCGTGGGGCTGGTGCTGCCGCACGCCGCGCGACTCGTGTTCGGCCAGCGGCACTCGCGGGTGATCCCCGCGACGATCCTGCTCGGCGCGGTGTTCCTGGTGTGGGTCGACGCCGGATCGCGGGTGGCGTTCGCGCCGACTCCGCTGCCGGTGGGGGTCGGCACGGCACTCGTCGGCGTGCCGGTGTTCATGCTGCTGCTCCTGCGGCGGAGGGGCCGCTCGTGACGCTCGAGGCCGACCGGGTCTCGTGGCGCCGGGGCGGCCGCCTGGTGGTCGACGGGGTCTCGCTCCGCCCCGCTCCCGGCTCGACAGTGGGACTGCTCGGGCCCAACGGCTCGGGCAAGTCGTCGCTGCTGCGGCTGCTGCAGGGCACCGCGGCTCCGGACGCCGGCGTCGTCACCCTCGACGGCGCGCCGCTCCGCTCGCTCCGCCGCCGCGAGGTCGCCCGGGCCGTGGCCACGGTGACGCAGCAGGCCGAGACGGAGGCGGACCTCCCCGTCCGCGACGTCGTCCGGCTGGGGCGGACACCGCACCGCTCCCTTCTGGGCGGAGACACGGCCGAGGACCTGCGCGCGATCGAGCGCGCCCTCGAGCAGGTGGGTCTCGAGGCGAAGGCCGACCACCTCTGGCACACCCTCTCGGGCGGCGAGCGGCAGCGCGCGCACATCGCCCGGGCGCTAGCGCAGGAGCCGCGCGAGCTGCTGCTGGACGAGCCGACCAACCACCTCGACATCCGCCATCAGCTGGAGCTGCTGGCCCTGGTGCGGGCGCTGCCGGTGACCACGGTCGTCGCGCTGCACGACCTCAACCTCGCGGCCCTGTTCTGCGACGCGCTGCTGGTGCTGCGCGAGGGGCGCGTGGTCGCGGGCGGCACCCCGGAGGAGGTGCTCACTCCGGCGCTGATCGCGGACGTCTACGGGGTGCGCGCCCGCGTGATCGTCGACGCCGGACGGCCGCACGTGCTGTTCGACTCCTGATTCCGCTGCCGCATCCTGACCCCACTGCCAGACGATCGTCGATCAGTCAACGGTCTCGTCCGTCGTGAGGAGCGCGTTCTACCGTCGGTGAACCGGCTTCGAGACCTCACAGGAGAGGTCCCCCTCGCGCTGGGCGAGGTGCTCTCCTGACGGAGGGCGATGGACGTGCCGGTGACGACGAGGGGAGTCGAGAGATGTCCAGAGACGACGTGGCACCGGGGCGGTTCGCGCGGTTCGTGAAGTGGGTCAACAAGGCCGACGGCTGGGAGCCGCAGTACCTGCGCGGGCGGGTCGTGGCCAAGAAGGACGGCGAGTGGATCGTCGCGGTCGACGGCGAGGAGCGCCGGATCGTGAAGAAGGAGTGGAGCGTCTACCGCTGACCCTCGGGGAGGACTCGTGATGCTGCCCGACCGGCGCACTCCCGAGATCAGAGAGGCGCGTCCCGGAGTCTTCGTGCTCGAGCTGCGCCGCACCCGCCGCCGGCCCGCCGAGGAGCTGGGCGTCCTGATCCGCACGGGCACGACCTGGACGGTGCTGGGCCCCGAGGGCGTGCTCTCCGACGTGCCGAGCTTCCACGACGCCGTGGCGGCCCTGCGCGAGTAGCGCCGCACCATCGAGGTGCCAGCGGCCACGCTGAGTCGCCCGAGACGGTCGCCCGCTCCGGCGTGTCGACAACCGTCTAGGGCGCCTCAGCGCTGACACGAGAGTGGACGGCGCGGCGGTGGTGCCGCCGAGGCGTGGGCCCGCCGCGCCTACAGCTGGCGGCCCGGACGCTGCACGCCGACGACGGTGACGGTCAGCGTCGCGGAAGTGCTCTGCGCGGCGGACGGCGCGGACTCCGAGAGGCGCACGGTCAGGCGGAGGTGGTCGGTCGCTCCGACGGCCAGAGCTGGGGAGCCGGGCAGGTCGAGGCGGGAGGCGGCGGGGCGGTCGGCCGACACGGTGGTGACGGTGCCGGGGCAGGTCGCGGCATCGGCCGACCAGGACAGCGAGCAGCGCTCGATCGCGAGCTGCAGGCCGTCCGAGAGGTCCGTGCCGGTGGCCGTCTGCAGTTGGAGGGCCGACATCGGCAGGGTCCCGGCGTTCGTCAGGTCGAGGAGGCGCCGGGCCGTGCCGCCGGGGACGAGTCCCGCGACGGGGACCGGCACGGTCGTCGCTCCGGTGCCGGTGAACGTCGCGATGACGGTGCCGGAGGCGACCCGCGCGCTCACGGAGCCCCGGTCCAGGAGCACGGCGGTGGCGGTGGCGGCGGCGCCGAGGACGAGCGCGCCGGCGACGAGTCCCGCCAGGCCGGCGCGGGAGACCACGCGGCGGCGGACCTCGGGGGAGTGGCGCGGGGCTCCGCGGTCGCGGGAGGACGGCCGGGCGCTGTGCCGCCCGTGCTCAGCGGGCGGACGCAGGGGCTCCGGGGGCGGCGTGCCGTCCGACGAGCGGTGCGCGCCGCTCATGGGGCGACCTCCGCGGGGCGGCGCCAGATGGCGATCAGGAGCGCGCCCACGATGACCGCGCCGCCCGCGGCGAAGAGCGCGAACCGCGCCTCCGAGTGGGCGAGGCCGATGCTCGGCCAGCCCAGCAGCGGCACCACCGAGCTCTCGCGCCAGATCCGCTCGTCCGCGATCGTCACGATCCACGGGTCGGCCGACTCGTTGTTGTCGCCCTTGGTGGTGAGCGCCAGCTGGCCGGGCTCGCGGCCGCGGAGGGCCGCAGCCTCCTCCTCGGAGTAGACGAGGGTGACGCGGTGGATGACGCGGCGGCCCGGATCGTCCGGGTCGGTGAAGACGATCACGTCACCGGCGCGGATCGCGGCCTGGTCGACGGGCAGGGTGACGGCGAGGGAGCCGACGGGCATCCCGGGCGCCATCGAGTTCGACAGCACCGGCACGAGCCGCACGAGACCGAGCGCGGAGAGGACGAAGACGGCGATGCCGGCGACGGCCACGATCGTGACCAGGCCGCCGAGGAGAGCGCGGAGGGCCTTCACGCCTGCTCCCTCCGGTGACGACGGCGCGCCGCCGCGGCGAGCAGGGCGCCCGAGCCGAGGGCGAGCATCCCGCCCAGGAGCGCAGCGCCCAGGTCGCGGCCGGTGACGGCCAGCCCGCCGCCCGCCGCTCCGGGGAAGGAGCCGGGGCCGGGCGTCGCGGAGGGATCCTCCTCCGTCGTGCCCACGAGCACCCGCAGCGACGCCGCCGCGAGCTCGGTCCCGTTGCCGGCCGACTCCGGGAACAGGACGCGGACGCGCACGCCCACGGTGGCCCCGCGCTCGAGCGGACGGACACCGTCGAGCCGGCCGAGCGTCGCCGCGGGCCCGGATCCGAGCGGCACAGCGTCGTCGGGGCAGAGGTAGCGCTCGACCGTGCGCCCCCCGTCGACGACCTCGGCGACGGTGAACGCCGAGCCGCAGAGCTCGACGGACAGCTGGAGGCCGTCGCGCGGGTCCTGCGCCAGCGTCCCTCCGTCGACCGCGAAGGCCACGGAGACCCCCTGCGGCGACAGGCCGGTGCTGGTCACCTCGACCGCCCACTCGGCGCGGTCGCCCGGAGCGAGGTCGGTGAGGGATCCGGGCGCCGAGAGCTCGCGCACGTCGAGCACGCCGACGGGCTCGGCGCTCGCCGCGGGCGCGAGGAGCACCGCCGCGAGGACGGCGACGAGCGCACGGGCGTGGGGCATGGGGACGACTCCGGGAGGAAAGGGGGATGCCTCCGCCCCGCGCCGGTGGCGGCCGGGCAGGACGGAGGCGGTGGGGGACGGTCTACTTCTGGATGCCGGCGCGCTGGATCGCGGCGGCCGTGAAGGTGACCGTGGCGGAGGCGTTCTCGTACGCGTTGTCGGCCGCGGTCGGCAGGACGAGCTCGATCAGCGTGTTCAGCGTCACGTCACCGGCGTCCGAGGGGAAGGTCCCGGTCGTGGTGGGGGTGATGCCGAAGTTCGCCGGGGTGAAGTCGACCGCGCCGGCCTGGCCGCCGATGGACGACAGCTTGCCGGATCCGGTGACCGTGGTGGTCCCGCTGCAGGAGTACGGGCCCGCCGGAGTCGTGGTGGGGGCGGTCGTCCAGGCGGTGGAGCAGGTCAGCAGGCGGTAGTCGAGGCCGTTCGGGCCGGAGACGAGAGACTGGCCGACACGGTTCTGGTCGGTGGTGTCGGATCCCACGACGTCGTTGGTGACGGCCTGCGAGAAGCGCACCGACGAGACGAGGTCGCCGTCGTTGGTGGCGTTCGGCAGGACGATCGTCACCGGGCGCTGGATGGTGTCTCCGGGCGCGATGTCCGTCACGATGAAGGTGCCGTCGAGGTTGATGTCGAGCTGTCCGGCGTCCGCGGTGACGCTGGCGGTACCGGAGTCGGTGAACACGGCGAAGGCGCCGGCGCCGGCGAGGGCTCCCGCGGCGAGGAGGACGCCGCCGGTGAGGGCGATCTTCTTCCAGGGGCTGCGACGGGTGGGTGCTGTGGTGGTCATGGCGACCGTTCCTTTCTGGTGGGTGGTGCCCGGTGCGGGCGTGGTCTCCCTCACGAGGACACGTGCAGGACGAGAGGGGTGTCGGCGGGGAGGCATCAGCAGCCTCCGGCGGTGGTGACGGCCGGCTGGGCGACGGCGGTCGAGGCGGCGGACGCGACTCCGAGCCAGCGCTGCAGGTCCGGGCGGACCCGCCACTGGTAGCTGCGGCCCTCACCGACCCGGTCGTCGGTGAAGCTCGTCGCGGAGGCGGCGGGTGCCGCGATCACGGTCCAGGGGCCGGGCGTCGTCCCCGCGAGGCGGCGCTCGAGGGTCCAGCCGGTCGCTCCAGCGGCGGCCGACCAGCTCACGAGGGTGCTCGGCCGACCGGCCGTGCAGCTCGCGACAGGCGTGGCGACCACGGGGGAGCTGGTCCAGGCGCCGAGCCCGACCGCTCCGCTCGTGCTGCCGGTGCCGGAGAAGCCGCGCCGGACGAGGGGAGCGGGATCGACCCACACCGTGATCGTGCCGCCCGCCGTGAGCGCGCCGTCCGTGACCGTGTACGCGATCGTCGCGCTCCCGGTCCAGCCGTCGGTCGCGGGCGTGTAGGTGCACGTGGATCCGGAGCAGGAGAAGGTGCCGCGCAGCCCGGCCGGGACGCTCGTGCCGGCCAGGGCGAGGGTCGCGCCCGCGTCCTCGTCGGTGTCGTTCGCGAGCGGAGCGACGGTGACGGCGGGGCCGCCGGTGGTCGCGACCACGCGGTCGGGCCGGGCGACCGGCGCGCGGTTCAGCGCGGTGACGGTGACCGTGACCCGCACGTTCCAGGTGCCGTACTGGCCCGAGAGGGAGTAGTCGAAGACGTCGGTGCCGACGAAGGCGGCGATCGGGCGGTAGGTGCACTGGCCGCGGGTCGCTCCGCTCGCGACGCAGGAGACGGAACCCTGCACGGGAGTGGCGGGGGCGGGGGTCGCCGCGCCTCCGATCGCCCTCGGGGTCGCCGAGAGCTGCGCGCGCGAGAAGGTCGCGCCGGTCGCGGCGGGCCCGTCGTTCGCGAGCACGTCGATCACGACCGATCCGCCCTGCACGACCGTCGCGGCGTCAGCCGCCGGATCGGGGATCACCGAGATGCTCACCGAGGCCGTGCGGGTGAACGCCCCGCCGGTCGGGCCGGTCGCCGTCGCCGTGGCGGTGTTGGCGATCGTGCCGGCGGTGACGTCGGCGGCGGTGGTCGTGTAGGCGGCGGTCGCGGTGACGATCTGGCCGGGCAGCAGTCGTCCGGAAGTGCCCGGCCAGGAGTAGGTGAGAGCGGAGAGCCCGCTCTTGGGGTCGCTGATCGCGACCGCGGTGAGGGTGGTGGTGCCGGTGTTGGTCGCGCGGAAGGTGTAGGTCACCACGGTGCCGGCGGCGCTGATGAAGGCGGGGTTCGCGGTCTTGGCGAGCGCGAGGTCGTTCGTGCGGGTGATCGTCACCGTCCGCGAGGCGGTGGCCGTGACGGCGGCGCCCGTCGGAGGGGTGCCGGTCGCGGTGGCGGTGTTGAGGACCTGGCCCGCGTCGACGTCGGCCTGCGTGAGCGTGTACGACGCGGTCGCGGTGACCGACTGGCCGATCTCGAGGCGCCCGGCGGTCCCCGGCCAGGAGTAGGCGAGCGCGGAGAGCCCGCTCTTGGGATCGGTGACCGTGACGGAGCTCAGCCCGGTGTTGCCCGTGTTGGTGGCGGTGAAGCTGTAGGAGACGGTCGAGCCCACGGCGGCCCCGGTCGGGATCGTGCCGTTCTTCGTCAGCGAGATCGAGGGCGCGTAGCGGATCGGCGTGGTGGCCGTGGAGGTCGCGGTGACCGTCACGGGCGAGGCGGCCAGGGTGCGGCCGGAGACGGTCGCCGTGTTGACGAGCGACGTGTTCTTGTCGATGTCGACCTGAAGGACCGTGTACGGCGCCGACGTGAAGGTCGCGCTCGCTCCGGGTGCGAGCTGAGTCGAGGCGGGCGTGATGCCGGAGACCTTCGGGTCCGTGACCGCGACGTTCTGCAGAGTGACGGTGCCGGAGTTGAGGGCGAGGAAGGAGTAGCGGATCTGCTCGCCCGCGTCGGCCTGGGCGTTGCCGTTCGTGTCGGTGAGCAGGGCGGTCTTGGTGAGGGTCAGAGCGGGAGCCGGGGTGGCGATGGGGGCGGTGACGGTGGCGGTCCTGCTCGTGACGGGGGTCGTCGTCACGACGTTCGAGATCGTCTCCGTCTTCGTCGCTGCAGCGGTCGCCGTGTTGACGAACGAGCCGGCCACCGCTTCGGCGGCCGTGACCGTATGGGATCCCGTGCAGATGGTGGAGGCGAGCGGGAGCAGGGTCGTCGTCGGACAGGAGATGCTCGCGGCCTTCGGGTCCGTGACGACGATCCCGGTGAGCGTGCCCCGGATAGATCCGTTCGTGACGACGAACTGGTAAGGGATGACGGATCCCTCGGCGTAGGCGACGGGCTGCGTGGTGGTGCGGTCGATCTGCTTGACCAGAGTGATGTCGTCGAGAGTGTTGATGGACGAGACGGAGACGTTGCGGACGAGGTGGGTGTCGTTCGATCCACCGGTGGACGCCGTGAAGCCGAGCTTGTAGGTCGAGGGCGCTGCGGTCGGCATCGTGAACTGCATCAGCTGATCGAGCTGCCCGGCGGGCAGACCCGCTGTCCCTCCCCAGTAGACCGTGACGACGGGAGTGGCGGCAGCCGAGACCATGATCCGTATCGTCCGCCCGTAGGACGCGGGCGGAGCGCCCGTCGATGTCGTGGCCGTCGTGCGGACCGACGTCAGCAGGGGAGGCGAGGCCGACTGGAGGAAGCAGTATCCGCTCTTGGCCTGCCCGGGTCCGCGCGCCACGATCTTGTTCGCCGTGAGGAGCGCCGACCCGGAGTTCGAGGGGCAGTCGGAGCCGAGGCCGAGGGTAGGCGCGGCGGGGGGCCTGGCCGAGAAGTTCCCGAAGGCGTCGATTCCGATCCCGAGGTAGCCGCCGTTCACCCCGTCGACGGTCGCCGACTGGCCGTAGCCGAGCGATCCGCCCGGAGCTCCCGCCGCGGTGAGGGACCTCGAGCCGTCGGTGAGGAAGAAGCCGATGCCGTCGGCCCCGGTCAGCGAGCTTCCGTACTGGTACTGGTCGAACTGGACGTCGATGCCGCCCGCGGCAGGAATGGGCCGGTTGAAGACCGCGCCGCCCTTGGCGTCGTTGCGGGCATCGGTGAGCTGGAGGAAGCCCGGACTCGTCGCGGCGACGGGGGCTTGAGTCCGGTTGGCGCAGACGCCGAGGTTCGAGGACCCGGCCGGGGGTGCGGTCGTCGCCCGGGTGATGCAGCCCCCGTCGAGCGCCTGCCAGGCCGAGTCCGCGACGCTGGTGCCACCGAAGCCCTCCTGGAGCAGGACCGTGGCCGCCGCAGCTCTCGTCGCCGGCAGAACCACGAGGACGGCGGCGAGCAGGAGCAGGACGAGGCCGAGGGCGATCGAGCGGTCGTGGCTCGGCCGGGCATGCGCGTTCGACACGGATCGACCTCCCCCCGGGGCGCCTCGCCGGGCCTTCCGGATGGAGCGGGATCACGATAGGTCGCGGCTCGGAGGCGCCCTGTCCCCCTGAGACGGGACGTGGGCGGCGGACGACGGGCCCCCGATCCGGTGGGCACGCAGAAGGGGGAGAGCGAGCGCTGAACCAGCGCTCAGGTGGTGCCCAGAAAACGCGACCTATCCGGGGGTCCCCCGCGAGAGTGTTGACGTGCGCACGGCCCTCGCGCTGGGCTCAGGGCGGCCTGGATCCATGCCGGCCCCGCGGGACCCCGGAGTTCCGCCACCGACACGATGCGGTTCCGCTCCCGTGGCGGGCATCTCCGGAGCAGTGGCGCGAGATAGCGCTCTCACCAGGACCTTCTCCGGATCGCTCCGCTGCTCGACGCCAGGTGGGAGCGCCGCCGCGGGTGTCCCTGAAGTGGGTCTAGTGGTCGCGCGGCGGACGCGGGAGGATGCATTCGCGCCTGCCCGCCCGCACGGTCCCCCGAAGGACCGCACCGCGCCCCCTCCACGGTGGTCCGATCCGGACCGCAGCACCCCCCCTCACACCTTCCGGTCAGGCTCCGCCGACCGAGCAGCCCTCTCCACGTCGGGATCCCATGTCCTCTCCTGCGCGCCACAGCCGCCGTCTCGTCCTCACCGGAGCCGCCCTCGGCGTCGGATCCGCCTTCGCCTACGCGATGACCGCGTCCGCGGCGCCCGACTACAGCGTGATCCCGCCGCTGCCCAACGAGCTCGGCCGCAGCGACACGGCGATCTCGCGCGTGGGGAAGAAGCCGTACCAGATCATCGACGTGATGATCGGCACCGACCGCGCGCGGCTCTTCGTCCCGCACACCGCGGTCCCCTCGCAGCGGATCGGCCGGGTCGTCTACTGGTACTACCACGCCAACGGGAGCACCTACGCGGCCCTGTCCGGCGCCTACCAGTACAGCGCCGACCAGGCCGTCGACAAGGGCGTCATCTCGATCTGCCCCAACTACGGCGGCAGCATCTACACGAACAAGCGGGCCGTCGCCATGCAGGTGGACGCGGTCGCCTGGTTCCAGAAGACGTGGCGGATCGGGGCGAGCTTCCTCCGCTCGAACTCCGGCGGTGGCGCACTGCTCTGCTGGGCGTACGGCAACAAGCTGGTCCCCGAGATCCGCGGCGCGTACCACGCGGCCGGCGTCTACGACATGGCCGACATGGCCCGGCGCGACCCGGGGCGCGTCCTGCCGGACTACGACAACGACCCCTCGACGATCCCGGCGACCGACCCCGCGCTGCTGCCGCAGGCCTCGTGGGCGGGGGCGCGGATCCGCACGACCGGCTCGACGGAGGACGTCCTCGTCCCGATCGCCGTGCACGGAGGGGCGTGGGTCGCGCTCGCGAAGCCCGTCGCGAAGGAGGCGGTGGTCCTCTACACGCCGACCGAGGGCGCTCCGAACGGCCACAACGTGCCGAGCCTGACGAACAAGGACATGCTCGACACGTTCGACCGCTGGCTCGCAGAGCAGCCGGTCGTTCCGCTGCCCGACGAGCCCGCCTCGTCGATCCCCGGCGAGGGCACGTACCAGAACTCCTCGCCGCTCATCACGACGGCGGGCACCTGGAGCACGATCTCCTCCTCCGCCGACAGCGGTGGGAGCATCAGCTACTCCAGCTCGGCCGGAGCGTCCGCGAGCTTCCGCTTCTCGGGCACGGGCGTCAGCTGGGTGAGCCGGATGACGGCGACCTCCGGCATCAACGAGGTGCTGCTCGACGGCGTCCTCGTCGCCACTGTCGACCGCTACAGCCCCACGACCCGCTCGGGTCAGACGGTCTGGACGAGCGGGCCGATCGCCGCCGGCACCCACACGGTCACGATCCGCCGCGGGACGACGCGCAACCCGGCGTCCACCGGATCCACGCTGATCCTCGACGCCTTCGTCGTGACCGCGGGGACCGTCTCCACGTCGACGCCCACCCCCACCGCGACGGCGTCTCCGACCAGCACGCCGAAGCCGACGGACACGCCGACGCCCACCGACACGCCGACTCCGACCGAGACCCCGACGGCCACGTCCACGCCCACCCCGACCTCGACGCTGCCGGCGGCGGGGACGTACCAGAACGGAGCCGCCGTCATCGCGACGGTCGGCACCTGGGCGACGCTCTCGAGCACCGCCGACAGCGGCGGCAGCATCTCGTACTCCAGCACCTCCACGGCCTCGGCGACCCTCCGCTTCCGGGGCACGAAGGTCAGCTGGGTGAGCCGGATCACCCCGACCTCGGGCATCAACGAGGTCCTGATCGACGGCGTGCTCGTCGCCTCCGTCGACCGCTACAGCGCCACGAACCGCTCGGCCCGCACCGTGTTCACCAGCAGCACCCTCAGTGCCGGCGAGCACACCATCACCATCCGCCGCGGCAGCAAGCGCAACGCCGCCTCCACGGGCAACTCGCTGATCCTGGACGCCTTCGTCGTCGTGTGAGCCGCTCGGGCACCCGAGCCGCCCGCGTGATTCCGGACAGAGGACGCGGGCGGGCTCGGGTGGTCGGGTGTCCGGGGGCTCGTGGAGGGGGCCCTTGTCGCTGAGGCGCTCGCTCGGCGCCCACTGCGTCGAGTCGCCCGTGTCGAGTCGCCCGAGAATGCAGTTGTTTCAGCGTTCTCGGGACCAATTCGGGCACCTCAGCGGGCTTCGCGCGAGGCGGCCCGTGCGAGCATGCGGGGATGAGAACGCTGATCCTCGGAGGCACGGGCTGGCTCGGCGGGCACCTCGCGGAGGAGGCGCTGCGGCGCGGCCACGACGTGACCTGCCTCGTGCGCGGGACGGCCGTGCCCGCGGGGGCGTCCCTCGTCCGGGCCGACCGCGACCGCGACGACGCTCTCGACGCCGTGGCTGCGGCATCGTGGGACGCGGTGATCGACGTCTCCTCGACCAGGCAGCACGTCCGCCGATCCGTCCGCGACCTGCGCTGCAGCGCCTACGTCCTCGTCTCGACCACGAGCGTCTACGCCGAGAACGCGGTCGTCGGCGCGGACGAGGACGCCGAGCTGCTCCCTCCCTCCGACGACCCCGCCTCGTACGGCGCCGCGAAGGCCGCCTGCGAGCAGACCGTGCTTGCCGGATCCGCGCCGTCCCTGATCGCGCGCGCCGGCCTGATCGGCGGCCCCGGCGACCCGACGAGCCGCTCCTCCTACTGGCCCTGGGGCTTCAGCACGCGGTCCGGGCCCGTGCTGGTGCCGGACGCGCCCGACCTGCTGACATCGGTGGTCGACGTGCGGGACCTCGCCGCCTGGCTGGTGGCGTCCGCCGAGGCGCGTGTGGAGGGCGTGATGAACGTCTGCGGGACCCCCGTGCCGTTCGCCGAGCACCTGGCCGCGGCGCGCGGCGGATCGTCCGCCGAGACGATCGCGGTGCCGGAGGAGTGGCTGCTCGAGCGCGGTGTCGGCCAGTGGGCGGGTCCGGGCTCGCTGCCGCTGTGGATCGCGGACCCCGACTGGCGCGGCATGAACGCCCGCTCGACGGCACGGGCGGAGGCCGCGGGCTTCGAGCGCCGCGAGCTCGCCGAGACGCTGCGGGACGCTGCGGCCGCGCACGTGCCGGGACGCGGCGCCGGGCTGGGGGAGGAGCGGGAGCGGGAGCTGCTGGGGGAGTGGGGTGCGGGGTCGGATTGAGGCGGCGGGCCGTCTGGGCTGAGTCGTCCGATGGAGCAGGCGGCCCTACGACGAGGCGCGGAGTTCAGAGGCCGGAAGAAGTATTGATCCCTGCCCGCCTGGCAGCCGCTCGACCGATGTCATCCAGCTGAGCGAGCATCTCGGCGGGCGGCCTCGTGACGTCGATCCGCACCGTCCGAACCACGACACCGGAGCCTTTCACCGTCGCTGTCCGGTCACTCGTGTCTCCGGCGCTCGAGACGTAGACGAGCGTCCCCTCAGCCAGCCCGAGCACTGTGCAGTAGGCCAGCATCTGGTAGAGGTCCTCGACCCTCGGTGGTCCGAGTTTGTACTTGGCATCGATGACGACCACTGGTCGGCCGCTGGCGACGTGGACGAAGTCGGGTCGGATCGGCTGGCGTCGTTCGAGATCGAGATGAGCGGGGAACTGACCGATACTGACGCCCCGCGAGACCCCTGAGAGAGCGCTGCTCAGAGTCGTGGTCACGAATGCCTCGAACGCCTCCGCCATATTGACGACGAAGGAGGCGACGGTGTGGCCGCCGTTCGTCGTGGTGGGCGTGATGCGTGCGAGCACGAGTTCGGCGAAGCGCAGGGCGGGCTGATAGCGCTGGTTCAGCCGCGACGGCTGCCACGACGGCGTCATCGTCCCTGGCCGCAGGAGGGCCGCCTCCGACAGTCTCGAGTCGAGGTGCGCCAGGCGCCGCCGGACGTCCGGCGACACGCGGGGCACGGCGAGCAGCAGCCGGCCGGCCGCACGCAGGATCCGGTTCTCGACGATGTCGGCCGAGTAGTCGTCGACCGTCAGCTCGATCGGGAGGAGTCGTCCGCCGCGGCGCGTCATCTGGTCGGAGAACCGGACCCGCCCGCGCACCGTCATGGCGCTCTCGTCGTACCGTCGGTACCCCTGCAGGAGGCCGTGCCCGAGCGCACGTTCCGCGATGCGCGCGTACGTCTCGGCGACCGCGGGGAAGATCTCCCTGCCGTCGCCGGAGACCTCTTCCGGTCGGAAGCCCGGGTCCGCCGCGAACCCCAGCATGAAGAGCACCGAGGAGAAGGCGGCCTTCGGACGGACGACGACCTCGTCGCCATCGATCCGAATCGCCCCGATCCTGTTGAGCTGAGGCTTCACCTCGGCGCCTGACGCTGTCATGCGGGATTCGAGCAGCCCTGCGCTGCATACGCGACCGATGACCTCAGGGTCGAACGAGACCGCCGTCCAGCCGCCGTTCTCGTCGAACTCGACGCGGGTCATCCGGCCGGAGCGTCGTCGACCGCTTCGTCCGGATCCGCGACAGCACCGGGCTCGAGAGCGCTGAGACCGAACGTCGCCCGGACCTCCGCGCGAGACAAGCGTCCGTAGTAGTGCTCGTCGAGCAGCGGAAGGATGTCGTACTCCCAGATCCTCGCCAATCCGGAGTCCGTGCGGGCAGAAGCGCCCATGAGGTAGGACGGGCCGATCTGGAAATCGCGGTCGAGGTCGCCGATCCGCTCGTTGAGCTGCCTCAGCAGAGCACTTCGGCTGATCTCATGGTGCTGCGCCTTCGACCATCGCTCGATCAGGCCGAGTACCGGCTCCTCTGCGGGGTGCAGCTCGACGAACGAGAACCGCCTCCTGATCGCCGCGTCCACCAGGGAGATCGAGCGGTCTGCCGTGTTCATCGTTCCGATGACGAAGAGATTCTCGGGCAGACGGAAGTCCTCCTCCGGCGAGTACTGCAGTGAGACCCCGGCGTCGCGGTATTCGAGGAGCAGGTAGAGCTCGCCGAACACCTTCGCGATGTTCGCCCGGTTGATCTCGTCGATGATCAGCACATGCGGCACTGTCGGGTTCGCCGCCGCCGCAGCAGCGAGAAGACGTACCGGCCCCGGTGCGAGTCGGAAACTCGCGGACCCCTTCTCATCGACCGTCGGCCGGAACCCCTCGAAGAAGTCCTCATAGGAGTAGGAGGGGTGGAACTGGACGATGCGGACCGCGCCCTTCGGCGCGATGAAGTCGGCGAGAGCACGGGCGAGATAGGTCTTGCCCGTTCCGGGAGGCCCGAAGAAGATCGCTTGGCGACGCTCCTCGAGGAGACCCAGCACCTCGTTCAGCCACAGTGAGTCGTAATGCAGGCGACCCGCGAGTTCGGGCGTGCTGCGGGGGAGGCGGAGGGGGCCGGACAGCGGAGGTGCGGGCGTCGGTGCGATCGGCGGCGATATCAGGAAGCCGACGTCGGTGATCGGAGCGCTGCCGGACAGGACGTCGAGGACGGCGTTCGGTATCTCCGACCTCGAGACCGGCGTTCGCCAGTCGACGCCGCGTCGTCCTCGGGAATCGAGTTCTCCGATGACGCCCCAGTGCACGTCGTCGGAGCCGTCGACGAAGACCTGGTCGCCGGCCGCCATCGTCACGAGGAACTGCGCAGCCGAATCCACCTCGGTGAGGACATCGGTGATGAGAGGTCGCGGACCGGCCTCGGACGTCGGCCAGTCTCTCCATGAACGGAGCGCTTCGTCGCGGATGCCGCTTCGACCGCCATCCGGCGGGAGCGTGACGTGGAGGCCTGGGAGGGCGAGTGGCGCGCCGGGAGCGGCCGAGGGTACGGCCCAGCCGCGATGCTCGGTCTGCGGTGCCGCAAGCCACCATTCCGCGTCCCACGGTGGCGAGTACCAGGCGATGTCGAGCTCGCCGCTCGGGTCGAGGCTGTCCCGCAGAGCGAGCAGATCGCGGTCGACGTCGTCCGTCACCGTCGGGAGCGCTCCCGCGAAGGCGTCGCGGATCGCGTGCTTCTGCGCGACGGAGACGATTGCTTCGAAGCAGCTCGGCCAGGCCAGAGCGAGCAGAGAGCTCCGGATCGGTGGAGCATCACCCTGTACGTCGAGCGTGCGGTCGCGGAAGAGCCAGGGATCGCCGAGCGCGGCTTCGCGATGATCGGACGCGAGGGCGTCCCACTGCCGGACGAAATCGCACAACCAGAGGAGATGCTGTGCGATCTGCTGGTTGAACCCCTGACCGCCGTTGAAGACGCCGCGAGTGTCGAGGGCGTCGACGATCACATCAGGGACCCGGGGGCGATCGGGCAGCACGTCGAGGATCTCCTGCAGAAGAGCGAGCTTCGTCTGCGCCCGGATGTTGATGAGGGGGAGGCGCTGCAGGAAGCAGAGCTCGGCGGCGAGCAGGACGACCGCCCTCGGCTGATCAGTCATCTGCTCGGCGATCCGCTCACGGAAAGTGCCGGTCGACCCGGGTGTCTCGATCGCTCGCCGGAGTGCCGCCGCAGTATCAGCGGTCCAGGTCACCGTCCGGCCGTCGAACGCGGAGGCCTGGCGTCGGAGACCACCGTCGAGGACGACCCGGGCGGCCTGCGCGATCGCCGTCCGCTCCGCCCGGCCCGTCCGTCCGGACGTCTCCGGTTGCTCCGCTGGAACGCCGGGGTCGGTCGTTCCTCTTATGGCCGCGCAGTCCGAGCACCATCCCGGTCGCGTCAGCGTCCTGAGATCGACATCCGGCGCAGCACCCCAGGCCTTCAGCACTTCGTCCTGAGCCCAGATGCGGATCGGAGTCGTCACGCCGTGAGCACATCCTGGGAGATGCAGCTTGCCCGAGGACGCTTCCTCGTAACCGTGCTCGGATGCGGCGAGCCCCCACTCGACGCCGTCGAAGGACCGCGTGGAACCGGAGATGCGCCCTTGAGCTCCCGGAGCAGTGCTGAGCACCAGGAATCCGAGCCCTGTGAGGACCCGCTGTGCCTGGCCGGAGGTGAACTCGCTCCTCTGCAGACCGGTGACCTCGGAGATCACCTGTTTCACGGGGAAGCGGCTGCCGCTCACCTCGACGGAGTACGTGCTCACCTCGGCCGGCGCGGTACGGGCGAGGGTGCTCTCGACTTGTTCCCGTGTGAGTTCGTAGGTGGCGCCGTTGATCGTGAACTGCACTTCGTCCCCTTCGTCGTTCCGGTGAGTCTGTCGGACGGTACCGACTTTCACCGTATCGGCTCCCTTCTCGCGCCGGGAGAAGAGGGGGTGTCGCTGACCGTCTTCGAGTCCGTCTGCTCCGGTCTTGGTATGGGGGAGAGTCCGACGCGATGAGCGCGGAGAATCCAACGGGACGGCGACCGATCGAGAAGGAAGCGACAGCCCTTCCGCAGCGAACCGGACCTCGACCGGTGTGGCACGATCAACCCATGCCCGGCTCACTGCACGCCTATGTCGTCGAAGGAACCCGTCTCCGAGTGGATGTGGTCTCGGATCAGGGGGCGACTCTCTCCCTTGCGGGGGAATTCACCGATCTCGAGCCGGTGACGGAGAGCGGTGGCGTTCTCGAGAGCAATCCTGCACTGCGCAGCAACATGTGGGCGTACGCCAAGACCTGGTACCGCGCCCGGATGACGTCCAATGCCGAGGCTCTCGCGCATTCGGATCCGGCCGAGCAGAAGGCCGCTCTCCAGCAGGTGGAGCAGGAGCGGCGGACCGCACAGAAAGTGGCCGAGACGTACGCGAAGACGGCGCAGTGGATCGCGGACGTCGCAGACGACGTCTCGCTGCTGGACGTCCAGCACGGATGGTGCTCGTCGTGCTTCTTCAACACCGAGCACCGGAAGTCGAACCGTCCCGCGGGGCAGCTTCCCGTCTACGTCTGCCAGGGCTGCGGATCCGCGACGCTCCCGTGCGTGGCTGTGGGCTGCGGCAACATGGCGGTGCGCGAGCGCGGCGCTCTGCGCGTCCCCCAGTTCTGCGCCGAGCACAAGCACGAGATCCCGGGCTTCGAGAAGGCCCAGGGGAGCTTCGGCGAGCTGCACGACTACGAGGCCTTCCTCGAGTACGAGAAGCCCGACCTCGACGCGACCTCGAAGATCATCGTGGGCGGCATCGCTGTCCTCGCGATGGCGGCGCCGGTGGCTCTGCTCGCCGCTCCCGCCATCGGCGGCGCGATCGGCTCGCTCGGCGTCTTCGGCGGATTCACCGGCGCAGCGGCGAGCTCACACGGACTCGCGCTGCTCGGCGGCGGCACCCTCGCAGCGGGCGGGCTCGGCATGGCCGGCGGCACGGCGGTCGTGACGGCCGTCGGAGCGGCGGTGGGAGGTGTCCTCGGGGCATCGGTCGCGAACGCCTACCTGAGCGAGGACAAGTCGTTCCAGATCGAGCTGCTCCGTCCGGGAACGGGCGGCGTCCCCGTGGTCGTCGCTAACGGGTTCCTCACCGACGGTGAAGGAGACCGATGGGGCAAGTGGAAGTCGATCGTCGACTCCCGCTACCCGGACTCGCCCGTCTACCGCGTCCGATGGGGGTCGAAGGAGTTGCGGGATCTGACGGATCTCGCCCTGGGCGCAGCAGGCAAGGGCGTCGCCATGGGGCTGCTCAGAGGAGCGGCGGCGCTCGGGCACAAGGCGGGGGCGAAGCTTCTCGGAGGCGTCGCCGGGCCGGCGATGATCGCCTCGGACCTCGCGAGGAACCCCTGGCACGTCGCGAAGAACCGCGCCGAAAAGACGGGCGTGATCATCGGTGATCTCCTTGCACGCACGAACGCGGAGTCGTACGTGCTCATCGGTCACAGTCTGGGAGCGAGGGCGATGGTCGTCGCCGCGCAGTCCATGGGCACGAAGCCCGGAGGGCCGCGGATCCAGGCCGCACATCTCCTCGGCACCGCGATCGGAGCGAAGAGCAACTGGGACTCGTTGACCGCCTCGGTCGACGAAGCGGTCTACGGCTACCACTCCCGCAACGACGCGATCCTCAAGTTTGTCTACCGGACGGCTCAGGCCGGTGAGACGGCAGCTGGTCTGGTGGGCTTCATCCCCGCGTCCAGCAAGCTGCAGAACATCGACGTCTCGGATCGTGTCCAGACGCACTTCGAGTATCAGGACAACGTCGAGCTCCACGACGCCGTCTGAGCGGTGCCGGGCGGGAGGTCGGTGACCTCTCGCCCGCGATCAGTCGATCCGCTGGTCCTTCGTCCATCCGCGCAGGACTCGCCGACGACCGCCGGCTCGGCCGTTCGGCCCTCGAGGGACGAGCGCTGTCCGAGCTAGCGCCCTTCCCCACCCAGCCGCTCACTCATCCCCGCGACCTCCTGCCACGCCCCCGTTGCCCGCTCCTCCGCCGTCGTTTCCCCCAGCAGCGCGGTGAGCCGCTCCCGCAGCCGCAGCTCTGCGGCCGTCATCGCGCTCTCGTGCCCCCGCGCAAGGAGGTACGAGTGGGCGTCCGTCGCGAAGGCGGCCAGGGCGTCGAGGAAGATCTCGAGGACGCGGGCGGCCTCGCCGATGCGGGACGGATCGCGGGGCACCGGCAGCATCGGCACGAGCCGCAGCCTCCCCTGCCAGAGGCGCTCGTCGAGCGGATCCGCGAAGAGGGTGAGCGCGGTCGCGAGCGTTCCCGAGGCGGAGGAGGGGAACGCGCGGCGGACGTCGTGGACGATCTCGTGGAAGTGGTCGTCGCTGAGGCCGAAGCCGACGAAGAGCAGGTGCCGGGTCGCGAGGGTGGCCTTCACGATCGAGGAGAGGGCGCGGCGGGAGGAGTCGAAGCCGAGGTAGTCGTCGCGGGTGAGGACGATCGAGGACGGGTCGTCGACGGTGCCGTGGAGCTTGAGCAGCCAGCGCTCGTGGTCGCCCTCGTGGTCGCCGGGGATGACGGCGCGGGGGACGCCCGCGTCCTCGGACGCCGTCTCGAAGAGGCGGTCGTAGTTGAGCGTGATGGCCTGCTCGGAGTCGATCGCGGTGAGGAGCGCCGGAGCGAGACCGTACCGCTCGAGGGATCCGATCTCACGGGCGACGGCCTCGGCGAACCGTCCGGGCTGCTCCTCGTCGAAGAGCGTCGCGAGGTAGGACGCCTGGTCGAGCACGTTCTTCCCGCTGAGGACCGCGGACGTCTCGGAGTCGAGCCCGATCTCGCGGCCGAGCTCCTCGAGCAGTCCGTCCCAGGAGGGGCCGCCGGCGCTGACGCTGGTCCCGGCGCCGAGGAAGGGCACGAGCCGGCGGCGCCGGGCGCGCTCGGCGAGGCTCTGCGCCTCCTCGAGGGCCGGAGCCTCCAGCTCGGGCCAGGACGTCGCGGGATCGAGTCGCCGCCTGGACTGGGCGAAGGCGTGGACGTCGGCGCGGAGGGTGACGATCGCGATGTCGACCTGGAACGCCTCGGCGGCCTCCCGCAGCACGCGGAGCTGCTGGGCGAGCACGGCGTCGCGGAGGGTCCCTGATCCTCCTCCCGCCGTCGCGAAGAGCGGCACGGCCAGGAGCGGCAGCGGCCGCCTCGTGCGCCGATCTCTCGTCGCCGTCCGCGCGGCGACCTCGACGAACGCCCGGAGGCGGCGGGCGATGTCGGCGAGTCCTTCGCTGTCCTCGGCGTCGTGCACGGCGCGATCGGGGACGGCGGTGAGGACGGGAGTGGGCTCGCCGTCGCGCGGCGCGAGCGGCAGTGCCGCCTGTCGGCCGTCCGAGAACTCCGGAGTCAGCGCGGCGCGTGCGCGATCCTCCAGCTGCGGCACCCCGCGCCAGAAGTCCGTGAACGAGAGGAAGCGGTCCGTCGGCAGGAGCCACGCGTCGCAGGCGAAGTGGAGGAGGCTCCCGCGGGTGACGAAGAGATGAGGTCGAGGCACGGCCTCTTCCTATCAGCATCGCTCAGTCGCCCGGGAGGGCTCGTTCTTCGCGTCGAGAACGAGCCCTCCCGGGCGACTCGGTGCAGACGGCCGGGAGTCACGCGAGCATCCGATGCCGATGTGACGCCGACGTCAGCGCCCCAGCACTCCCGCGTACACCGCGAGGTACTCGTCGACCATCCGGTCCCCGGCGAAGCGGCGGCGCGCGGTCGCCCGCACGGCCGCGCGGTCGAGGAGTCCGGCCCGTTCGACCGCGGCGACCGCCTCCGACAGGGAGCCCACCGCGAACCCGGTGACGCCCTCGTCGATGATCTCGGCCATAGATCCGCGGCGGTACGCGATCACCGGCGTCCCGCACGCCATCGCCTCGACGACGGAGAGGCCGAACGGCTCGTCGAAGCCGATCGGATGCAGGAGCGCGAGCGCCCCGCCGAGTACGAGGGCGCGCTCCTCCGGCCCGACCGAGCCGCGGTAGACGACGCGAGTCCCGTCGACGAGCGGCTCGACCTCCTCGCGCCAGTAGCGCTCGTCCTGGACGATGCCGCAGATCACGAGTCGCCGCCCGGCCGCGGCGGCGATCCGGACCGCCTCCGCCGTGCCCTTGTCGGGGTGGATCCGGCCGAGGATCACGAGGTCCTCTCCTCCGGATCCGGCGGGGAAGCCGTCCACGTCGATCCCGTGGTGCACCGTCGCCGCGTAGTCGAGCTCGGGGGAGCGGTCGCTGTCCGAGATCGACACCAGATGCGCGGTGCGCGGATGCCGCAGCGCCTCGCGGTAGGCGGGCAGGATCTCGGGCCCCGAGAAGCCGTGCACCGTCGTCACCAGGAATACGGCCGCGGCGCCGTCGACGTCGACGCAGAGGCGGATCAGGAGGCCGGCGTCGCGAGTGGCGTCCTCGCGACCGCGCGCGGCGGAGAGGGCCTACTCGAGGAGGAAGGCGCGCCCGTTGATCAGCAGCGTGTCGCCGTCGGTCGCGGCGAGAACGCCGAACTCGTCGACGGAGCGGGTGGAGTCCCCGGCGGTGTCCGAGGTCGCGGCGACAGCGGGAGTGGCTGCGGCGGCGGTGAGGAGGAGCCCGCAGGCGAGTGCGGTGATCACGGTCGTGCGGTTCATCGGCGTCGTCCTTGGCGTCGTGGTGGGCCGCTTCTCATGGAGGCGGCGGGAACTGGTTCCGAGCCTAGGGCGCTGAGCCCGTCAACGCCCTGGGTCGTTCCTTGGGTTCAGCTATGAAGTACCGTGCAGCCATGCCCTGGGGACGCCTCTACTTCGCCGTGCAGGCCCTCGGCGGCGCGGCCTGGTGGGTCGCCGTGGCGCTCGTCCCCGCCGTGCGGATCGCGACGCTCGGCAGCCTCGATCCCGTCCCTGTCGCGGCACTCGACCTCCCGCTGTTCGTCGGCGCCTCCGCTCTGGCCGCGGCCGGGATCCGCTGGGCGGCCGTCACCGCGACGGCCTGGACGCTCCTCGTCGCGGTCGCCCTGGCCGTCTGGGCCACCCTGACGGGGGAGGCGGGCTGGGGCGTCGTCGCGATGCTCGCCACCGCGGGCGGCTCCGTCGTCGCGGCGTGCCTGCTCCTGCTCGGCCGGGTGCCGACGCGCTGGATCGCCTCCGGTCCCTTCTCCTTCCGGGTCGCGACCGCGGGCCGCCGACCCGGATCGCACCTCGCCGCGACCCTCGGGCAGATCGCGCTGTTCTGGGGTGGCGCGCTGGTCGTCGTCCCGCTGGTGATCGCCGCGCTGGAGGAGCGCTGGGGCGTGGGCATCGGAGCGGCGCCGCCCGCGGTCGTCGGCGTCGGCGTCCTGCTGCTGGTCGCGGCGAGCGCGCTCGGGATCTGGTCGGGGCTCACGATGTCGCTCCTCGGCGACGGCACGCCGCTGCCGATCGCGATGACCAACCGGCTGGTGATCGCCGGCCCCTACCGCTGGGTCCGCAACCCGATGGCGGTCGCCGGCATCGTGCAGGGAGCGGCGGTCGGGCTGCTGCTCTCGTCGTGGCTGGTCGTGCTGTACGCGCTCCTCGGCGCCGTCGTCTGGAACCAGGCCGTGCGCCCGCTGGAGGAGGCGGACCTCGCCGCCCGCTTCGGAGCCGACTTCGAGCGCTACCGCTCGCGCGTCCGCTGCTGGGTGCCCCGCCGCCCGGAGCCGCTGCCGCGCCGGGGGTAGCCGCTGCCGCGGTGCGCTCGCCGAGGCGTTCCGCCCCCCGCCGGGACACCCCCGCCAGGCCGGCGTCTCGTCGACGAGGGCTGTGTCTCGAGGTGACGGACGCGCCTCTCGCGACGGCTCCGCGCCTCGCCCGCCGACCCCGTCACTCCGCGGTGCGCCCGCGCCCCACCACCGCGGCGACCAGCCCCGCCGACACCGCGGCCAGCGCGACCAGCACCCCGCCCACGCCGAGCAGTCCCGCCACGAGCGGAGTCGCGAGCGCCAGCGCGACACCGGGGAGCGCCAGGCGCGCGGGCATCGGCTGGTGCTCGCCGAGCGGCGCGTGCACCGCCCACAGGGTCAGGACGAAGGCCGCGACCGGCACCGCGACGGCCGCGCCGATCACGGTGTCGGACGCCTCGAGGTGGCCCGCGGTCGCGGCGACGGCCGCCTCCAGCCCGGATCCCAGCGCTGCGAGGGCCGCGAACGCCGCGAAGTGCGCGTAGCCCCAGCGGTAGGAGAGGCCGCGCCGCCGCTCCAGCAGCTCGCCGGAGGGATGCGAGAACGACAGCCACCACAGCGCGAAGACGATCACCAGCCCGCAGGCCGCGACCAGCACGAGCGAGGCGCTGACGCCCGCCTCCGTCACCGCCCGCTGCACGCCCATCACCGCCGCGAGGACGCCCTCGCCGAGCAGGATGATCGTGAACAGCCCGTACCGCTCGGCGACGTGGTGCGGATGCCAGTTCGCGTCCCCCGCCCGCTGCGCCCAGAGGGGCACCGCCAGCTCGCAGGCGACCAGGAGCAGGAAGCTCACCACCCCGACCTCCTCGGGCAGGAGCAGCCGCAGCAGCCAGCCGACCTGCACGATCGAGAAGCCGACGGCGTTGCGCACGGCGGAGGTGCGGTGCTCCGGAGTGGACACGGCGACGCGGATCCACTGGCTCACCAGCGCGAACCGCATGATCGCGTAGCCGATGGTGATCGCCCGGTAGTCGCCGTCCTCGAAGCCGGCCGGCACTCCCGCCGCGAGCACGAGGACGCCGCCCATCTGGGCGAGGGTCAGCAGCCGGTAGGGCACATCGTCGGTGTCGTACCCGGACGCGAACCAGGTGAAGTTCATCCACGCCCACCAGATCGCGAAGAACACCATGCCGAAGGGGAGGAGCCCCTCGGCGAGGTGCCCCTCCTCGGTGGCGTGGGCGAGCTGCTGGGCGATCTGCGCGATCGCGACGACGAAGGTCAGGTCGACGAGCAGCTCGAGCGGACTCGAGACGCGGTGCGCCTCGTCGATCGCGCGCGGCTGCATCCGCACGCGGAGGGGGTGCGCGGGGGAGGCGGGCATGCGCTCATCCTGCACCCGGAGGGCTTCTGCGCGAGTGCCGCGCCCGCCTCCCGCGACCCTCGGCGCGCGCCCTCGCATCAAGCGTCCAGAAGTCGTCGCACTCGAGCGCGAGTGCGACGACGATCCGACACTCGCGGGCGGCCGGACCTCGCCAGGTCGGGCGCAGCCGACACCGCGAGCACGCAGAAGTCGCGGTACTCGCCCTCCCGTACGGCCACTTCTGGGTTCTCGTGCGCCCCGGGCGACACCCGGCGGCCCCGCGCCGGCCCGCGCAGGACCCCCGCCTACGATGGGTCGGGATGTCCCCCGAATCCGCGCTCGCCGCCCCGACCCGCGCGTCCCCGGGCGCCCGGCGGTCGCGGCGCGGGCCGCTCCTCGGGCTCGCCCTGGTCGCCGTCCTCGTGGCGACGCGCCTGCTCGCCCCGGACGCGGCGGGCGACGCCCTCTCGGACGCGGTGCGCGACTTCCTCACCCTCTCGATCAGCGTCGTCATCGAGTCGCTGCCGTTCGTGTTCCTCGGCATCGTCCTCTCGATCGCGGTGCAGCTGTGGGTACCCGAGGCCGTGCTGCTGAGGATCCTGCCCAAGCGGGCGCTCCCGCGGCGGCTCGTGATCTCGCTGCTCGGCGTGCTCCTCCCGGTCTGCGAGTGCGGCAACGTGCCGCTCGCGCGCGGGCTGATCGTCAAGGGCCTCTCGGTGTCGGAGTCGATGACGTTCCTCCTGGCCGCGCCGATCGTGAATCCGATCACCATCGTCACGACCTACCAGGCCTTCGGCTGGGCCGACGGGATCCTCGTCTGGCGCATCGTCGGCGGCTTCGCGATCGCGAACCTCGTCGGCTGGATCTTCAGCCGCCACTCCGAGCCGATGAGCCTGCTCACCGACCGCTTCCGCGCTGCCTGCGAGGCGGGCGAGCGGCCCTCCCGCTCCCTCCGCGACCGCTCCCGGCGCAGCGTGCTCCTGTTCGCCGAGGAGACCGGGGCGATGATGCCGGCGCTGTTCGTCGGCGCCGCCATCGCGGGGCTGATCCAGGTCGGCGTCTCGCGCGACGTGCTGACCACGCTCGGCGGCGACCCGCTCTGGTCGGTGCTGGCGCTGATGGTGCTCGCGTTCGTCATCTCGATCTGCTCGAACGTCGACGCGTTCTTCGTGCTCTCGTTCGGCTCCACGTTCCTGCCGGGAGGCATCATCGCGTTCCTCGTCTTCGGTCCGATGATCGACGTCAAGATGCTCGCGCTGCTGCGCACCACGTTCTCGGCCGCGACGCTGGTGCGCGTCACCGTGCTGGTCGCCCTCGCCGCGGCCGTGCTGGGACTGGCGGTGAACTATGCGCTCTGAGCGCCTCCTCGCCCGCTGGAAGGGCGTCGTCCTCAGCCTGATCGGCGTCGTCTCGACCCTGTGGCTCGCGGCGACCGGCCGGCTCGGCCTCTACATCCACCCCCGCTACTTCGAGTTCTCGGTGGTGCTCGCGGTGATCGCCGGAGTGCTGCTGATCGCGGCGTTCGCGGTCGTGCCGGGCGCCGAGGAGGACGCCCACGAGCACGAGGACGACGTCGAGCACCTCCACGCCCCCGCACCCGCCCGCCCCTGGCGCCGGGTGGTCGCGGTCGCGGCCGGAGTCGCGGTGATCGCCTCCGCCGCCGTCGCCCTGCTCGTGCTCCCGCCGGCCGCCCTCACCGCCTCGACCGCGACGCAGCGCGAGGTCAACACCAGCGCCGTCGACGCCTCCGTGACCGCCGCTGCGCCCACCGGCGACACCGCCTCCTTCAGCGTGCGCGACTGGGCGACCCTGCTGCGCCAGGGCGCGAGCGAGCAGTTCCTCGCCGGCCGCACGGCCACGGTGAGCGGCTTCGTGACCCCCGACGCCTCCGACCCCGAGAACGTCTTCTACATCGCCCGCTTCGTCGTCACCTGCTGCGCGGTGGACGCGCAGCCGGTGGGCGTGCCGGTCTACCAGGCCGGCTGGGCCGACACCTGGTCGGAGGGGCAGTGGCTGGAGGCGAGCGGCGGCTTCGGCGCGAACCCGAGCGTCACCAGCGCCGAGGCGGTCGTGCTGGAGCCGGAGGCGGTCACTCCGATCGACGAGCCGGCGATGCCGTATGTCTACTGAGCGCGGCGCGAATCCTGAGCCCGGCGCGACTCCCGAGCGCGGCACGTCGGCGCAGAGCGGGCGACAGGACGATGGCGGCGCTCCCGGCCTCGACTCCGCAGGCGCCTCCCGCTTCCCACGGCTCTTCTGGGCGGTCGTCGCGGTGCTCGTCCTCGCGGTCGGAGGCCTGACCGCCGCCACCGTCGCGAAGGGGCCCCGGGTCGCCTCCCTCGAGGTCAGCACCGACGGCGTGGTCGAGCGCGACGGCTCCCGAGCCCGCCTGCACCTCGACCAGGCGCTCGAGCCCGACGCGCTCGACCGTGTCCGCGTCGCTCCGGACGCCCCGCACACCACCGAGCTCGACGGCGGCGTGCTCACCGTCACCTTCACCGACACCCTCCGCTACGCCACCCGCTACGAGATCGGGATCGACGACGCCCGCAGCGCCGCGACCGGCTCGGCCGCCGACGTCTCCGCCTCCTTCACCACGAAGGACCCCGATCTCTTCACCCTCGATCGCACCGCCGACGACCCCTCGCAGCCCGACGCCGTCCGCGTCCGCCCGCTCTCCGGAGGCGACGCCCGGGTCCTCGTCGCGGCCGACCGGATCCAGGACTACGCCGTCGTCGGCCCGGTGCTGGTCGTCGTGACCATCGAGCCGGACGACACGAACCTCCTCCGCACGGTCACGCTCGACACCGGCTCCGAGGGCGTGATCCCGCTCCCCGGCCCCGGGACCGTGCGCGAGCTGCACTCGTCGCCCGAGAAGGGCGTGCTCGGCTGGACCTTCACCGGGCAGGCGCCGTCGGGCCCGCTCGACCGCGCCCTCTACTCCTACGACCTCACCGACCAGAAGGCCGAGGCGGTCCCCGTGCTCGGGATCGACGGCGGGCCTCTGCGGGCGCGCGACTGGATGTTCGTGCCCGGCACCACCTCCGTCGTCACCCACTCGCTCGACGACACGGTGCTCCTGCTCGACCTGCTGACGCCCGGCTCGATCAGCCCGCTCGGGCAGCACGCGGAGCTGCGCGGATTCGTGCCCGGCGCGAACCGGCTCGTGGTCGCCGATCCGGAGTCGGGCTCGCTGATCGACCTGGCCGACGGCTCGGTCGAGACGCTCGCCCTCCCGCCGGCGGACGTGAGCGCGACCGCGTCGCCCGTGCAGATCCTGCTCCTCGACTCCGGGAGCTACGTCGAGCTCGAGGCCGAGTACGCACCGGAGACGGGCGCGACCCAGTACTCCGTCGTCCGCGTCGACGCGTCCGGCACCTCGGAGGTGTTCCGCACCTCGCCGACGGGGCGCATCCGCGGCGTCTGCCTCTCGCCGAACGGGCAGTACCTCGCCGTCGAGACCGTCTCGGTCGAGGGCCGGCCGGACGACTACCCGGGCGAGCCGGGCTTCAGCGCGACCTCGACCGTGCTCGTCGACCTCGGCACCGGCGACACCGCGCGCAGTGTCAACGGGCGCTCGCGCGACTGGTGCGCGTAGGGGGCCGGCCTGACAACCGGCTCGTCGACCTGACTGATTGCTGGCGGCTCGGAAGTACCGGATCGTTCAGCAGATCATCGAGAACGACCAGCGCGCCGAGCTGAGCGTCGCGGATCGCACCGCCGCGTGGGCGCAGCTCGCGTTCGAGGGCGTGTCCGCCGCAGCGATCGCCAAGCGCACCGGCACCAAGACCGACGCGGTTAAGATGGGGCTTGCGGTCGCGGAGTCCGCGACCGTCACATCCGTTCTGCACGAGCACGAGCTGACCCTGGACCAGGCGGCGGTGCTGTTGGAGTTCGAGGACGACGCCGACGCCCGCGCGAACCTGATCGAGGTCGCCACCCACGACCCGGCCCAGTTCGAGCACACCGCGCAGACCCTCCGCGACGAGGCCGCGCACCAGGCGCTCCTCGCGGCGACCGCCGCCGAGTACACCGGCAACGGCTTCCAGATCCTCACCCGCTCCGACGCCTACGGCGACGCAGCGACGTGGACGCCCATCCGGCAGCTGCGCGGCGAGGACGGGAAGAGCGTCACTCCCGAGCAGGTCGCCGCCGCTCCCGGCCGCGGAGTGCTCATCGACACCAGCTGGCGCGGCGAGGTCGAGGTCACGCTCCTGGTTCAGGACCCGACCGCCGCCGGATTCACCTACGCCTACGGAGCCCCCGAGCAGCCGCAGACCGAGGAGGAGGCCGAGGAGGAGCGCGCTGAGAAGTCCGCTGAGCGCAAAGTGCTCATCGCCAACAACAAGGCGTGGAACGCGGCCGAGAAGGTGCGCCGCGAGTGGATCGCGACCTTCCTCGCCCGCAAGACCCTCCCGAAGGACGCGGATCGCGTCATCGCCCTCGGTCTCACCGCTCACCGGTTCGCGGTGTCCTCCGGGATGACGGGCGGCAGCGACCTTGCGCACGCGCTGCTGCGCATCGAGCGCCCCTCCGGCTACCGCGTCGACGCCCTCGCGGCGCTGATCGAGGCGAACCCCGCGAAGGCCCGCCTGGTCGCGCTGGCCGTCGTCCTCGGAGGGCAGGAGGCGCACACGAGCAAGGAGTCCTGGCGTCGAGGCGACGAGCGCACGGCCGAGCACTTCCGCCAGCTCGCGGCCTGGGGATACGCGCTCCCCCCGGTCGAGCAGGTCGTCACCGGCGACAGCACCCCCGCCGACGCCGCAGGACTCAGCTAGCCCACCCAGCGGGGACCGGCTCGCACCGGTCCCCGCCCCTCCTCTTCTCCCACTGCTGCACAGGAAGGCCCCACCATGACCACCACGACCACCGCACCCCGCCCCGCCCACCGCTTCGACCCGTACCAGGAGTGATCGACCTCGAAATCGGATCGCTTTCCACGGCTGGGGGACCGACGACGAGAACGACGACCACCCTCGACGCTATCGACTGCGCCGACGGCCCACACGAGATCGATCCCGCGTCGCTCGGTGAGAAGCCGATTTCGAGTGTCGACGCCACCCCATCGGACGCGGACAACGACACCGTCTGGGTCCTCACAGTGCGCGGAGACCGGGATCCCTCCTGACATCGGCGGGACTTCTCGACGCGCTCGGCCGGTGTCGTCCTCAAGCGCGTCTCGGCTCTGCTGTCCAGTACGGAAATCGTCCTACGGCCGGCCGAGTTCAGCTAGTCGACGGTCATAGCGGGCCAGTTCGGCACGCATCTGCTCGATCGACCTCGGCGTGAAACGCCTCACCTGCATGTCGAGGATCGCATCGGCCACGACGTCGCTGGTCCCGAATGCTGCGGCAACGGCCGCCCTCTCGTCGTCGCGACCTCCCGAGACGCTCGCGCACACCCGGAACAGCTTCTCGGGGTTCTCGATGGCTCTGATGCAGGCGTTGATGATCTCGGTACTCATCACCAGATTCTGACGTTCGCTGTCGTCGTCCATGCGGTCACCGTACCGGCCGAAGCGACCTGCCTCCGGGCGGCGACGGCCTCGCGGCGGGGCGGACGTTCTCGGCGCTCCAGTCGGTCGGGTCGTCGCGGGGATCGCGAGGCCGGGCTTCATGGCGACGACGATGTCCGCGTTCTCGAGGTCCTCCACTGTGACGGCGCGGGGGGTGCGGTCGCTGATGTCGAGACCGAGCTCCGCGACGGTCGCGGCAATCGCGGGGTTCACTGTGTCTGCGGGGGACAGCCCGGCGGTGGTGGCGGTGTAGCGGTCGCCGGCGAGTACTTCGAACACGCCGGCCGCTCCCAACTCGGCGCCCGCGGTCAGCCGAAGCACCAGCATCGCCTGCACGATCCACCTCACCCGGAAAGGGGACTTAGTTAGACCGTCTAGAAAATCTAGGCTGTGACCGCTCGATCGGCGATCCCTGGCTGCTGGTCGTTCGAGGTTGGCGCGCGTTCGGCCAACCGGCAGCGAGGGGTGCACCGACCCGAACGGTTGCACCCCTCGGTGTAATTGTGAAGCCACCAGAGCCCGTTGACGAGAGGGGCCCGGAGGCGCCGAGACATTTTCGAGGGTCGATGCCGGTGAGGGTCAGGCGAAAGCGCTGCCCGCCAGCGGATGCGCGAGCAGGATCCCCGCGATGAGGACGAGTGCGGCGCTCGGCAGCACGAACTCGACGGGGCGTTTTCCGTGGCGGCTCAGCGCGGAGGGCGCCAGATGGATGAGCACGCCGACCGTGAGCAGGGCGGCGCACGTGAGAAGACCCCATCCGCCGATGAAGAGCAGACTGACTCCCGGGCCACCCGACTCGGGGATCCCGTACCAGACGGCGTCCGCGATCCAGAGTGTCGCGGCGGCGACGCCGGTTGACGCGAGAGCGACCCAGGACACAACGGAGCTAGAGCCGGTCGAGGTCGATCTCCTGGTGTCCACCTGCCGAACGCTAGGGCAGCCGACGGCGCTGGACAACGAAGCCGGAATGAACAAGAGGTGGACGTGAATCCGTCCGGCGACGGACGGCCGTGCCCCTTCAAGGAGTTGCCGGTGGACTCCCGAGCGCAGCGTCGTCGTGTCTCGTTGCCCTGCGGTCGGGGATCGAGGAGCGGGGAGGGGGAGGCGCCGGCTGGTGGACCGACAGGTCGGCTTCGCTTGCAGTTCCCGCAGCGGAGGATCGCCATGCTCACCGGCGGTGCCGACTCGCTGCCCGTGAGGGGAGCTCTCGCTGAGCTGGCGGATGAGCCGATCGGCGATCGGGTTCAGCCGGTGAGCCGGCGGACCTGTTCCGCGGAGAGCTGGCGGTCGGCGAAGAGCACGACTCGTGCGGTCGGGTCTGGGCTGTGCGCGTCCGGACCCTCCCATCTGAGCGCGAGGCCGAGTCGTTCGATGGTGCGGCGGGAGCGTGCGTTGCGTTCTGCGACGACCGCGGTGATGGGCAGCTCCGGTCGGAGGCGGTGGGCGAGTTCGATGCCGGCGAGGGCGACCTCCTGCGCGTAGCCCTTGCTCCAGTGGTCGGGGTGGAGGGTGAACGCCACATTCCAGGCTGCATCGGAGAGCAGAGTGCATCCGCCCATTCCGATCAGATCACGGCTGTCGATGGGGGAGTCGCGCCGGCGGATCACCCAGCTGCTGAGTCCGTCCCGTGTCCACTGGGTCCTTCGATACGCGATCACGGCCCGGGTCTGATCGGCGGAGAGATGGAGGAGGAGCGGATCCTCTTCCGCGATCCGCGGATCGGTGTAGAGGCGGAACAGCTCGTCCAGGTCGGTCTCGGCGGGCCGGCACAGTCGGAGCCGGTCGGTGAACACGTCGAGGTCCCGTGGGGCACAGGCCTGTCCGTCGCTCACGCTCATGGGATGAGGTTGCCATGACCCGACCGCTCGACCAGCGTTGAGTGCGCATGTGATCCGGTCGCGCGAGGTGGCCCGCACGGGGATCGGTGGCCGGAGGTCCTCAGTTGCTGACGTGAGTCAGAGTCCGCGCGTACTCGATCATCGGATGACCACCGAGCGGATGCGGCGCGGGATCCCCGTGAGGCTCGAAGCCGGACGCCTTGTAAAGCCCTTCCGCCGTATCGTTTCCGGCGCGGACGTGCAGCTTCAGGACGAGGTAGCCGAGCTGAGAGGCGGACTGGACCGCGTCGTCGAGCAGTGTCCGGCCGAGCCCGCGCCCTGTTTCGCTCGGTGCGACGGCGAGCAGTTCGAGCAGCGCACTGTGTCGGCCCGGACCATCGCCCGTGTCGACGGTGAGAGCGAACCCGAGGGGATCCGAGCCGATGACGGCGAACCGAACGAGAGGCCGGTGGAACTTCGCTCGAGCCCTCTCGGCGACCGCGTCGTCCTGACTGCATCCGTCTCGTGCTCTGAGTGCCTCCAGCCAGAGGTCGATGCAGGGCCCGCGATCGTCAGGCGAACCGGCTCGGATCTTCATGCGCTGAGGCTATCGAGGCAGCCATCGGACATGTTCCGAATCCGAGTCGCGTCCTCGTTGTGGACGCCGGCTCGCCGGCTGACGCTGGACAGCAGCTCGCCGAGGCGTGGTCGTGTCACCGAACGAGACGTCGGGCGAAGGACCGGCACATGCTCCGAGCGGCGGGCGTGCGCGAGGAGCGATTCGTACAGTGGAGGTATGAGTGTGATGAAGGAGACGGGTACCGCGCGGCGGAGCGGACGAGGGTGGACGCGGGCTGCGTTCGTGCTGGGCGTTCTCGCCGTCGTGTCCTACGCCGTCGGATACCTGGCGGTGGCCCACCTGTGGGTGGGCGATCCCCTGGTCATCGGAGTCGCGACCACGCTGCAGTACCTTCTCCCGCTGGCCGGCGTCCTCGTCGGTCATCAGGCGCGACGACACGTCGGTCCTCGCTGGGAGTCGACGGTGGGACTCGTGCTCTCCTACCTCTTCCTGGCCTTTGCCGTGGTGCCGGTCGTCATCGGCTTGGCCGGACTGCTGCTGGCACGCTGATCGATCGACGACCCGGATCATTCAGCGGTTCAAGCGATTCGCCGCCGTCTGAACGATCGGCAGCTTCTTCGCACGAAGGGTGGCGGCGAGGAGCCAGCCGAGGAGGGAAGCGATTCCTGCCGTGACTGCATATTCCGTGATGAGGCCCGCGGAGGAGGGCCAGGTCGCGTTTCCCGACGCGAGTACCAGCGCGGTGGAGGCGGCGGCGCCGATCACGAGTCCCAGACCCAGGAACGCGGCCGCCCGCCCGACGCGCGGGGTGCGGCGTGTCCGCCGGTCGAGCCAGAGACTCGAGGGAAGCCATAGGAGTGCGCCCGCGACAGTGAACGCAGCTGCCGTGCCCGCGATGAGCCCTGCTGCGGACCCGCCCGATACATCCCAGCTGCCCACAGTTCGCAGCAGCGCGAGGACCGCAACGGCAGGCCACGCCAGAATGCCCCATGCCAGTTCTCGTGTTTCCATGAGCATCATGGTCCGGCACGTCGGTGAACACGCCATGAATCAGAACGTTCAGCACTCCACGATCATGTGTTCCGTAAGGGGATGGTTCACCGGCACGCGAGGTTCTAGTTGTCCTTGACTCTGCGACCCGCGCCGCGCCCGTCTCCCCCGGCAATCCAGTCGTTGACCGCTCGAGCTACGTGAGTGTTGTGACTTGCGGCCCATGAGGGATCGTTGGATGCGGACGTGAAGGCGATCATCGGTGTG
>NZ_PSTL01000020.1:0-64802 GCF_002930845.1 Rathayibacter sp. AY1A7 | reverse complement strand
CCTCTCCCCTTGGCGCCCTCCGGCGCCTCTCCGCAGCCCCCCCGCCCCCGGGGGCGGGGGGGCTGCGGAGAGGCGCCGGAGGGCGCCAAGGGGAGAGGCCCGGTGGACCTCGGAGAAGAACTCGCCGTGACTCGCAGGATCCGGCGCGACCTCCACCTCGAGGCCTCCGACGCCGCCAGCTGCACGGTTTGTTCACGGTAACAGGGCGTCTGCGCAAACTCAACGGCCCCCGTGAGCGGGGGTGGCATCACTTCACGGCGCCTGCGGTCCGCGCGGTCGCTTTCGTCACGGAGGAAGGATCCGCGGCGCCCCGTGGAACGGCGCAGGCGACGTGGGCCGGATCGGACGTTCGTCGTGAGTCGTGATCAGCACCGCCGTCCCGAGCCGCCGCCCTCGGCCCTCCACCGTCGCTCGGGCCTCCGCCTCCGCTGTCAAGAGGGGAGAGACGGCCCGCGCCCCTCGCCTAGGGTGCCGGGATGCCCCGCACCCGGACGTCCCGCGCCGCCCTCGCCTGGCGGGAGGCGGTCACCGGCTCGCGCCTGATGCTCGCTCTCAAGACGGCGCTGGCGGTCGGCATCGCCTGGGCCGTCGCGCCGCTCGCTCCCGGAGTCGCGGAGCAGTACCCGTACTACGCGCCGCTCGGCGCCCTCGTGAGCATGTACCCGACCCTGATGGGCTCGGTCCGCACCGGACTGCAGACCCTGCTCGGCCTGGCGGCGGGGATCGGGCTCGCCGCCCTCGTGGTGGTCACCGTCGGCCCGACCTGGTGGACGATCCCGCTCGTCGTCGGGATCGGCGTGGTCCTCTCGGGGACGGGGTGGTTCGGCGCGGGCCGCGAGTACGTGCCGATGGCGGCCCTCTTCGTGCTGATCATCGGCGGGGCCGACGCCGAGGACTACTCCCTCGGCTACCTCGTGCAGATGGCGGTGGGCGTGGTGGTGGGGCTGCTGGTGAACGTGGTCGTCGCCCCCGGGCTCACCGTCGAGGCGGCGTCCGCCCGGGTCGACGCGTTCCGGCGCGAGCTCGCGGAGCACCTGCGCCAGCTGGCCGCCGCGCTCGAGGAGACGTGGCCGCCCGAGCACGAGGCCTGGGCCCGCAACGGCGAGGAGCTGGCCCGGACGGCGGAGGAGGTCCGCGCGGCCCTCGCGGACGCGGACGAGAGTCGCAAGGGGAACCCGCGCGCGCTGCTGCACCGCCGCGACTCCCGGTCCGACCACCTCCGCCTCGAGACGCTCGACGCGATCCTCTTCCACGTCCGCGATCTGAGCGGCGCCCTCGCGGACACCATCTGGGAGCGGCCGGGCGCGCTCCCGTTCGATCCGGCGCTCGGCCCGCCGCTGAGCGAGGCCTGCCGGGCGGTCGCCGACGCGATCGACCGCGACGACGCCGGCTCCCCCGCCGCGCACCGGGCGATCGGAGGCGCGGCCCGCGCGATCCGGCACCTCGTGCAGGTCGTCGACGAGCGGACCGCCGCGACCTCCCGGACCCTCGGGCCCGGCGTCCTCGCGGCGATGCACCTCCGCCGCGTCCTGGTGCACCTGCAGCACGACGGCGCGGAGCCGCAGGAGGAGTGAGGGCTGGCGCCTCCCGCCCCATACTGATATGGTAATGGGACATCAGGAGGACGGGGACGACGTGGAGCGGACGGTGACGACGACGAGCCTCCGTGGTCGCACGCCGGAGCGGGCGACCACGGAGGCTCACCTGGCCTTCGGGCAGGCGCTACTCGCAGACGAAGAAGGCGACCTCCACGTAGCCCATCGTCTGCGAACGGGTGTCGACGTCGGAGTTCTCGACGGTCACGCCGGACGCGGCGAAGCTGCTGCCTCCTGCGCCCGTCGACGCGTTGGCCGCGTAGGAGCCGCCACCCCGCACCCACAGGGAGGTGCCGCCGCCGGCACCGCCGAAGTAACCGCCGCCGCCACCACCGGACGCGTAGGTCACCTGGCGGCTCGCGTTCGTCCTGGCTGCGCCGGCACCGCCGTCGCGCCCGGAGCCCGGGCTGCCGAGAACCGTCTCGGTCACGTTGACCGTCGTCACACCGGGCTGCCCCGGCCCGGTCTGGCTTCCGCCGGTGCTCGGAGCCTGCTCGGTGGAGCCGGTGCTGCTGTCCGCGCGCGAGACGGCGCTGTCGTAGCCGGAGCCGCCGACGGGACCGCCGGACCCCGCGTTCGGCCCGACGCGGGCGGACCGGGTGAAGTCGTTCGAGGTGAAGCCGGCTGCGCTACCGCCGCCGCCGCCCGCGATGACGAGCAGGGAGCCCGCGGCGGTGATCCCGCTGGCCCCGCCCCCTCCTCCGGAGCCGATGTAGCCCGGAGTGCCCGGAGCCCCGCCGTTGCCGAGCCCCTGGCCGCCGGCCTGGTTGCTGCCGCCCGAGCCCGCGGTGATGACGATCTCGGACGCTCCGCCGAGCGCGTCGACGGGGATGGTGCCCGTCACCCGCGCACCGGCGTTGGTGACGTCCGACCCGGTGCGGGCGCCGCCGCCGTCTCCGCCGACCGCCGTGAAGCGGACCCACTGGGTTCCCGCGGGCACGGGGATCGTCCGAGCCGCGAGCGCGGTGGTCGAGGTGGCGTCGATGCGCTGCGCGTCCTGCAGGGCGCACTGGGGGGCGGTTGAGGCCGACGCCATCGGAGCGGCGATCGAGGCGGCCACAACAGGAATCGCCCATGCGGCGCCCTTCACCACGGTTCGGCGCTGGGTCAGACGATCGGGGGCGCCGGTCGGCGTGCTGGTGTCTTCGTTCTGCATCGGAGTCCTTCTGTCATCGTGCACCCCTGGGTATCGGGGGCAGAGTCGGGTGAGAGGCGCGGGAGGATGCCCGTGCCGCTCCGACAGAGTCGCCTGCTCCGCGACGGGGCACGCCGCTCGAGGCTGCTCTGGCGCGAACCTGCCCAGAGGCGGCGCGCCGCGCCTCCCGCGCCTCATCCTCAGCAGCTTCTCCGCACCGCCGACCAGTCGACCACGACGTCGTAGATGCCCCATCGGGCTCGCCGACACGGACCCTCCGAGCGGGCGGCCCGACTCGCGAGCACCCTGGACCGCGCGGCCCGGAGAGCCCGCGACGGGCGAGCGCAGAACCCGACGTCAGTCCGGCGCCGGCCCGCGACGGCCGAACGGGCAGCCCGGTAGCAGCCCGGCGTCAGCCCGCGTCGGCGAGCAGCGCCTCGCGGTCGAGCCGCTTCGCGTAGCAGCGGGCGCTCGGCTCGTCGCCCCAGTAGCCGTAGCCCGCGATCGGGTCGTAGCCGGCGCTCGCATAGAGCGCCATCGCCTCCGGCTGCTCCGTGCCGGTGACCAGTCGGAGCAGCTCCACGCCCTCGCGGGCCGCCAGCCGCTCGACGCCGGCGAGCAGCACGCGGCTGAGCCCGCGGCCCCGCGCGGCGCTCACCACGAACATCCGCTTGATCTCGCCGATGCCGTCCTCGACCGCGAGCGCCACGCAGCCGACGAGCCCGCCGTCGACCTCGAGCAGCAGGGTCGGAGCGTCGGCGGGCGGACGCGGACCGGTGTCGTCGCCGCCGTAGCGGGCGAGGAGGTCGGCCTCCTGCAGGGCGAAGAGGTCCGTGGCTGCCGGGTCTCCGGCCGTGGTCTCGATCAGGCGGTGCACGGCACGATGCTACGGCGCGGCGGCGAGCCCCGCGGCGATCCCGGTCAGCTGCTCGAGCACGGCCCGCACGGCCGAGCGCTCCAGCGTCTCGGGCCGGGCGAGGCAGTCGATGTGGCGGCCGAGCCCCGGGATCCCGAGCGGCCGCAGCACCACCTCCGGCGTGCGCCGCAGGTCGGTCGTGTACCGCGGCAGCAGCGCGACGCCGTCGCCCGCCGACACGACCGCCGCCGCGACCAGGAAGTCGTTGATCCGGTGCGGGATGCGCGCGTCGCCGCCCGCGAGGACCGCGATGGCGTCGATCGCCCGTTCCAGGGGGAAGCCCTCGTGCACCGCGACCCACTCCTCGTCGCGGAGGTCGGCGGGGCGGACGACGTCCTTCGCGGCGAGCGGATGGTCGCGGCGGAGCGCGAGGTCGAGCGGCTCGAAGAGGAGGGGCGTGGAGCGCACGGTCCCGGGCCACTCGGCGCTGCCGGCGAGCCGGTGCGCGACGACCAGGTCGTGGTCCGCGGTCAGCCCGGCGAAGGCGCTCTGCGCCACGTCGAAGTCGGCGAGCGCGACGCCCGGCCGACCCGGTGCGCGCAGCGCCTCCAGCAGCGGGCCGAACATCGCCAGCCCCGCGCTGTGGAACGCGGCGACCGAGACCGTGCCGCTCGGCTTCTCCTCGAAGTCCGCGACCGCCCGGGCCGCGCGCTCGAGCGCCACCTCCACCTCGACCACGGCCGCCGCGAGAGCGCGGCCGGCGGGGGTCAGCGCGGTCCGGCGCCCGTCGCGGAAGGTCAGGGCCGTCGGAGTGCGGCGCTGCAGCGCGCTGATCTGCTGCGAGACGGAGGAGGGGGACACCCGCATCGCGGCGGCGACGGCGGCGATGCTCCCGCGCTCGCCGAGCTCCCGCAGAGCCCTGAGCTGTCCGAGTTCCATGAGTTCCAACTTACGCGTCGGCGAAGAAGATGCAGTCTTGTCCTTCGGGTCTCCGTGCCGCCACGATGAGCCGTGCGCGCTCTCCTCTCCCGCTTCCGGGTCGACCTCCTCCTGCTCGTGGTCGCCGCCTCCTGGGGCTCCACCTACTTCGCGGCGAAGGAGCTCGTCACCGACTCCAGCGTGATGGCGCTGCTCGGCTCGCGGATGACCCTCGCCGCCCTGTGCCTGGCCGTGATCGTCGCGGCGCGGCGGCACCGGATCAGCGCGGCGGAGTGGCGGGTCGGCGTGACCATCGGGGCGCTGCTCGCGACGATCTTCGCGCTCGAGACCTACGGCATCGCCGGCACCTCCGCCACCAACGCGGGCCTCATCATCAGCCTGACGATCGTGATCACGCCGATCCTCGACTCCGCCGTCTCGAAGCGCCGCCTCCCGGGCCGCTTCCTGCTCGCATGCCTCGTCGCGGTCATCGGAGTCGCGCTGCTCGCGGGCAACGGCGCCCTCCGCCCGCTCTCCCCCGGCGACCTGCTGATCCTCGGCGCCGCCGTCGTGCGGGCCGTGCACGTCACGTCGATGCACCGCCTCTCGGCGCGGGCGCCGATGGACTCCCTCCGCCTGACCACGGTGCAGCTCGGCACCTGCGCCGTCGTCTTCAGCGCCGCGTCGCTCGTCGTCGGCGTGCCGATCCCCGAGTACGTCGCGGGGCTCGACCCCGTGGGCACCGGCCTGTTCCTCTACCTCGTCCTGGTCTGCACCGTCTTCGGCTTCCTCGTGCAGACGTGGGCGGTCCGCCGCACCTCCCCCTCCCGCGTCAGCCTCCTGCTGGGCACCGAGCCGGTGTGGGCCGCGGTCGTCGGAGTCGCGCTCGCCCGCGACCCGATCGCGCCGGTCGGCTTCCTCGGCATCGCGCTGATCCTCGCGGGCACGGCCTGGGGGCGCTCCCTCGAGCAGCGGACGGCACCCGACGTGCCGACCGCGGCGGCCGCTCCGGAGGCGCTGCTCGCCCCCGAGCCGGAGGACGAGCAACGGCGTCCCGTCGAGCGGTAGCCGGGTCAAGGGACTCGCGTGCGGCGTCCCGATGTGGGGGAATCGGGTCGGGAGGCGTCCGCCGCGGGCGCCGCCGGAGGAGGATCCATGTCGCTCAGCGTGCTGTTCATCGGCGGGACGGGCATCATCAGCGCCGCCTGCGTCCGCGAGGCGCTGCGGCTCGGCCACGACGTGACCGTGCTGAACCGGGGGCGGACGTCGCTCCGCCCGCTGCCCGAGGGCGTCCGCGAGGTGCAGGCCGACGGCCGCGACCGCGACTCCGTCACCGCCGCCCTCGGCGACCGGAGCTTCGACGCCGTGATCGACTTCGTCGCCTTCACGCCCGAGCACGTGCAGCAGGACATCGACCTGTTCTCCGGCCGCACGGGCCAGTACGTCTTCATCAGCTCGGCCTCGGCCTACCAGAAGCCGCCGCGCAGCCTCCCGGTCACCGAGTCGACTCCGCTCCGGAACCCCTACTGGCAGTACTCCCGCGACAAGATCGCGTGCGAGGACCTGCTCGTGGCCGAGTACCGCGCGAGCGGCTTCCCGGTCACGATCGTCCGCCCCTCGCACACCTACGACCGGACCGCGCTGCCCGTCGACGGAGGCTGGACCGTCGTCGACCGGATGCGCCGCGGCCAGGAGGTGGTCGTCCTCGGCGACGGCACCTCGCTCTGGACACTCACGCACGCCGACGACGTCGCTGTCGGCCTGGTCGGTCTTCTCGGCGCCTCCGCCGCGATCGGCGAGGCGTTCCACATCACCGGCGACGAGACGCCGACCTGGGACGAGATCCACCGCGACCTCGCCGCGGCGGCCGGAGTCGAGCCACGCCTCGTGCACGTCGCCTCCGACGCGATCGCCGCGGCCGACCCCGAGCTCGGTGCCGGGATCATCGGCGACAAGGCGCACTCGATGGTGTTCGACAACGCGAAGATCCGCCGCCTCGTCCCGGCGTACTCCCCCTCGGTGCGCTTCAGCGACGGCGCCCGCGAGATCGTGGAGTGGTACGACGCCGACGAGTCGCGCCGCGTGGTCGACGAGCGGATGAACGGCCTGTTCGACGCGCTGATCGAGCGGTACCGGCCGCGCCCGCTGTGAGGGTCGGGCGGAGGGGGTGCGCGAGTCCGCCGGCTCCGCCCCTCCCGGCCGCTGCACCCCGCTCGGCTCCTCCACCTGCGCCGGCGCCCCCGCTCAGCCGATCGGCTCGAGCCGCACCAGGAACCCGCCCGGCACTCCCGGCTGCAGCTCCTGGTACTCGGACGGCACGCGGTAGGAGCCCTCGCCGACCGCGGTCACGGTGAACGCGTCGTCCGTGCGGGTCCCCGCGAGGAAGACGGTGTAGACGTCGGTGCCGTCCTCGGTGGTGCGCTTCCCGGCCGCCGCGCCGACCCAGCGGTGCCCGCCCGGATCGGCCGTCGTCGCCCCGAGGGTCGCGTCGATCGCGGCCGGGTCGACGCCCACAGTGCGGATCCCGTCCTGGCACTCGCGCCAGACGCCCGTGAATCCCGGGTCGGGGTCGGAGTAGCAGAACATCATCGACCCGTCGGGCGCGACGTGCAGGTCGCCGTAGCCGCCGACCACCGGCCCGGAGACGGGGGCGGCCGTGGGCCCGGTCGTCGGCTCGGGGTCGGCCGGCGCGGTGCACCCGGCGAGCGCGAGGACGAGCACCGCCACCGCTCCCGCTCGCCACCTCATGTGCGCAACCTACTGGAGCCGCGCCCCCGCCCGTCCGTGTGCCGAGCCGGGAGTCGGCCGAGCGTCCGCCGGGAGCCGGCCCGCCCTCAGACCAGCCGGCGGCCGCTGAAGCGGTCGACGGGGGCGTCGTGGCGCATCGCCCGCTCGTACATCCGCCGGAACGGCTCGGTGAGCAGGCCGTTCGTGCGGTCCAGCGAGTCCTGCCAGGCCACGATCTCCCCCAGCTGCGCGGCGAGATCCGCGCGGAGGGCCGCCTCGTCGACGGTGGTCGAGACGCCCTTCGAGACGACGACCCGGCCCGCGACGATCACGGTGTCGATCGACGAGCCGTTCTCGGAGTAGACGAGCTGGTTCTCGAGCCGCTGGCGCGGGGTGAAGTTCAGCGTCTCGAGGTCGTAGACGACGAGGTCGGCCTGCTTGCCGACCTCGATGCTGCCGGTGACGTCGTCGAGCACGGCGCTGCGCGCGCCTCCGATCGTGCCGGCCGTGAGCACCTCGGACACGGTCGGCCAGGTGGCGATGTCCGGATCCGTGACCTTGTGCAGGAGCGCCGCGGCCTTCACGACGTCGAGCATGCGCGGCGAGTCGCTGCTCGAGCAGCCGTCGGTGCCGAGGCCGAGGTTCACGCCCGCGTCGTGCAGCGCGCGCCACGGGGCGATGCCCGAGCCGAGCTTGAGGTTCGAGATCGGGTTGTGCGAGACGGACGTGCCGGCGGCGGCGATCCGCTCCATGTCGGAGTCGGTGAGCCAGATCCCGTGGGCGAAGGTCGTGTTCGGCGAGAGGGCGCCGATCCGCTCCATGTACTCGACCAGGGTCGAGCCGTAGGACAGCTCGCCGGTCACCAGCTGCGTCTTCGTCTCGAGGACGTGGATGTGGCACTCCGCCCCGTGCTCGAGCGCCAGCTCGGTCGCCCCCACGAGCAGCTCGGGCCCGCACCGCTGAGGAGCGGACGGGGCGACCATGTAGCGCAGCCGCCCGCCTCCCCTCCCGTGCTGGGTCGCGAACGCCTCGCGGCTGAAGGCGAGGTAGCCCTCCGTCGTCGGGCGCGACGCCGACCGCGCCTGGTCGAGGATCTCCGCGGGCACGTACTCCTCGAGGAACGGCATCGTCTCGTGGAAGGGCCTGCTGATCACGTGGCCCGAGATGTTGGCGCGGACTCCGATCTCGTCGTACGCATCGAAGACCGCGGCGAGCTGCTCAGCGTCCTGGTCCGGGTTCTCGAGCACGTCGTCGACCAGGGTCGTGACCCCGGCCTTCAGCGATTCGAGGGCGAAGAGCGACGAGCGCAGCCGCACCAGATCCGGAGCGACGCGGCTGTTCCCGAGGATCGGGTACGACAGCAGCATCCACAGCTCGAGCGGCAGGTTGTCGTAGCGGCCCTTGTAGAGGTACTCCCACGAGTGGGTGTGGGCGTTGACGAAGCCGGGGACGACCAGGCGGTCGCGCCCGTCGATCACCTCGTCGCCCGGCTCGGGGACGAGGCCCGGGCCGATCGCGACGATCAGCTCGTCGACGATGCGGATGCTCGCCGTGATCGGGACGGCGCCCGAGACCGGGTCCATGGTGATCACTGCGGCGTCGGAGAGGAAGAGGGGCATGGCGGTTCCGTTCGTGGTGCGGGGTGGGACGGGGCGGGCCGGCTCGCGAGGGGGCCGGCCCGCGGAGGGGCTCGGGCTCAGCCGCGGACGGGCTCGGGCTCCGCGGCGACCGGCGCGGCCGACTCCCGGCGCTCTACCCAGGCGGGAGCGTCCCGGCCGAGCAGGAGGTAGGCGAGGCCGGCCGAGACTCCGCCCGCGAGCCACGAGACGTCGACGCCGCCGAGGGCGGTCGCAGCCGGACCCTGCAGGGCGGGCACCGAGCCGTTCATGAACAGCCAGGTCAGGGTCGCGCCGATCGCAAAGGAGAGCAGCGCCCGCCAGCGGACGTCCGGCAGCAGCGGCGAGCCGACGGGGGCGAACAGGTGCCCGAAGGAGCGGACGCGCGGCTCGAACACCGTGTAGTGCACCAGCACGATCGCACCCCACGGGGCGACCCAGCCGACGAGGCCGACCAGCCACGCGTCGAGCGTGGTGGCGAGGTCGTCCTGGAAGACGAAGAACACCGCGGCCGCGAAGGCCAGCACGCCGACGACGAGGCTGAGCGCGCGGCGCCCGAGCCGGATGTCGAGGGCCTGGGTCGCCATGCCGAACGAGTAGATGTTCAGGACGTTGGTCGCGATCGGGCCGTGCACCACCAGGAGCAGCACGGGGATCGCGAGGGCGCCGAAGTTCTCGACGATCAGCTCCCCGGGATCCACGGAGCCGTTCTTCGTCGCGAGGGTCGCGCCGAGGACGCCGAGCCAGACCACCGGGATGAACTGGCCGAGGACGCTGGCGAGGTAGAGCCCCCGCTTCGAGGAGCGGGGCCCGACGAAGCGGGAGTAGTCGCCGGCGTAGGCGAGCCAGGTGAGGCCCCAGCCGATGCCGATGGCGGTCATCACGATGGACATGGCCGCGATGCGGTCGCCGCCGGTGAGCGCGCCCTCCGCGGGGCCGGCGTAGGACCAGTCGATGTCGAGGAAGAACCAGGCGACGACCGACATGATCGCCAGCACCAGGAGGGTCGGCGGGACGGTCCAGCGCTCGAAGGCGGCGATCGCGCGGTAGCCGAGGAAGGAGATCGCGACCTGGACCGCCATGATCACCGCCGCCACCGCGATCTTCCAGCCGACGTTCGCCTGCTCCGGGTCGACGACGCCGACGGAGCCGAGGAGCGCGATGACCAGGTCGAGGACGATCCAGGTGTTGATGGCGCACCAGCCGATCACGACCACGGCCTGGATCGCGGCCGGGACGTAGTTGCCGCGCCGGCCGAAGATCGCCCGTCCCACGAGCATCCCGGTCGCCCCCGTCCGCTGGCCGAGGAGGACGAAGAAGCCGAACACCGCCATCCCGACGACGTTGCCGAGCACGAGGACGGTGACGGTGTCCGCCAGGCCGAGGCCCATGTTCACGCCGAGGGCGCCGAGCACCCAGTTGATGGGGGCGATGTTGGCGCCGGCTCAGATCCAGAACTGCCCGTCGAGCCGGGCGGTGCGTCGGGAGTCGGGCAGGGGACTCAGCGCGTCCTCGGCGTCGGCGGTGCCGTGCAGGGTGTCGGTGCTCATGGCGGATCCTCTCGGGGAGGGGGATGAAGGGGAGGGCGGGGCGCCCGGTGAGGCTCCACTCTCGTGCGGACCCGTTTCGGGCGGCGCGTCCGCGTGTAAATTCGCCGTGACGCGAGAGGACGTTCTGTATGGCCTACCTGCTGTCGGACGCGATGCGGGATCCGCGCCTCGCCGCCATGCTCCCGGTGGTGGCCGCCGGGCACGCGGCCGCCGAGCGCGCCGTGATCCGCTGGGCCCACACGAGCGAGCAGCTCGACATCGCGCCCCTCCTCCTCGGAGGCGAGCTGCTCCTGATGGAGGGCGCGCTCCTCTCGACCGACCAGGACCCGGCGGAGTGCCGCGAGTACGTGCGGTCTCTGGTGGATGCGGGAGTCGGCGCCCTCGCTCTCGAGCTCTCGCCGCGCCTGCCCGCGGTGCCGCCGCCGATCGTCGCGGCGGCCGACGAGCTCGGCCTCCCCGTGCTCGCCCTGCCCCGGCGCGTCCCCTTCGTGCAGGTCTGCGAGAGCATCAACACCCACCTCACCGAGCAGAAGTTCCGGAGCATCCGTCTGGCGGACAGAGTGTCCGGTCTTCTGGCCGACGCGGCCTCCGGGGACGCCGGCGTCGACGAGCTCCTGCAGGTCGTCGCCTCCGCGACGGGCGCCTCCGCCTCGCTCGTCTCGCTCACGGGCGACGAGATCGCCCGCGCCTCGCCCGGGCCGGGCGTCGACACGGAGCCGACGGCCGGGACGTTCTCGAACGTGCTGCACGCGGGCGACTCCCTCCTGGGCACCCTGCATCTGCGGGCCCACGCCGACGCCGACCTCCACGCCGTCGCCGTCGCGCTCGACCGGGCGCCGGACGTCCTCGCGATCGCCGTGCTCCGGCACCGCCCGCCGTCGGTCACCGAGCGGCTGACCGCCCAGCTCTTCGCGATCGCATCTGTCGAGCGCGCGGACCCGGCGGCCGACCTCCAGATCGACGCCTTCCTCGGCCGCCTCGGCGCCGGCTCCCGGGAGCGCTACCTCGGCGTCCGGGCCGACACCGGTCACGACGACCGGCGGCTCCGCGCTCTGCTCCGCCTCCTGACGGGCGCAGGAGCGGATCCCGGCCCGGTGCTCTGCGTGGTCGGCTCCGAGCTGCTGGCGCTGCTGCCGTTCGCCACCGCCGCCGCGATGGAGGAGGGCCGCGCGGAGCTGCTGCGCCTCGGCGCCGCCCTCGACTCGGACGCTCTGCTCTGCGTCGGCAGCGGGCTCGGCGGGCAGGAGCGGGTGCCGCGGGAGCTGGCGGAGGTGCGCGGCGCGCGCGAGTGGGCGCCCGCGGGCGGAGTCGTCGACTCGCGCCAGTACCGCCTGGAGCGGTTCGCGAGCTCCCTGCAGGACGATCCGGAGGCGGACGACCTCGTCGAGGAGGTGCTCGGGCCCCTGCGCGCCCAGCGCGGCGAGCTGCTCGCCACCCTCGAGGCCTTCGCATCGCTGTGGGGGAGCAAAACGGCGACGGCGTCCGCGCTCGGCATCGGCCGGCAGACCCTCTACGACCGGCTCGCGCGGATCGAGGAGCTGATCGGCCCGCTCGACTCGTCGCCGGCCCGCGCCCGGGTCGTCATGACCGCCGTCTTCCTGCACCGGGCGCGCGCGGCGCTCCCGGCGGGCCCGCCTCCGGTCGGGCGGATGTTCCCGCCTCCCGTCGAACGCTGACGCGGCCGGACGGGATCGACCGGCTCAGGCGGGCAGCAGCTCCGCGACGAGCGCCTGCACGCGGGCCCTGATGTCGTCGCGGATCGAGCGGACCTCCTCGAGCGGTCGGCCCTTCGGGTCGGCGAGGTCCCAGTCCTCGTAGCGCTTGCCGGGGAAGACGGGGCAGACGTCGCCGCAGCCCATCGTGATCACGACGTCGGAGGCCTGGACCTGCTCGGTGGTCATCAGCTGCGGGACGGCCTGCGAGATGTCGATGCCCTCCTCCGCCATCGCCTCGATCGCGATCGGGTTGATGCTGTCGCCGGGCTCGGAGCCGCCGGAGCGGACCTCGACGGCGCCGCCGGAGAGGGCGCGGAGGTAGCCGGCGGCCATCTGCGAGCGGCCGGCGTTGTGGATGCAGACGAAAAGGACGGTGGGGGCGGCCATCGGGGCTCCTGGTGTCGAGGGGCGGTGCTCGGAGGAGCACGGGGCGAGGGTAGCGCGCCCGGGCGAACGGCTCGCGCGCCTGCGGAGCCGCAGGAGACTCCGACGGCCGGGTCGGGAATATACCCCCCGGGGGTATGTTGCACTCCCCTGGACCGAACCGGAGGAGACACCATGACCGACCACGCCCACCACCACCCGACCACCTGGCGCGCCGCCGCCCTCGCGACCCTGCACTGCCTGACCGGCTGCGCGATCGGCGAGGTCCTCGGCATGGTGATCGGCTCCGCCCTGGGTCTGCCCGCCCTGGCGACGGTCGCCCTCTCGATCGTCCTCGCGTTCGTGTTCGGCTACGCGCTCACGCTGCGGGGCGTGCTCCGCTCCGGAGTGACGTGGCGCGCCGCCGTCGGCATCGCGCTGGCGGCCGACACCGTCTCGATCGCCGTGATGGAGGTCGTCGACAACACGGTGGTGCTCGCGATCCCCGGAGCGATGGACGCGGGCCTCTCGTCCGGCCTCTTCTGGGGCTCGCTCGCCGGCGCCCTGGCCCTGGCCTTCGTCGTCACGACCCCGGTGAACCGCCTGCTCATCTCCCGCGGCCGCGGCCACGCGGTCATCCACGGCCTGCACGGCTGAGCCGCGCGGGATCTCGATGCGCCGCCTGCGGCGGCTGCTCGACCAGCAGGAGGCGCGTGCCGATCGAGCCGCCCGGGCCGCGGGCGCCGCGAGATCCCGCCGGGCGTCAGCCCTGCAGGCGGCGGTAGTGGCGGTTGCGGACCGAGAGGATCGCGCCTCCGATCACCGCCGCGAGGAACGAGCCGGCCAGGACGCCGACCTTCACGTGGTCGTCGGACTCGCTGCCCGCGCCGAACGAGAGCTCGCCGACGAGCAGCGACACCGTGAATCCGATGCCGGCCACGAACGCCATGCCGATCACGTCCACCCAGCGCAGCGACGGATCCAGGCCGATGCCGCGGAACCGGGTCAGGAGGAAGGTGCTCCCGGCGATGCCGAGCGGCTTGCCGAGCACGAGGCCGGCGATGATGCCCACGGCGATCGAGTCCTGGAACGAGTCGACCAGGCCCGCGACTCCGCCGACCGTCACTCCGGCCGAGAAGAACGCGAAGACCGGCACCGCGACCGCGGTCGAGAGGACGCTCCAGCGATCGGCGAAGTGCGCGGCGAGGCCGTCGTAGACCGGGCGCCCCTCCGCGTCCGACCCCACCTGCACCCGGGCGCGCCTCGACGCGACGACCGGCACGGTGAAGCCGAGCAGCACGCCCGCGACCGTCGCGTGGATGCCCGAGGCGTGCACGAGCGCCCACGTCGCCACTCCGAGCGGGATCAGCACCCACCAGGCGCGCACGCCGCGCTGCACGCAGACCGCGAAGACCGCCAGCGGCACCAGCGCGAGCAGGAGCATCAGCACGTCGATGCCGGCGGTGTAGAAGACGGCGATGATCGTGATCGCGATGAGGTCGTCCACCACGGCGAGCGTGAGGAGGAACGTCCGCAGCGCCGGCGGGAGGAAGCGGCCGACCACGGCGATCACCGCGACGGCGAAGGCGATGTCGGTGGCGGCGGGGATCGCCCAGCCGTCCAGCGCGGCTCCTCCGCGGGGCAGGTTCACCGCGGTGAAGATCAGGGCGGGGACGGCCACGCCGCCGACGGCCGCGACGATCGGCACGAGCGCCGTCTTCGGGTCGCGGAGCTTGCCGGCGACGAACTCCTCCTTGAGCTCGAGCCCGACGACGAAGAAGAAGATCGCGAGCAGGCCGTCGGCCGCCCACGACCCGACGCTCAGCTCGAGGTGCAGGGCCTCGGGGCCGAAGCGGAAGTCGCGGACCGCGCTGTAGAGCGCGGACGCGGGGCTGTTGGCGACGATCAGGGCGAGGAGGGTCGCGGTGAGCAGGAACGCTCCGCCGACCGTGTCCTTCTGGAGGGTCTGGCGGAGTCCCCGCCAGATCGAGTGGGGGGCCTGATCGGCGGGCAGGGGCTGGTGCGGCATGAGGGGTTCCGTCCGGAGGGGTGGGCGTGCGCGGGGACGCGGCCGCGGGCTCCGGAGGAGGGGCGGTCGCGGGTCAGCCGCGCGGCGGCGGGCAGCCGGCGATCTCGCCGTGCGCGTTCGTCCCCCACGAGCTGAGCCATCCGTTCGTGCCCGAGGCGCGCTTGGTCAGCAGCTGCCGGGTCGGGTACGCCGCGGCGGCGCGCGCGCGGGCGCGGCTCAGCGGAGGGAGGGTCAGGGGCACCGCACCAGGGTACCGGTGGCACCCGCGAGGGGGCCGGGTGTGCACGAGCGCTCGGAGGAGGAGCCGCCCCTACCGCCGCCGAGCCACCTCGCCCGCTCCACTCAGGGGACCTCGTGCCCCCGGCCCGCCTGCCCGCCGAGCAGCGGGCGCAGCGCGGTCGCGACGGCGTCCGCGCGCTCCTCGCCGCCGAACCAGGCGTTGCCCGCCCGGACGAGCGGGTAGGCGGCCTCGAGGAGGTCGCGCCCCGCCGGGGTCAGGGCGATCCGGGAGTGACGGCCGCGGCCGCGCTCGGCGCCCCGGTCGAGCAGGCCCCGCTCCGCCAGCCCGGCGACCAGGGCCGTCATGCTCTGCGGGCGGACGCCGACGGCGCGGGCGAGGTCGGCCTGCGTCAGCCCGTCGGCCGCCGAGAGCTGCGCCAGCACGCCGAACTCGACCGGGCTGAGCCCGGCCGGCGCGAGCGCGTCGCCGACCCGCCTCGCCAGGTCGCGGGCGGCGCGGATGACCGTCCAGGCGGCGATCGCGTCGACGTCGTCGCGGGTCAGGGAGAACTCCGAGGACATGGACCGAGCGTAGCGGCGTAGTCTTCGAGTATCAGTTAGTTGATACCTAGGAGGAATCATGAGCGACGTGATCGCGATCACCGGAGTCACCGGCGACGTCGGCGGCAAGACCTTCGAGCGGCTCGTGGCGGCCGGCGCGCCCGTCCGCGCGATCGTCCGCCGGCCCGAGCAGGCGGCGGCCCTCGCGGCCCGCGGCCTCGACGCACGGATCGCCGGCCTCGGCGACGGGGCCGCACTGACCGCCGCGCTCCGGGGCGCCGACCAGCTCTTCCTGGTCACCGCCGCCACCCCGCGCCAGGCCGAGCACGGCGCCACCGCCGTCCGCGCCGCCCAGGAGGCGGGCGTCCGCGCGCTCGTGCAGCTCTCCGGCGGCGACGCGGCCGAGCACTCGCCGCTCCCCTGGGGCCGCGCGATCTGGCGGACCGACGAGCGGGTGCGCGCCTCCGGGCTGCCCGCGACGATCCTCCACGCCTCGGGCTTCCTGACGAACCTCGAGCCCTCGGCGCCCGCGATCTCGCGCGGCCTGCTCCCGCAGACGATGGGGCGCGGCGTCATCCCGTGGATCGACACCGCCGACATCGCCCGGGTCGCCGCGCACGTCCTCGAGGCGGGAGGGCACACCGGCGCCGAGCCCGTCCTCACCGGACCGGCTCTGCTCGACGGGCCCGGCGCCGCCCGCGAGCTGACCGCGGGGCTCGGCCGTCGCGTCCGCTACCTGCACCTGCCCAGCCGCGTGTTCGCCGCTGTCCTGCGCCTCACCGGCATGTCCGCGTGGCAGGCGGAGGGGCTCCGCCGGCAGTTCGGAGTCGTCGCCCGCCGCGGCCTGGACGGCGTCGACGTGCTCACCGACGAGGTCGAGCGGATCACGGGGACGCCGGCCCGCTCGACGGCCGACTGGGCGCGGTCCCGCCGCTCCGTGCTCCTCGGACGGGAGCAGCCGCGACCCCTGCACGCTCCACCCGGCACCGGTACCCCTACCCGTGGATCCGCCGCAGGCGCATCGTAGGGCTATGAAGCAGATCCAGTACGCCGGCGCGACCTTCCAGGTGGGGGACGCGGTCGCCGACGCACTCGTCTCCTACGCCTCCGGGCTCGCCGCCCACGGCCGCACCGACAGTGTCGAGCTCCCTGTGCTCGGCGGCGACGGCCACGCGACGGTCGTGACGCTGCTGCTCAACTCCGCGACGAGCCTCTTCGTCTCCGGCGCCGCAGGCCTCCTGCCCGGGCTCGACGAGAAGGCGGTCGCCGCCGACCTCCGCCAGCGGACGCAGTGGCTGGACGCGGTCCCGGCGGTCACCGCCGTGGAGCCGAGCGCTCCGGAGGACCTGATCTGGCTCGAGTTCCCGGAGGTCGCGGCCCTGATGGACCCCGAGACCGGCGCCCACTCCCCCGCGACGCTCCACCTCGTCGAGCACTCGCCGCGGCGCGACTCCCTCGTCTTCACCGTCGTCTACGTCAGCACCCTCGACCGCGACCTGGGCTCGGGGGAGATCCGCCGGCTGCTCGAGACGAGCCGCCGCAACAACGTCGAGCACGGCGTCTCGGGGATGCTCGTCTTCCGCGGCCGCCGCGTGATGCAGCTGCTCGAGGGCGAGGAGTCCGACGTGCGCTCACTCTACGCGCGGATCCTCGCCGACCCGCGGCACGAGGGAGTGGTCACCGTCTGGACCAGCGTGCACGAGCAGCGCCGCTTCCCGGACTGGTCGATGGGCTTCGACGAGCTCGACCTGCCCGTCGAGCGGCCCGCCTCCTGGCCCGAGCCGGACCTCCCCGAGCAGTCGATCGACGCCGTGGCGGACGACTACCTCCGCCGCCGGTCGGAGGCGCTGCGGAGCGCGCTGGTGAGCAGCGACCCCCTCGTCGCGAGCCTCGCCGTCATCCTGCACGGGCACCGCCCCGAGCGCGTCCTCGAGGGCGGCGCCGGAGTGCGGCTCCGCTGCGCCGAGTGCCGCGCCTTCGACGCCCACGACGGGTACGACTCCTACCCCTGCGCGACCGCGAGGACCGCGATCCAGGCGCTCGAGGCGGCCTGACGCGAGCCGGGCGGCCGTGCGGGATCACCGTCCCGGGGCACTCCGAGCGCACCCCCCTTCCGCGGGTCTGCGCAAGCCCGTCCGCTGGCCCCGGCGCGCCCCTAGGGTGAGGCCATGACCGATCCCGGCGCGGCCCGCCACGACGTCCTCATCATCGGCGGCGGCAACGCCGGACTCTCGACCGCGGGACGGCTGCGGCGCTCCGGAGTGGACGACGTCGCGGTGATCGAGCCCCGGTCGACCCACGTCTACCAGCCGATGCTCTCCCACGTCGCGGGCGGCACCGCACCCGCCTCCGCGGCGACCCGGCCCCAGGGCTCGGTCACGCCGAAGGGAGTCGTCTGGATCCAGGACCGCGTCGAGACGATCGACCCGGTCGCGCACACGGTCACCCTCCTCTCCGGCCGCACCGTCGGCTACGGGCAGCTCGTCGTCTGCCCCGGGATCCAGAAGGACTGGGCCGCGGTCCCCGGGCTCCAGGAGGCGATGGACTCGCCGTTCGGAGTGTCCAACTACGAGTACGAGTACGCCCGCAAGGCGTCGCAGGTGCTCCGCGAGGTCCGCTCCGGCACCGTCGTCTTCACGCAGCCCGGCGGCCCCGGCACCTGCTCCGGCGCCTCGCAGAAGCCGATGTACCTCGCCTGCGACTACTGGCGCGCGACCGGCGTCCTCGACCGCATCCGCGTCGTGCTCGTCGTGCCGACCCCCACCCTGTTCGGGATGCCGCTGATCGACTCCGAGCTCGAGCGGAAGGTGGCGGAGTACGGGATCGAGGTCCGCTACGGCCGCGAGCTGGTCGAGGTCGACGCGGCCGAGCGGAGGGTCGTCCTCGCCGTCGACGAGCGCGCGACCGCCCTCCCCGGCCCCGACCGCGCGCGGCGCTCGACCGACGGCCCGCGCGAGACGCTGTCGTACGACGTGCTGCACGCCGTGCCCCCGCAGTCGGCCCCCGACTGGCTGGCCGGCACCGGACTGGCCGCCGAGGGCGACGAGGGCGGCTTCGTCGAGGTCGACCCGCTGACCCTGCGGCACCCGCGGTTCCCCGACGTCTGGGGGCTCGGCGACGCGGCGGCCACGGTCAACTCGAAGTCCGGAGGAGCGCTGCGCCAGCAGACCACCACGCTCGCGAAGAACCTCGTCGCCGCGCAGAAGGGGCGCCCGCTCCCCCGCGTCTACAACGGCTACTCCGTCTGCCCCTTCGTGGTCTCGCGCTCGAGCGTGGTGTTCGCCGAGTTCGACGACCGCTACCGCCCGAAGCCGACCGTCCCCTTCTGGACGGGCCTGGCGAAGGAGCGGCGCCTCACCTATCTCGCCGACCGCCGCGTCCTGCCGTGGGTGTACTGGAACCTGATCCTGCAGGGACGGGCCTGAGCGTCCTCTTCCGGACATGTCCGGAAGAGGCGCTTGCCGCTGCCGGAGGCGCTCCCGAGACTGAGGGGTCGGCACCACCGTCCGACGTGCCCCCTCGTCTCCTGGAGGACCCGATGCGGCCCAGCCCGACTCCCGACCGCTCCGGCACCGCGCGATGACGACCGCGCAGGACTGGGGGCCCTCGACCGACGCGGACTCCGCCGGCGGTCCGCCTGCCTCGCGGAGGCAGCGCGTGCGCGCCTGGATGCGCGGCGGCTCCTTCGGGCCGACCGGCCTCACCCGGCGCGGCTGCCTCCTGGTGCTGGCGTCGGTGCTCGTGGTGGCGGTGCCGGTCGTCGCGCTGACGCTCGCGCATGTCGATCCGCACGCGTCGCTCAAGGTCTGGATCCTGGCGATCACGCTGATCGCGCTGGTCGGAGCGCTGCTCCGGGTCGTCGCCGACGCCGGTCCGGACCCGCAGGCCGACCTCGACCGCGCGGGCAAGGCGGTCGGAGCAGTGGCCGCGGCCTACACGGCGCTGGCCGTGATCATCGACTGGGGGATGCTGCACCTCTGAGGCGCGGTCAGCGGGCCTCGTCGCGAGGGTCGTCCGTGCCGTCGGGAGCGCTGCCGATCACGTCCGGTGTGCCGCCGGTGCCGCCCTGCGCGCTCCCGGTCCCGCCCTGCGCCGCTCGCTCGTCCTCGCGCCGGCTGAGCCAGCCCGGGCCCTCGCGCCGCAGCCGCTCCGCCTCCGGACTCGGGACGGGCGGCGCCGCCGGCCGCCGCAGGAGCCGCACCTGCCGGACCGCGCCGAGCACCACTCCGGCGCCGAACAGCGGCAGGCCGAGCAGGAGCACCAGCCACAGCGGCGCGTGCCGGCGTCCGCCGCCGACGACCGCGCCGAGATCCCAGCCCGCGTCCGCCGCCAGCCAGAGCATCCCCGCCACGAAGACGGCGCTCACCAGCGAGAGCGCCCAGGGCTGCGCGAGGAGGAGCGCCTGCGTGCGCTCCGTGCGGAAACCCTTCGCCATGCGCCGATCCTAGGCGGGCGTCAGCCGGCGAGGATCCGGTCGACCAGCCCCTGCGCGTCGCCCTCCGCGGGAACGATCTGCACGGTGTCGCCCTCGATCGGCTGCATGACGGAGAGCGCAGACTCGATCCGGTCGCCCACGCGGAGGAGGAGCCGGGCGTCGGCCCCCTCGTCGATGGCCGCCTGCGAGCCGCGGCGCAGGAGGGCGGCGCCCGCCTCGTCGAACCGGACGTCGACGACCCCCGTGCTCGGATCGGCCTCGACCGCGGCGACGCCCGCGCGGGTGAAGTCCTCGGGATCGACGAGGACGTCCTGCCCGCCGACCGGGACGCACTGCGGATCGGAGCCGGGCTCGCAGAGCGCCGAGACGGCGACCCCGAGGCCGCCGACGGGCTCCGGAGTGGCGGACGGGGACGCCGCGGGCGACGACCCGGCGGAGCAGCCGGTCAGGGCGAGCAGGAGGAGCGCGGCGGCTCCGGGGGCGGTGCGGCGGATCACGGGATCTCCTCGGGTCGCGTCGGAGCGCGCCACGATACCGAGGCTTCGGCGTAGCGGCCACTCGGCGGCACGGCTCCGGCGGAGCGGCTGCGGCGGGCGGCGGCGGACCGGAGGAACCCGGCCGGATCCCCGGGCTGATCGCTCGGGGCCGGACCCCGCTCGATCCCTCCGCACGGGGCCGGTCGGAGCCCGGCCTCCCGGAGCCCGCCCTCAGAGGCGGACGACCAGCTTCACCGCCGACACACCCTCGTGCAGCCGGTCGAGGGCGGGCTGCAGCGCGGCGAGCCCCTCACCCACCACCTCGGGCGCCGGGGCGCAGACGTGACGGCCCTCGGCGAGCGCCGCCGGCAGGTGGTCGCGCCACAGCATCGGCCCCACCTCGTTCGTCATCAGCGAGCCGCCCCAGACGAAGCGGGCGCGGATGCCGCGGCGACGGGCCGCGATCTGCAGCGCCGCGGTGCCGCCGACCAGGCGCAGCATCGTCCGCACGAAGGCGGCGCTGACACCGCGCCGACGCGGGAGCGAGCCGAACGAGACGGAGGGGCTGGCCAGGGCGACCCGTCGCGCTCCGGTGCCCGCGGCCACCGCCACCGACGGAGCACCGGAACCCGTCCCGATCGCGAGCACCCCCGCGACCTCATGGCCCGCGAGCGCCGCCACCAGGTCGGCGACGACGGAGGGGCTGCGGTAGTCGAGCACGATCTCGGCGCCCAGCTCGCGCATCCGCTCGTGGTTGCGGGGGGACGCGGTCGTCGCCACGCGGTGCCCGGAGGCGACGGCGAGCTGGATCGCGTTGCTCCCCACGCTCGTCGTCCCGCCCCAGACCACGACTGTCCTGCCCGTCGGCCGGACCGGCACGCTCGGGTGCGGCAGGGCGAGGTGGTCCCGCTGGAACAGCGCCGTCGCCGCCGTCGAGACCGCGAGCGGCAGCACCGCCGCCTCCTCGAAGCCCAGCCGGTCGGGGATCGGCGCCGCCAGGTCCTCGCGCACGACCGTGTACTCCTGGAAGGCGCCCTCGTCGCGGTTCCGCTGCCCGCGCTCCATCCCGACCGCGTACGCGACGACCCGGTCGCCGACGGCGAAGCGCGTCACTCCAGTGCCGACCGCCTCGACCACTCCCGCCACGTCCTCCCCGAGCACCGCCGGGTACGGCACCCACCGGAACATCAGATCGCCCGTCCACTGCTTCATCTCGTCGACCGGATTCACGGCCAGGGCGCGGTTGCGCAAGAGGACCTCCCCCGGACCGGGGACGGGCATCGGAGCGGGGCGGACGACGAGGTCGGCCCGCGGGGCGGTCAGCAGGGCGGCGGCGTTCTCGGGCACGGGCGGCTCCAGTCGGAAGTGATGGCAGGACGTGTCGTCACACTACTCCCGATGACACGTCGTGTCGTCAGCTATCCTGGGCGGATGTCACGCTGGGCCCCCGATGCCGCCCTCCGCCTCGAGCAGGCGGCGATGGAGCTCTTCGCCGAGCACGGCTACGCGGGCACCACCGTCCCCGCGATCGCGGAGCGCGCCGGGCTCACCACCCGCACCTTCTTCCGCCACTTCGCCGACAAGCGCGACGTCCTCTTCCTCCGCGAGCGCGAGTTCCCCGAGATCGTCGGCCGCCTGCTCGCCGGCGCCAGCGCCGGCCTCGCGCCGATGGACCTCGTGATGCACGGCCTCGAGGCGGCCGCCTCGGGCGACCTCCAGACCTGGCGCGCTCCGATCGCCGCCCGCCGTGCCGTCGTGCGCTCCGAGTCGCAGCTGCGCGAGCGCGAGCTCCTGAAGTCGGCCGCCCTCGCCGAGAGCATGCGCGCCGCCCTCGTCGACGCCGGAGTCGCGCCGGAGGACGCGGCCCTCGCCGCCCTCGCGGCCTCCGCCCTCTTCGACCTCGCCCTGGAGCGCTGGCTCGCCGCACCCGAGGGGTCCCTCCTGGTCGACGTCCTCCGCGCCGAGCGCGCACGCCTCGGCGCGCTGCTCGCGCGCTGACCCCGCATGACGCTGTCGAGGCGTCGCGAACGGTCGTCCTCCGCGGCGGGAGGCGGCCGTTCGCGACGCTTCGGACCGGCGGGCGGGGGACGATCCGCTCAGAGCGCCCAGGGGAACGCGGGGGCGTTCGAGCGGGCGCCCTGCGCGGCCTTCGAGCGGCCGGGCTCGCCGAGCTCGGCGAGCAGCGCCTCCGACTCGCCGACGAGGACCGCGAGCGCGCCGGGCGTGAACCAGTCGGGGCGCAGGGCGAACAGGAGGTCCTCGGTCGCCGTGTTGCCGCTGGCGCCCGGTGCGAAGGGGCAGCCGCCGAGGCCGCCGAGCGCGCCGTCGACCACCGAGGCCCCGGCCTGCACGGCGGCGATCGCGTTCGCGACGCCCGAGCCCCAGGTGTCGTGCCCGTGGAACACGATCTCGCGGGGCGGGGTCTCCGCGGCCACGCGCGAGACGAGCGACGCCACCTGGCCGGCGTGCGCCTGCCCGAGCGTGTCGCAGACGACCACGTCGGCCGCTCCCTCCGCTCGCGTGTCGCGCGCGATCGCGAGCACGCGCTCCGGGTCGACCGGGCCCTCGAACGGGCAGGTGAAGGAGGTGGCGATGCACAGCTGGATCCGCCCGCCGACGCTCTCGGCGAGCGCGACCGCCTCCGGCATCGCGGCCATGCTCGCCTCGGTCGGCCTGCCGACGTTGGCGAGGTTGTGCGAGTCGGACGCCGAGAAGCAGTACTGGAAGCGGCGCGCCCCCGCGGCGGCCGCACGCTCGACGTGGCGCGGAGTCGCGACCCACACCCAGCACCGCTCCAGCTCCTCGGGAGTGAGCGCGGCGATCACGTCGAGGGTGTCGGCCATCGGAGGGACGAGGTCGCCGCGCGCGAGCGAGCCGATCTCGAGCTCGGGCACTCCCGCGGCGAGCAGCGTGCGCGCGAGGTCGACCTTGCGCTCGGTCGTCAGGAGCTTGCCGGTGAGCTGCAGGCCGTCGCGGAGGGTGACGTCGCGCAGGCGCGCGGAGGCGAGCGCGGTCACCGGCCGGCCTCCTCGGCAGCGGCGGCGGAGGGAGCAGCAGCAGCCCCGCCGGCGGAGGGAGCAGCGGGACCGGTCCGCCGGAGCATCCCCAGCACCTCCTCGGTGTCCTGGCCCAGGTCGGGCGCGAGCGAGCGGATGGGGAGGGAGCGGCCGCCGAGCACCGGCACGATCCCCGGGAAGCCCACGCCGCACAGGGTGCCGCCGGCGTCCTCGACGTCGAAGGCCTGGATCATGTCGCGCGCCGCGTACTGCTCGCTCGCGCTGATGTCGGCGGCCGTGTAGATCGGGCCGGAGGGGACGCCCTCGTCGTCGAGGACCGCGAGCGCCTCGGCGGCGGTGCGGCCCGCCGTCCACGCGCCGATCGCCGCGTCCAGCTCGTCGCGCCGGGCCCAGCGCTGCTCGTTCGAGGCGAGCGCCGGGTCCCCGCCCAGGTCGGCGCGGCCGATCACCGCCATCAGCCGCTGGAAGATCGCGTCCGCGTTCCCCGCGATCACGATGCTCGCCCCGTCGGCGCAGGTGTAGGCGTTGGTCGGGGCGATGCCCTCCATCCGCCCGCCGACGCGCTCCCGGACGATGCCGTGCGCCTGGTAGTCGGGGATCAGCGACTCCGTCATCGAGAACATCGCCTCGTGCAGCGCGACGTCGACGACCCGCTCCGCCAGCGGTGCCGGATCCAGCCCCGCGGAGCGGCGGGTCTCGCGCTGGAACAGCGCCATCATCACTCCGTAGCCCGCGTACAGCCCGGCGATCGAGTCGCCGATCGAGACGCCGACGCGCACGGGCGGCCGGTCCGGGTCGCCGACCAGCTCGCGGAACCCGCCCATCGCCTCCGCGACCGCCGCGAACCCGGGCCGGGCCGACAGCGGGCCGGTCTGCCCGAACGCGGAGATGCGGCCGATCACGATGCCGGGCCGGGCCTCGTCGAGCACGGCCGGCCCGATCCCCCAGCGCTCGAGCGTGCCGGGCCGGAAGTTCTCGAGCACCACGTCGCACTCGGCGACCAGGCGGCGGACGGCGTCCCGCCCCTCGTCCGTGCGCAGGTCGAGCGCGATCGAGCGCTTGTTGCGGTTGATCGTGTGGAAGAGGAGCGAGGTCTCGGACCCCTCGTGCAGCCGCCAGCGGCGCAGCTCGTCCCCCGTGCCGGGCCGCTCCACCTTGATCACCTCGGCGCCGAAGTCGGCGAGCAGCCGGCCCGCGGTGGGCGCCGCGATGAAGTTGCCGAGCTCGAGGACGCGGACGCCCGCGAGCGGGAGGGGTGCGGTCATGGCACGGCCTTTCGCTCCCGTCGAGGCTAGCGCGGAGGACGGCGCCACCCCCTGCCCTCACGCGGACGCCCGACCTACACTTGCCGGACATCATGCGCAGACACACCCTCACTCCGCGACCGGACTGGCGAGCCCGCTGCGACGAGATCGGCTTCAGCTTCTACGACCTCCCCTCCGAGGGCGGCCGCCCCTACTGGAACGAGTCCGCGGCGTACTCCTTCGAGCCCGCCGAGATCGACCTGCTCGAGCGCACGACCTCGGAGCTCTTCGACCTCTGCATGGAGGCGTGCGAGCTCGTGGTGCGGAAGGGCCGCTTCGCCGAGTTCGGCATCCCGCCCCGCTTCCACGACCTGGTGCGCACCTCGTGGGACGAGGACGACCCCACGGTCTACGGCCGCTTCGACCTCGCCTACGACGGCGCGGGCGCGGTGAAGCTGCTCGAGTTCAACGCCGACACCCCGACCTCGCTGGTCGAGACGGCCGCGGCCCAGTGGCAGTGGCTCGTCGAGACGAAGGGGCCCGACGCCGACCAGTTCAACAGCCTGCACGAGCAGCTCGTCGAGCAGTGGCGCCACCTCCGCCTCGAGCGCTGGAGCCTCGACGAGGGCGCCCGCCTGCACCTCGCGTCGCTGCACGACTCCGGAGACGGCGAGCTGATCGTCGAGGACGCCGACACCGTCGCCTACATGGCCGAGACCGCGGCGCAGGCCGGCTTCGACCCCAAGCTGATCTTCGTCGAGGACATCCGCTACGAGCTCGACGGCGCCGGCTTCCTCGACGGCGACGGTGAGCCGATCCGCCACGTCTTCAAGCTGTACCCGTGGGAGTGGATGCTCGGCGAGCAGTTCGGCGGCCTCCTCCTCGACCGGCGCGAGCGCACCCGCTGGGTCGAGCCGGCGTGGAAGCTCCTGCTCAGCAACAAGCAGCTGCTGGTGGTGCTGTGGGAGATGTTCCGCGGCCACCCGAACCTGCTGCCCGCCTCCGTGCATCCGCTGCCCGGCACCGCGCAGGTGCGCAAGCCGCGCCTGGGCCGGGAGGGCGCGAACGTGACGGTCCTCGACGCCGACGGCTCGGTCGTCGCCGAGAACGGCGGGAGCTACGGCGCCGAGGGCTTCATCCACCAGGAGCGCGCCGAACTGGCCCGGGTCGACGGGAAGACCGTCGTCATCGGCAGCTGGATCGTCGGCGAGACCCCGGCCGGCATCGACGTGCGCGAGACGAGCGGCCTGATCACCGGCGACCTGGCGGAGTTCGTGCCCCACTACATCGAGGGCGGACGGAGCGACGGGGCCGCGACGGACGCGGACGCCGCGTCGGCCGCCTCCCGCCCCGGGCACGCCTCCACCCCCGCCTACGGCGCTCCCGCGCCCGGCACCCCCGCGCCCGAGTACGGCGCCCCCGAGCACGACCGGCCGCAGGACACCCGCGCGGCCCGCCCGCAGGACGAGGAGACCCGATGACGGACGACGACCGCACCCCCGGCGATTCCGGGACGCCGAGCTCCGGGAACGACTGGGGCAGCCGCGAGCCCGAGGCGGGCTCCGGCACGCCGAGCGGCGGCTCGAGCGGCGGCACCGGCCGCGGCGACGGCTCCACCCGCACCGCTCCCCACCGCTCCCGGAGCGTCGGCATCAGCGGCATCGCGAAGAACCGCCGCGGCCTGCTCATCGGCGGCGCGGTCGCGGTCGGCGCGGTCGGCCTCGCCGTGGCTCTCGCGAACGGCGGCCCCTCGACCGACGGCGTCGTCGCCACGGGAGCCGACGGCCAGGACTACGTCATCCCCGAGAACGCCGAGCGCCCCGTCTACGCGAGCCGTGAGGACTGCCTCGCCGACGTGCGGGAGCAGATCGCCCAGCTCCAGGCGCAGGGCGAGGAGGTCGGCGACGACCCCGAGCAGCTGTGCGAGGCCACCGACGAGTACCGCGGGCACTACGCCGGCGGCTTCTGGCTCGGCCCGCTGATCTTCGCGTCCTCGCGCTGGAACTCGACGCGGGCGACCAGCTGGGCGCCCGTCGCGTCCGGCGGCTTCGCGGCCCGCGGAGCGACCCAGCCCGACGTCGTGCAGCGCGCGCCGGCCGGCTCGACCGTCGGCTCGAAGGCGACCCTCTCCGGCGGCTTCGGCTCCTCCGGCAAGTCCGGCTTCGGCTCCACCGTCGGCGGCTGACCGCAGCGCACCTCCGCCCTCGCGCCCGGGACGCGGGGCGAGACATCCGCCTGCCGCCGAGACACCGCTCGCACGCCGGCCGTCTCGACGATCACGGGGACGGCTCGCCGCCGCTCCCTCTCTCAGGAGGAGGGCGTCGCGCTCGGGAAGAAGTGCCGCTCGACGGGATCGCCGTCGGCGTGCGTCAGCGCCGCCGCGCGGATCTCGCGGTCGCGGCCGGTCAGCCGCTGGGTCTCCTGCCGCCGGAACTCGCCCCACGAGGGCACCATGAACGTCTCCAGCTGCACGTCGGCCTCCTCCCCGCTCCGGTAGAGCGCCCAGCGCGAGGCGCCGGTCCGGCGGCGGGAGCTCTCCAGCAGCCGCATGGCCGATCGGAAGTCCGCGAGGGAGTCGGGGCGGACCGTCCACGAGATCTGCACCATCACCGGCCCGTCCGTCGGCTCCGGCTCGAACACCAGCGTGGGCGTGGGCCACGACATCGAGATGCTGCGGTCGACGGTTCCCGTCCCCGGCAGCAGGGGCAGCACCCGCACGCTGGCCGCCACGAGGAGGAGCAGAGCGGCCGCCGCGGCGTACGCGGGCGCGGTGCCGAGCACCTGCGCGGCCAGGCCCCAGCCGATCGAGCCGACCGCCATGGTCCCCATGAAGACCAGGATGTAGATCGAGGCTCCGCGGGACCGCACCCACTGCGGCAGCGTGAGCTGCAGCGCCGCGTTCAGCACGGTGAGGGTGCCGATCCAGGCCAGCCCCGCGAGGACCAGCAGCAGCAGTGCCGGAACGAGGGGCAGGAAGGCCGCCGCGAGCGTCCCCGCCGCGAACAGCACGGCGCTCGCCCCGATGACGACGTCGTCCGAGAGCTTCCGGCGGGCGAGCGGCAGGGCGAACACGCCGAGCACGGCACCGGCCCCGAGGGCCCCGAGGAGGAAGCCGTAGCCGCTGGAGTCGAGCTGGAGGCGCTTCGCGGTGAGCGGCAGCAGCGCCCAGAGCGCACTGGCGGGCAGGGCGAAGAGCGCGGAGCGGAGGAGGATCCGGCGGACGAGGTGCGCGGAGGCGACGTACCGGATCCCTCCCTTCAGCGCGGCGCCGAACTGCTCGCGGTCGTCGAGGCCGGTCTGCGCGGGCCGCTTCCACCAGAGCAGGGCGAGCACGGCGCCGATGAAGCTCAGGGCGTTGATGCCGAAGACCACCGGAGCGCCGAACGCCGAGAGGACCACTCCCGCCAGGGCCGGCCCGACCGCGCGGGCGCCGTTCACCGTCACGCCTCCGAGTGCCGACGACGCCGCGATCAGGTTCCGGGGCACGAGCTCCGGCTGGATCGCCTGCCAGGCGGGCGAGGTCAGGGTGGAGGTGATGCCGAGGAGGAAGGTGAAGGCCAGGATCGTCCACGGCGTCAGCGCGCCGACCGCCGCCACGACCGTCAGAGCGGCCGCCAGCAGCGCGCTGGCCGACGACCCCCAGATGAGCAGCCGCCGCCGGTCGAGCGAGTCGGCCAGCACGCCCGCGGGGAGGGCGACGAGGATCGAGGGCGCCAGGCTCGCCGTCTGCACGAGCGCGACGACCGCCGCGCCCGCGGCCGCCTCGACCAGGTACCACTGGGCTCCGACGGTCTGCATCCAGGTGCCGATGTTGCTGCCCAGCTGGGCGAACCACAGCACGCGGAAGGCGGTGATCGCCATGGGCGCCCAGGCCGACGGCTGCGCCGGCGCGGACGTCTGCGCCGGGGCGGCGGGAGCGGGAGCCGGAGCGACGTCCTCAGTCACGGGGCACGGCCTGCCGCACCGAGAAGAGGTTGCCGAACGGGTCCAGCAGCTGGCACAGCCGCTCCCCCGTGAACACCGTCTTCGGACCGCGGTGGGCGACGGCGCCGTTCGCCGTCCAGTCGGCGACGACGGCGTCGACGTCGGGGACCGTCCAGTACGGGCTCGTGCCGTCGGGTCCGGGCCGGTTCAGCTCGTCCCGCTCGTGCAGCGTCAGGCGGGTGCCGTCCAGGTCGTAGGCCACGAGCGCCCCGCCGCGGACGACGGGCTCGCGCCCGAGCCGCGCCGAGTACCAGGCGATCGCGGCGTCGAGGTCGTCGACGAAGTAGAAGACGTTTCCGACTCCGGCGAACTCCGTCGTCGTCATGCTCGGGCCGGCGGGAGGGCGTCGCGGAGGAAGGCGAGCGAGGGGCCGATGGCCGCCTCCGTGTACCCCTCGGCGTGACGGGTGCCCGGGATCAGCTGCAGCGTGCTGGCGACTCCGACCGCGGAGAGCGCCGCCTGCATGGCCTGCGCGTCGCTCACGGGGACGAACTCGCCGAGCGAGTTGGCCAGGAACACCGGCCCGCCGTCCGGGGAGGCGTGGCGCGTCGTGGAGGCGGCGGTGAGCAGCCCGCGGTCGCCCCCGACCTCGTTGAGGATCGTCCAGCGCAGGAAGGCGTCGTTCCGGCCGGTCTGGTTGATGTCGGCGCTCTTCATGGCGTCGAGGTCCTGCGTCGTCGGCGTGGCCGGGAGGTCGTCGGTCGCCTCGACGATGCCGAGGAGGTCGAACATCCCCGACCAGCTGACGGCGGGCCGACCGGTGGCGATCGCGGCCTCCACGACCAGGTTCCCGCCCGCCGATCCGCCGAAGAACGCCAGTCTGCTCCGGTCGAACGCCCACTCGGACGCGACCGCCCACCGCTCCGCGGCGAGCACGTCGTCCCTGCTGGCCGGGAAGACCGAGTCCGGAGCCTCGCGGTAGTCCGCCGCGAACACGAGGTAGCCGGCGTCGACCAGCATCGTCGCGAGCGCCCGCTCCTTGCTCTTGTCCCCCCGGAACCACCCGCCGCCGTGGATCAGCACGACGGCCGGCCGAGCGGCGTCCTCGGCCGGGGACACCGACCTGCTGTACACGTCCAGCACCTGCGGCGACGACCCCCCTTCGACGTACGGAACCCCGATGCTCACTGACGGCTCGTCCGACACGGTGACCCCCTCCGGTCCAGATTCTCGACTGCAGTCAGACCGTAGGAGCCGGGGGCGGCGCGAGCCAGGCCCTGCCGGGGTCACCCAGGAGGGCGCCCGCAGGCCCGCCTCCCGCGGCTGGGCGGATCGCGACTAGCCTCGGAGGGTGTTCCTGACCGAGCCGTACGGCTTCCGCGACCGCTCCGCCCTCGACGAGCGCCGGGCCCTGCTCGAGGACGAGCCCTCGGTGCAGCCCCTCCGGGCGTTCCGCGAGGAGCTCCTCGCCCGGCGCACCCGCAGGCATCCGGGTGCCGTGGTGCCCGACTTCGACCCGGCCGAGGCCGGCGTCGAGGCGCGCGCGCTCATCGTGCTGGAGGCCCCGGGACCGATGTCGACCGGCCCCGACGGCTCCGGCTTCGTCTCGGTCGACAACGACGACGCGACGGCCGCTTCGACCTGGACCCTCCGCGACGAGGTCGGACTGCACGCCCGCACCCTGGTCTGGAACATCGTGCCGTGGCAGCTCGACGGCGTCCCCGATGCGGACGAGGTGCGGCAGGGCGCGATGGAGCTGCGCCGGCTCCTGCCGCTGCTCCCCGACCTGCGGGTCGTCGTCAACGCCGGGACCGCGCCGACCAGCGGCTGGAAGAAGAACATCGAGCCGTACCTGGTCGACGGCCCGACGGTCATCGACTCGTGGAGCCCCGGCCAGCGGGCGATGAGCCAGCCCCGCAAGCGCGACGAGCTGAAGCGCGCCTTCGAGCGCGCGACGCACCTGGTCGGCTGAGCCCCCGGGGCTCCGAGGCGTCACGAACGGTCGTCATCGGAGCCGGGAGGCAGCCCTTCGCGACGCCTCGACCGCCGGCGGACGGTCCGCTCAGGCTGAGCGGGCGTCCCGCAGCGCGTCGGCCGACTGCTGCGCGGCGCGGCGGACGTCGCGGTCCGGGTCGCGGAGCATGCCCGTCAGGACGGCCTCGACGCTCGCCGCGAACTCGCCCTTCGCGTCGCGACCGGAGGAGATCCCCGCCAGAGCGGCCGCCACGAGAGCGCGCGCTCCTGCCGCGCGGACCCGGGGGTGCTCGTCGGTGGTCAGGCGGGACAGCTTCTTCTGCCCGCCCAGCACGCGCTCGGCGCAGACGCGGGCGCACATCTCGCGGACGCGCCAGGAGGGGTTCGCGAGTCCGGCGGTCACCGCGTCGGCGGCGTCGTCGTCCCAGACGTAGAGGAGCGCGCGGGCACCCCAGAGCTCGGGCCAGTAGAGGGAGGGCGCTCCCTTGAGGATCCCGTCGGCGTGCTCGCCGCCCACGGTGAGGAGGAAGGACTCGCCCTCGTACCCGCCAGTGAGCAGGGCCGCGGATCGCAGAGCGACGTTGCGCTCCCCCTCGCGGGCGACCTGCGCGCGCAGGCGCTCCTCGAGCGGATCGGTGAGGGTGACGGTCGGTTCGTTGTCGCGTGCCATGAGGCTCCCGAGAGTACTCGCCCGCCCCGCGCCTTCGAAGACCCGCAGCGTTCGGCGCCGCGGCGGTCGGCCCTCTCCGTCCTGCGGCGATGGTCCGATCAGCACTCGTGCCACCGGCTGGTCGGGTGGCGCCGCAGGGACCACGGCTGAGGGACGCCTGGTAGATTCGATCCGATCGACCCCCTCCCAAGCCTCTCCGCGATGCTCACATGGGAGGGGCCTTTTTCTTCGGCACCGAGGTACTGCGATGGCACGGAAACCGAGCCTGTCGTGGAAGCAGCAGGTCCAGCTCCTCCGTGACCGCGGGCTCGGCATCGCCGACGGGGAGGCCTGCACGAGCTACCTGGCCGCGCAGAACTACTACCGCTTCTCCGGGTACGCCCGCTACTTCCAGCGGGCTCCGCACGACGGGGACGACTCGTTCGCGGACGGAGTCTCGTTCGAGGACGTCCGAGCGGTCTGCGACGCAGATGAAGCGCTGCGGCAGAGCCTGCGTGCTCGACTGGCCCGTGCCGAGATCCTTCTCCGCAGCCGTACGGCTCATGTCATCGCTCGTGAGCACGGCCCGTACGAGTGCTCTCTCGAGAAGAGCTTCTACTCCGAGTCTCCGAACGCGGAGTCGACAGTCGATTCGTGCCTCCGCGACATCGAGCGCAGCAGGGAACGGCACGTCCTCCGCTTCACGGAGCTCCCCGGCGGCAGGGGCGCCGGAGCCCCCTCGATCATCGAGGACCGCAGTGAGAGCGACGCGACCGGGACGGTCCCGCCCGCCCCGCGCCACGGCGGATCCCGCAGCGGAACGGACGGTGCCCGCCCGCTCAGGAGGCGCCCACCGGGAGGTCGGCCCCGCCTGACTATGCTGGTGCCACCCCCGGCAGCCGAGCCCTCTGAGCCTCGTCCGCGCCGGGGTGGCGCGGCTCACCCGCCCGGGGAGCGGAGGAGGTCCTCTCATGGCCGATCGGCCGAACCTCCGCCATGTCGCGGCGGTCGCGGGCGTCTCGCACATGACCGTGTCGCGCGTGCTCAGCGGGCACCCCAACATCAAGGAGTCGACCCGCCAGAAGGTCCTCGAGGCGGTCGACGAGCTCAACTACAGGCCGAACATCGCCGCCCGCTCCCTCGTCACGCAGCGCACCGACCGCATCGGCGTGATGATCGAGAGCGGCGCCGAGTACGGGCCGTCGAGCACCCTCCGCGCGATCGAGCGCGCCGCCCGCGAGAAGGGGTACTCGATCACCTCCGTCGCGCTGCGGCCGGACCTCGAGATGACCCCCACCGACGCGATCGCCCACCTGATGGGCCTCGGGATCGACGCGCTCTGCGTGATCGCGCCGCGCTCCTCCTCCGTGGCGACCCTCCGCACCGTCGAGATCGGCGTGCCGACGCTCGTGGTGAAGAGCGACAAGGATCCGAGCTTCCTCACCGTCTCGGTCGACCAGCAGGCCGGCATGTTCCAGGCCGTCGACCACCTGGGCAACCTCGGCCACCGCGACGTGCTGCACCTCTCCGGCCCCCTCGACTGGCTCGACGCGCGCGCCCGCGAGCGCGCCTTCCACAGCCGCGCGAAGTCGTGGGGAATGCACGAGCGCCCCATCGTCATCGGCGACTGGACCCCGGACTCCGGGTACGACTTCGCCGCGAGCCTGCAGTCGGTGCCCGACTTCACCGCGATGGTCGTCGCGAACGACGAGATGGCGCTCGGAGTGATCCACGGCCTCGTCGAGCGCGGGATCCGCGTGCCCGAGGACATGAGCATCGTCGGCTTCGACGACCTGCCCACCGCCCGCCACTTCCTCCCGCCGCTGACGACGGTCCGCCAGGACTTCGACAAGCTCGGGACGACGGTCGCCGAGGTGATCCACGCGAGGATCCGCGGCCAGGAGATCCCGCAGCGCACCCGGATCCCCACGGAGCTGGTGATCCGCTCCTCCACGGCCGCTCCCCGATCGTGACCCTCCTGTTCCCGTTCCGCCGCATGCGCTCGCGTATCATCGGCGGCAGCCCCTGGCACGCCGGACCCTGACGGCGCGCCGCACACGAACCGAGGACGGCACGTGGCGATCTCATCGAGGACGACCCGGAGCTCCGCGGCACCCGTCGTCGAGATGACCGGCATCCGCGTCTCCTTCGCCTCCGGACCCGCTCTGAAGGACGGGAACCTGCGGCTGGTGCCGGGCGAGATCCACGGGCTGATGGGCGAGAACGGCGCGGGCAAGTCCACGCTGATCAAGACGCTCACCGGCATCCACCAGCCCGACGCGGGCGAGATCCTCGTCGACGGCGTCGCCCGGCGCTTCAGCGGCCCGGCGGAGGCGAAGGCAGCGGGCATCACGGCCGTGTTCCAGGACGAGCGCCTCACCGACAACCTCAGCATCGGCGAGAACGTGATGCTCGGCCACGAGGTCCGCGGCCGCTTCGGCATCTCCTGGTCGCGCACCCACCACCGCGCGGCCGAGATGCTCGCCGAGCTGGGCCTGGAGGACCTCGACCCTCACCTGCCGCTGCGCTCGCTCTCGCCGGCGATCCGCCAGCTGGTCGCGATCAGCCGCGCGATGGTCGACCGTCCGCGCGTGCTCGTGCTCGACGAGCCCACCTCCAGCCTCGACCTCAGCGACGTGGCCCGCCTCTTCACGGTGCTGCGGAGGCTGCGCGACCAGGGCGTCGCGATCCTGTTCGTCTCGCACTTCCTCGAGCAGGTCCTCACCCTCAGCGACCGGCTGACGGTGCTCCGCGACGGCGGCACCGTCGGCGAGTACCCGGCGCACACCATGGACCGCGCCGAGCTGATCGCGAAGATGATCGGCAAGGACATCGATGCGCTGCGGCAGATCGGCTCCGACCGCCGCGAGCACCGCCGCCAGCCGGTCGGCCCGGCGATCTACCGCGCGCACGGGATCGGCCGCCGCGGCGCCGTGGGCCCGACCGATCTGGAGCTGCACCGCGGCGAGATCGTGGGCTTCGCGGGCCTGCGCGGCTCGGGGCGCACCGAGCTGGCGTCGCTGGTGAGCGGGGTCGAGAAGCCGGACACCGGCGAGGTGCTGATCGACGGCCAGCCCGCGCACATCTCCGACCCGGTGTCGGGCCTGCGCCACCGCATCGCCCACTCGAGCGAGAACCGCCGCGAGGACGGGATCATCGGCGACCTCTCCCTCCGCGAGAACCTCGTGCTGGGCCTGCAGGCTCTGCGCGGCTGGGCGCACCCGCTCTCGGCCGCCGAGACCGACACCCTGGTGCGCACCTACGTCGAGGCGCTGAACATCTCGCCGGCCGACCCGGACATCCCGGTGAAGTACCTCTCCGGAGGCAACCAGCAGAAGGTGGTCCTCGCGCGGTGGCTCGCGACCCGTCCGCGGCTGCTCGTGCTCGACGAGCCGGCGCGCGGGATCGACGTGGCGTCGAAGGTCGAGATCCAGGCGCACATCGCGCAGCTCGCGAAGGAGGGGGTGACCGTCGTCTACATCTCGTCCGAGCTGGAGGAGGTGGTGCGCCTCAGCGACCGCATCGTCGTGTTCAAGGACCGCGAGAAGATCGGCGAGGTCAGCAACGGCCCCTGGCTCACCGTCGACACGATCGTCGAGATGATCGCCGCCGACCGCGACGACGACCTCGACGACGACGACTGACCTCCCCCGCCGGCCGAGCGGCCGCACCGTCCACCGGGTCTCGATGATCCGTCCGGGCTGCTCGACCGCCAGGACCTCGGCGCGCCGGCGGGTCCCGCTCGGACGCCGGGCCTGCGAGGATCCGGGGGTGGACGATCAGCGACCGGACGAGCTCGCGGAGCTGCAGCGGCGCGCCTACGGCCGAGGCTCCGACATCGAGCGGGACCCCGCCGCGCTCGCCCGGCTCTCCGCGCTCGAGGCCCGCGTCCGTCCCGCCCTCGGCACCGCACTGCCGGACGCGGTGGTTCCCGCGGTCTCCGGGGCCGCGGCGCCGGAGGACGCGGCACCTCCCGTGGACGCCTCCGCCGACGAGGCGTCCGACCCCCTCGGCCACGTCCCGCCCCGCCGATCGCGTCGGCGCGGCCTCCTCCTCCTCGCTGCGCTGGCCTCGACGGCCGCCGTCGCCGCGGGGGCCACCCTCCTCAGCACCGCCGGGGACGGGCAGCCCGGCCGCGAGGTCGCCGTGCTGCCGCTGTCGAACGGCACCGACCTCCCCGACTGGGAGGGACTGGGGTTCGACGGGTCGGTCACCACCGAGGACTTCGGCGGGCTCACCGTCGTGCGGCAGAGCCTGCCCGCCGACACGGGGCTCACCGTCGTCCGGCAGCGCCGCTCCTCGAGCGCCGGCTCGTGCCTCTCCATCGTGCGGACCGCCGAGCCGCAGGACGGCCTGTTCTTCCAGGGCTGCACGGCCGGAGCGTTCCCCGCGGTCGCGCAGTTCACCGTGACGTCGGCGGCGCCGGAGGCCCTGCGCGAGCGGTTCCCGATCGGCACGTCCCTGCGGTTCGCCCTCGAGGGCGACGAGATCCGCGTCCGATCCGACGCACCCTGACCACTCAGATCCCCGTCCGTCCGTGCGGATCGCCCACCTTCTTCGACTCGCTCGACCCGCGCTCGCGCAGGAACACGGCGAGCGCCGCCATGCTGCCCACCGCGAGGAACTCCGACTGCCAGTTCTGGAGCGTCCGGTTCCAGAAGTCGGCGGAGGAGACGTAGCCGAGCCAGTCGACGGGCGCCTCCAGGCTCGTCAGCTGCTCCTCGTTGTAGGCCACGACGCCCGTCACCGACTGCGCCGCCCAGGACAGCAGGAACACCGCCCCCATCACCAGCAGCAGCGAGTGCGAGAACAGCGCCTGCCGCAGGCCGCCGGCGGACGCCGAGGGCGGCGAGTCGTCCTCCGCGGACGCCCCCGCCTTCTGCTGCTCGTCGGTCTCGAGGCCCTCCTCGCCCACCCGCTTCGACTCGGGCGAGCCGCGCTGCACGAGCCAGACGGTCGCGCCGATGTAGAGGAAGAACTGGAGGTACTCCGACTGCCAGTTCTCGGCGACGTCGATCGCGAAGTCGGAGGAGGTGACGAAGCGCCAGTAGCCGACCTCCCGCAGCCCCTCCGCGACCTGGGTGTCGTTGTACGCGGCGAGCCCGGCGAACGACTGCCCGAGGAGAGCGAGCAGGAAGATCGCGAGGAAGAACAGCGAGAGTCCGTTCTCGCGCAGGAAGCGGCGCATCCGGCTCACCTCCCGAGGATCCCGACGGCGAAGAACCCGATCAGGCCGAGCACGATCACGGCGTAGTACAGGGCGGAGGCAGTGCGCACGTCAGCTCCCGTCCAGGACGCAGTCGAAGGGCGCGTCCGCCACCGGCGCGCAGCCGGCCGCGCGCACCAGCCAGCCGTCGTCGCCCGGAGTGAGGAACACCGCGGTGCCGCCGGAGCGCACGATCGCCGCCCGGCCGTAGACCTCGGCGTCCCCTGCTCCGTCTTCCGCGATCCCGAGCTCCAGCACGCCGCCGGGGCAGTCGCCCTCCCGGTCCTCCACGGCCTCGCGGGCGGAGCCGGTGAGCAGCGCGCACGCCGCGGCGCCGTCGCCGTCGGCGAGCGCGGAGAGGAAGGCGTCGGCCGCGCGGCGGGCCGCCGTGCCGTCCGCGGAGCATCCGCAGAGCGCGAGCACGAGGGCCGCCGTCGCGGCCGTCGCGGGGACGGAGCGCGATCGAGGGAGCATCATGGCCAGGGAAGCTACTCCCGGGCCCGACCACCGGGCAGAGGGTTGCCATCGGGCCCTGCGGGCCCCGCGACCGGATCGTTACCGAAGCGCACCGCCGTGCTGTTGCGTCACAAGAATTGTTCACGGTAACATTTCGACGTGGCGCTGCTTCGGCCGGCGCCCACTGCACATCCTGCACTCACCGCACCTCGGGCCGCTAGGCCCGCATTCGAGGCCCTTCGGGGTCCACCATCTCGGGCACTCTCTTCGTGCCCGCGATCTCAAGGAGGAGATCTATGTCCAAGACGAGGCGAATCGGCCAGTTCCTGGGTTTCGCAGCAGTCGGCGCACTCGCGTTCGGACTCGCGGGCTGCTCGGGCGGTTCCGGCACCGATTCGGGCTCCGGCTCGAGCGGTGACCTCACCACCATCGGCTTCGTGGCCGTCGGCCCCGAGGGCGCGTGGCGCCAGGCGAACGAGACCAACATCGAGGACACGTTCACCAAGGACGCCGGCTTCGACCTGAAGTACGCACCCGCCACCAACGGAGACCAGAAGTCGCAGATCGACTCCTTCACCTCCTTCGTGGACGAGGGCGTCGACATCATCCTGCTCTCCGCCACGGAGGGCTCCGGCTGGGAGGACTCGCTCGAGCGCGCCCAGGAGGCCGAGATCCCGGTCATCCTGATCGACCGCGGCATCGAGCCGGACAACACCGACCTCTACGTGACCCGCATCGCGCCGGACAACATCGCGGTCAGCACCTCGGTCGCCGACTGGGCCAAGACCACCTTCCCGAGCGGCGCGAAGTACTTCACGCTCGAGGGCCCCGCGGGCGTCTCGGTCGTCAACGAGCGCAACGAGGGCTGGGACGAGGTCATCGGCGCCGACTCGAAGTTCACCAAGATCGGCGCGCAGACCGCGAACTGGTCCACCGAAGAGGCCAAGAGCGTCTTCGAGACCGTCCTGAAGTCGAACAACAACGACGTCCAGCTGGTCTTCGCACAGAACGACGAGATGGGCCTCGGCGCTGTCCAGGCCGTCCAGGAGGCCGGCCTCACCCCCGGCACCGACGTCAAGATCGCCACGATCGACGGCACCAAGAACGCCCTGCAGGCGCTGGCCGACGGCGAGCTGAGCTTCGTCGCCGAGTACAACCCGCTGTTCGGCGAGACCGCCCTCGACGCGGTCGAGAAGACCCTGGCCGGCGAGAAGGTCGAGTCCTCGATCGTCGTCCCGAGCGAGACCTTCGACTCGCCCGAGGCCGCCACCACCGCGCTGCCCGACCGCAAGTTCTAGTCGCTCAGCACCACCGGTCGCCCGGCGTCCTCCTCGACGCGGCACCACTCCCCCGGAGCGACCGGGGCCGGCCCACCCGCCGGCCCCGGTCGCTCCGACCCTTCGGCGCACCTGTTCGGCTGCGCCCCGCTCGAGAACGGAACGACGCGACATGACAGGTTCGCCTCCGATCGTCGAGATGAAGAACATCTCGATCAGCTTCCCCGGCGTGAAAGCCCTCGACGGCGTCGACTTCCGCCTGTTCCCGGGCGAGGTCCACACCCTCATGGGTGAGAACGGCGCCGGCAAGTCCACGCTCATCAAGGCCCTCACCGGCGTCTACCGCATCGACAGCGGAGACATCGTGATCGACGGGGAGACCCGTCGCCTGACCGGCACCGCCGACTCGCAGGCCGCGGGCATCTCCACCGTGTACCAGGAGGTCAACCTGGTCACGAACCTCTCCATCGGAGAGAACGTGATGCTCGGCTACGAGGTCCGCGGACCCTTCGGCATCAACTGGAAGGCCACGCACCAGGCCGCGAAGGTCGCGCTCGAGAAGCTCGGCCTCGGCCACCTCAACACGCGCCAGTCGCTCGCCTCGCTCTCGATCGCGATGCAGCAGCTGGTCGCGATCAGCCGCTCGACGGTGAGCGACTCCAAGGTGCTCATCCTCGACGAGCCGACCTCGAGCCTGGACGCGAACGAGGTCGAGAACCTCTTCGTGGTCATCCGCCGCCTCCGCGCGGAGGGCGTCGCGATCCTCTTCGTCTCGCACTTCCTCGACCAGGTCTACGCGATCAGCGACCGCCTGACGGTGCTGCGCAACGGCACCTTCGTCGGCGAGTACCTGACCCACGAGCTCGACCGCACCTCGCTGATCTCGAAGATGATCGGCAAGGACATCGCGGCGCTGCGCTCCCTCGACTCCGAGCGCGAGAGCCAGGACCACCTCTACCGCGACGCCCCGCTCTACACCGCGAAGGGCATCGGCAAGAAGGGCTCCATCGAGAGCACCGACCTGACGCTGCACCGCGGCGAGGTCGTCGGCTTCGCCGGGCTCCTCGGCTCCGGCCGCACCGAGCTCGCGCGCCTGATCTACGGCGTCGACAAGCCCGACACCGGCGAGATCACGATGCACGGCAAGAAGATCGACGTCCCGACGCCGACCGCCGGCCTCGCCCACAAGATCGCGTTCTCGAGCGAGAACCGCCGCGACGAGGGCATCATCCGCGACCTCTCGGTCCGCGAGAACCTCATCCTCGGCGTGCAGGCCAAGCGCGGCTGGGCCCGCCCCCTCTCCAAGAAGGAGAAGGACGAGATCGTCGGCAAGTACCTCGTCGAGCTCAACGTGCGCCCGGCCGACCCCGACCGCCCGATCAGCAAGCTCTCCGGCGGCAACCAGCAGAAGGTCCTCCTCGGCCGCTGGCTCGCCACCGCCCCCGAGATCCTCATCCTCGACGAGCCGACCCGCGGCATCGACGTCGGAGCGAAGGCCGAGATCCAGGAGAAGGTCGTCGCCCTCGCCGGCGAGGGCGTCGCCGTGGTCTTCATCTCGTCCGAGCTCGACGAGGTCGTCCGCCTCAGCGACCGCATCATCGTCCTGAAGGACCACCGCGTGATCGCGGAGATCCTCAACGGTCCCGCTGTCACTGCGGAGTCGATCGTCACTACCATCGCCGCAGAGGGAGTCGTCGACGAGGACGTCGTCGTCCTCGAGAGCGCCACGCAGGAGGCCGCATCATGAGCAGCGACACCCGACCCGCCCGGGGATCCGTCCTCGGCGGGATCATCCGCCGCCAGTACTTCTGGGGAGTCGTGGCGATCGCCCTGCTCCTCCTCGTCAACGTCGTCAAGGACCCGGGCTACCTGGCCGTCTCGGTCAGCCCCACCACCGGCTACCTCGTCGGCAACGTCATCGACATCGCCCGCGCCGCCGCTCCGATCCTGATGATCGCCGTCGGCATGTGCCTGGTCGTCGCGACCGGGGGCATCGACCTCTCGGTCGGCTCGATCATGGTCGTCGCCGGTGCCGTCTCGATGGAGTTCCTCAACTCCGCGGGAGCGCCCGACTCGCTCGGCGCGGCAGCGGGAGCCTTCGCGGTCGCCCTCCTGGTGGCCGCCGTGCTCGGAGCCGTGAACGGCGTCCTCGTCTCGGTGGTGGGCCTCCAGCCCTTCATCAGCACGCTGGTCGTGATGCTCGCGGGCCGCGGCCTGGCGAAGGTCATCACCGGCGGCCAGAACACCGCCGCCACCAACGAGCCCTTCCGCTGGCTCGCGAACGGGTACGTCTTCGGGCTCCCGGTCGTGTTCCTCCTCGCCATCGCGATCGTCGTGGTCGTCGGAGTCCTGGTGCGCCGCAGCGCGCTCGGCCTGATGATCGAGGCCATCGGCATGGACCCGAAGGCGGCCCGCCTCGCGGGCATCAACCGCCGGGGCCTGCTGATGACCGCCTACATCGGCAGCGGCATCCTCGCCGGAGTCGCGGGCGTGTTCGCCACGGCGAGCGTGATGACGGTCGACGTCTCGCGCACCGGCTACCAGCTCGAGCTCGACGCGATCCTCGCGGTCGTCATCGGCGGCACCTCGCTCGCCGGCGGCAAGTTCAACATCACCGGTGCCGCCGTGGGCGCGATCCTGATCGCCACCCTCGACAAGACCGTCGTGTTCCTCGGAGTCTCGTCCTCCGCGACGCCCGCCTTCAAGGCGATCGTCATCGTCGCGCTCTGCCTCCTGCAGTCCGAGCGCGTCCGCTCCGCCTTCAAGTCCCGTCGCGAGGCGCGCCGCAGCGTCCCGCAGAAAGAGGCGATCCCCGCATGAGTGCCGTGATGACCCGCTCCGCCCCTCCGGCGAGCACCAAGCGCACCTCCGGGGCGCGCGGCTGGCTGAGCCAGCACCTGGACAAGCTGCCCACCCTGGCCGCGCTGATCATCTTCTTCGGGATGATCGTCTACGGCGAGGCCGCCTACGGCCGGATCCTGCAGGCGAGCACGATCTCGAACCTGCTGGTCAACAACGCGCACCTGATCATCCTCGCCGTGGGCCTCACCTTCGTGATCCTCACCGGCGGCATCGACCTCTCGGTCGGCGCGGTGATCGCGTTCAGCAGCGTGAGCGGCGTGCTCCTGATCAACGCCGGCTGGAACCCCTGGCTCGTGATGGTCCTGATGGTCGTGATCGGCGCCGTGTTCGGCGTGATCTCCGGCGTCCTGATCCAGTACTTCAACGTGCAGCCGTTCATCGCGACGCTCGCGATGATGTTCCTGGCCCGCGGTCTCGCCTCCATGCTGAGCACCGTCCCGGAGCGCCTCCCCGAGGACTCGGCCGTGCTGAGCCTGGCCACGCCGATCAAGCTGATCGACGGCCCGAAGGTCAACGACTTCGTCATCAGCCCCGGCGTGATCATCGCGATCCTCGTCGTGGCCGGCGCGTTCTTCGTGCTGCACCGCACCCGCCTGGGCCGCACGGTCTACGCGATGGGCGGCTCCGAGCAGTCGGCGGCCCTGATGGGCCTCCCGGTGGTGCGGACCAAGCTGTTCATCTACATCATCAGCGGCACGCTCGCCGGTCTCGCCGGTGTGGTCTACACCGCCCGTCTCGGCAGCGCGCAGAACATCACCGGCACCGGCTGGGAGCTCGACGCCATCGCGGCGACCGTCATCGGCGGCACGCTGCTCACCGGCGGCGTCGGGTTCGTGCTCGGCTCGGTGGTCGGCGCCCTGGTGCTCGGCCTGATGAACGTCCTGATCACCCGTGACGGCGGCATCCCGCCGGAGGCGACCACGATCATCACCGGAGGCATCCTCCTGGTCTTCGTCCTCCTCCAGCGCGCCGTCATGGCCCGCAGCAAGACCTGACCGGGCTCCCGCCCGATCTCCCCCGGCGCCCCCTCGTCCCTCCGCGGACGAGGGGGCGCCGTCGTGTCCGGGGCGCTCCGCCGGCCTCAGGAGGCGGAGCGGTAGAGCGTCAGCGCGGCCTGCTCGCGGGTGGCGTAGCCGCATTCCTCGGCGAGGCGGGCGAAGTCGGCAGGGCCCCGCCGCCGCAGGCCGATCCGGCGCCGGAGGGTGCCCGCCCGGCGCGTCTCGATCTCCTCCGCCGGCGTGCGGCCGAGGAACGCGAAAGCCTCCGCGAGCATGCGGGGGCAGACGAGCAGCTCCCGGGCGAGCACCGCGGCGGAGAACGCCGGGTCGCGGTGGCGCGCCTCGATCACCGGGATCGCCTCCGCGTAGACCTGGTCCGCGCTCCGGGTCCGGACCCGCGGAGCGCAGTGCTCGACGATCCCCTCCAGCAGCAGTTCGCTCGCCCGCCTCACGCCGGCGGCCCCGAGCACGGCCGGATCCCCCTCGATCAGGCTGTTGGCGAGGGCACGGGCAGGCGTCCAGACCGACTCGCGCACCGACACGACCTCGTTGATCCGCTCGCGGACCCACCGGTGCTCGAGCACGGCGGCGTCGAAGCTCCAGGTGTACGAGACGGTCGGCCGCCGGTAGTCGATGCGCGCCGGGACCCTGGCGTCGAGGAGCAGGACGCTGTTCGGCGTCGCCTCGAGCACGCCCTCGTCGAGGACGACCTCTCCCCCGCCCTCGACGATCAGGGAGATGTGAACGCCCGCCGGCCTGTCCGCCCTGTCGACCGACGGCGAGGGGGCGACCCTGATCCCGTTCGGCCCCCACACCCGCGTCAGCGCGAGTCCCGGTCCATCCGCTGCGTCCATCCGCAGACCGGGAGCGCCGGTCCCGCGCTCGTACCAGGCGCGAGCGAACGCCTGCATCCGCTCCTCTGCGGCCCCCATCTCCCGCCTCCTCCGCGTCGAACGAACAGAATCCCTCATCTGTCGATCACCGCCGGACGTTCGCACGGATCTCCCAGGCCTCCGCGCCTCGCGCTCGGAATCCGGCCGCACGCCGTCGCCGGACCGGGAGGACGGCCACGGGGACCGTCCCGGTCAGCGGCGCTGGGAGATACGCCACAGCGCGCGGCGAGCGCTCCCCTCGGAGGCGAAGCCCGCCTCCTCGGACGCGCGCGCGAAGTCGGCGGTCGCCAGGGACCGCCCGCCGATCAGGAGCAGGAGGGTGCCCGCCCGGCGCCGCTCGAGCTCGTCGTCGGCCGTCCGCCTGAGGAAGGAGAACGCGCGGGCCAGCGTCAGCTCCGACACCAGGAGCTCGCGGGCGAGCCGGGCGGCGGTGAAGGCGGGATCGCGGTGGCGCTCCTCGATCAGGGCCATGGCCTCCCCGTAGACCTCCTCGGCGCGGGGACGCCTGCGCGGTGCGGAGCCCTCGACCAGCTCCTTCAGGAAGGCCTCGCCCGCCCGGGCGACGGCGGGCTGCTCCGCCAGAGCGGGGTCGCCGTCGAGGAGACCGTTCATCAGCGCCCGCGCCGGGGCCAGGAAGGAGCCGGCGACCGGCAGGACCTCGCCGAGGCGCTCAGCGATCCAGCGCTGCTCCAGCGCCCGCTCGCCGAGCACCCAGGCGTAGATCACGGTCGAGCGGGGGAAGCGCGCCCCGGTCCGCGGCTCCGCGTCGATGACCACCAGATCACCACTGCCGCACTCGAGCATCCGTCCGCCCTGTCGGATGCGTCCTCCGCCCTCGACGACCAGCAGCAGATGCGCGCCCGGCGGGCAGCGCGACTGCGGCTTCTGCTCGAGAACGCAGCCACCGGGGATCCACAGTCTGGCGATCTCGAAGCCGAGCGAGCCCGTCGCCTCGACCCGCAGTCCAGAACGGGCCTCCACGCCGTTCCAGTGCTCGGCCATCCGCCGGTACATCTCGGCCGATCTCGACCTCATCGGGCGCCCCCTCCTCGCGGGCACGCTGACGCCTCACCACGGGAGTGATTCGCAGCCCGCGCGTGCTCCGTTTGTCACGGGACCGGTCACAGCGGACGGCGACGCTCCCGCTCACCGCGCCGGCGGCGCCCCGGCGGCAGCGTGCGACCGACGGGATCACCGGGTCAGGAGGGCGATCGCGACTCGGAGCGGCGCCGGAGCTCACCACTCCCTCCTCACGGCAGCGCCACTTCCTCCTCACCTGCCCCCGAGCGCTTGGGCCGACCGCCCGCCCGCGGGAAGACTCCCCAGCGGTACGGCGCCCGTCGTACCCGCCGAAGCGGCCGAGCGGACGACGACCGTCCTCCGAGCAGGCCGCCGGCGAGAAGACAGACCGAGGAGCTTCACTGTGACTTCCGACAACTCTCCCGCTGAGCAGGGTCCGCTGAGGCGACGCACCGTCGTCGCCGGCGCCACCTGGTCCCTGCCCGTGATCGCCGCAGCGACGGCCACCCCGGCCGCCGCCGCCTCTGCCACGCAGACCCTCGTGTTCAGCTCCATCCCGACCATGATCGCGTGCATGCCCAACACGGCGCCGATCACGCTGACCCTCACCGGCGGCAACGTCGCGAACGTCCCTGTGCGGGTGAACACCCCGCCCGGCTTCCGCTTCGGAGGGAGCGGGACCGACACCTTCGTGACCGACGCGAACGGAGTCGCCACCATCCCCGCCGGCAGCGTCATCGCCGGCCCCTCGACAGGCTCGGCCCTCGCCTTCGGCGGCTCGGCGAAGACGAACGCCCCGTTCCCGGTCCGCCAGACCGGCGACCTGCAGTACAGCACGGGCCTCGCCACTGTTCCCGAGAACTCCGGATTCATCCACACCTCCTCGCAGGGTGTGAACGGCAACGTCTCCGTCAAGGCGAACGGCGACATCTGGCAGTACCGGCGGTCGGACGGCTGGCAGAAGCTCGGCACGGGCGCCTCCACGGAGCCCAGCACGTCCGGGCTCACGCAGCAGCCGGACGGAACCTACAACGCGCACTGGATCAAGGACGGAGTCCTCCAGTACGGCAAGGCGCTTGCGACCGTTCCGAGCAACTCCGGATTCGTCCGCACCTACGGTCAGGGCGCGGACGGGAACGTCTCCATCAAGTCGAACGGCGACGTCTGGCGGTACAACCGCCAGGCCGACGAGTGGACCCTTCTGGGCACCGGCGCCAGCACCGAGCCGAGCGCGGCCGGCATCTCCGCGAACCCGGCCGGGACCCTGAACGTCCACTGGATCAAGAACGGAGTCCTGCAGTACGGCACCGCAGCGGCCACGGTGCCGACCAACTCCGGATTCGTCCGCGTCTACGGCCTCGGCACCCGCGGCACGATCGCCGTGAAGTCGAACGGCGACATCTGGCGGTACACCCCGCAGGGCAACGTCTGGGACCTCGTCGGCACCGGAGCCAGCACCGAGCCGAGCGCCGCCGGACTGACCCAGCGGCCGGGCGGGACGTTCGAGATCCACTGGATCAAGGACGGGGTCCTGCAGTACGGCACCCGGCTCGCGACCGTTCCGGAGAACTCCGGGTTCGTCCGCACCTACGGTCAGGGAGCGGATGGGAACGTCTCCGTGAAGGCGAACGGCGACATCTGGTACTACAGCACGGCGCAGAACACGTGGACCAAGATCGGCTCCGGTGCCAGCACCGGCCCCGATGCGGCCGGGATCACCGCCCGGGGAGACGGCGCGCTGAACCCCCACTGGATCAAGGCGAGAACCGACTGCCGCTGATCCGCGCCCGGCGGCCCTCTCCGCCCGCGTCCTGCCGGACCGCGGGCGAGGAGGGCCGCCTCCGCCCTCCCGCCGAGGACGGGCGCCTCGTCCGAGGAGGAACGCGCCACCCCGTCTCGGCGCCCCTCCCCCGGCCTAACGTGGTCACCGCCCGCGCACCCCGTCCCCGCTGCGAAGGAGCCCGGTGACCGCTTCCGAGCAGCCGGCCGCCCCGCGCGGTCTCGTCGAGACGCTGCAGCTGAGCGGTCCCCGCGTGGAGGCGTGGCTGAGGAGCCTCGGCTGGGCGAGCGACGGAGCTCCGCCCCTGCACCTCGCCGGGGACGTGCTCGCCATCGACGGCTTCCGGCTGAGCCGCCTCTGGCACACACCCGGCACGCTCCGGACCGACCCGCCCCTCCCCGCCCCCGACCGGGCCGAGGTCGACCTCATCGTCCCGGTCGCCGGCGAGATCGTCGTCGACGGCCCTCTCGAGGCCGCTCGTCTGCGGCCCGGCGGGCTCGCCCTCCTCCGACGCGACGACTCCGCTCGGTTCCGGGCGGAGGAGGACTCCGCCTGGCTGGCGCTGAGGACCTCCTGGGGCAGGCTCGGCCTCACGAGCGCACAGTCCGGCGGGCCGTCCTGCACGCTGCTCGCCGCCGACAGCTACAGCGGCGCCTTCGTCTCCCTCGTCAACGCGACCCTCAACGCGGACCTCGCGGCGGGCGATCCCGGCTTCAGCGAGCTGCGCCGGGCGCTCGAGGCGACCGCGTCGGCCCTGATCAAGCAGAGCCTGCCGCCCGCCCGTCCGGAGGACGGACTCGAGGGCGTCCTCCTCCGCGCGATCGCCGTCATCGATGCGGAGGCGGGTGACGCGGACTTCACCGCCGGCGTTCTCGCGATGCGGCTCCGCGTCTCGCGGGCCACGCTGGACCGCGCCTTCCACCGCCGGGGCACGACCGTGGCCGCGACCCTCCGCGAGCGGCGCGTGCACCTCGCCGCGTCGCTGCTCGCCGCGAGCCCGTCGCTCTCGCCCTCGGCTCGCGCGGCCGTGGCCGAGCGGGCCGGCTTCCGGACGCTGAGGGCGATGGACCGCGCGCTGTGCCGTTCGCGCGACGTCGACCGCGGCTGATCCGACCGGACATCGGCGTCCGCGTCGCTCCAGGACGCACTCGGGATTCGTCGAACCGGTTCGCCTCTCCTCTGGAGTGTCGGGAAATGATCCGGTTAGGCTCTTCACGTTGTCGTCAACATAGTGTTACCGTGAACATTGCCGCGTACGAAGCCGGCACACTCCCTCCCCTCAGCAATGGTGCCGACCCTGGAGCAAAGCGCGATGAAGCCTTTCCTGCGACCACTCGTCCTCGTGACGGCCGTGGCCCTCACCGTCCCCCTTCTGACGGCCCAGTCGGCGAGCGCAGCTCCCTCCGACAGCCTCGTCCTGCGCTACGCGCTCGACGAGACGAGCGGCACGACCGTCGCCGACAGCTCGGGCAAGGGCCGCACCGGCACGCTCGTCAACGGAGCCGCTCCTCGCGGAGCCGCGGGCGTCGCCCTCGACGGGACCGACGATTACGTCAAGCTGCCCGACGACCTGCTCGCGGGCCTGAACTCGATCACGGTCAGCACCGAGGTCCTGGTGAACGCGAACCAGGGCACGCCCTACTTCATCTGGGGCCTCGGCAACACGACGAACGGCGCCGGGAACGGCTACCTCTACACGACGGGCAACGGCTACAAGGCCTCGATCGCCACCGGCAACTGGACCACCGAGCAGACCGTCAACTCCAACGCGAACCTCGCGCGCAGCGTCTGGAAGACCCTCACCTACACGCTCGACGACGCGAGCGACACCGCACGCCTCTACCTCGACGGCACCCAGGTCGCGCAGCAGACAGGAGTGACCATCACTCCCGCCGCGATCGGCAACGGCACCACCACCGCGAACGCTATCGGCCGCTCCGTCTACACGGCGGACAAGACCCTCGCCGGCTCGGTCCGCGACTTCCGCGTCTACAGCACGGCGCTCAGCGCGGCCGACGTCGCGACCCTCCAGGCCCCGGACAGCACGCGCGTCTCCCGCGACTCCGCCGCCCTGGACCTCGGGAGCCTCTCCTCGGTCTCCGCGAACCTCACCCTCCCGACGACCGGCCCCAACGGCTCCGCCATCGCCTGGGCCTCGAGCAACTCCGCGGTCGTCTCGACCAGCGGAGTCGTCACGCCGCCCGCGACCGGGGTCGCCTCGGTCGAGCTGACCGCCACGACCACCCGCGGCTCGGCCACGGCCACCCGCACCTTCACCGCCACCGTGCCCGCCAAGGACGTGAACGCCGACGCCCAGAAGGCGCTCGACGCCCTCTCGATCGTCAACTCCGGCGACGTCCGCGGCAACGTGACGCTGCCCGCGAAGGCCGGCTCCTACGACGTCGCCTGGTCCTCCTCGAACACGGCCGTGCTCAGCACGACCGGAGTCGTGAAGCGCCGGTCCGCCGCCACGCCCGTCACACTCACCGCGACGATCGCCGGCACGACCGCGACCCGGCAGCTGCCCGTCACGGTGACCGCGGCTCCCGCGGACCTCGACACCGAGTACGACGCGGGCTACCTCTGGACCCACTTCGCCTCGACCGACTACGAGAAGATCTACTTCGGCTCCAGCACCGACGGTCTGCACTGGTCGAAGCTCAACAACGACAAGGCCGTGCTCGCCAACCTCGGCGGCACCCTCGGCGTCCGCGATCCGCACCTCGTGCGCTCCCCCACCGGCGACGAGTACTGGATCATCGGCACCGACCTGCACGCCGAGGGCACCGCTCCCGGCGGCACCTGGGACCAGACCAACGCGAGCAAGAACCTCGTCGTCTGGCGCTCGACGGACCTCGTGAACTGGAGCGATCAGAGCATCGTCTTCGCCGGCTTCCCCGACGCGGGCAACGTCTGGGCTCCTGAGGCGATCTGGGACGACGCGACCGGCCAGTACTACGTCTACTGGGCCGCCCGCGACAAGACGCTGACCGGCGGGGCCTCCGCCCAGCGCGTCTACGTCTCGACCACGCGCGACTTCGTCGGCTTCTCCACCCCGAAGGTCTGGCTGGACGAGAACCCCGCCGCCGGCGGCGGGAGCCGCGGCAGCATCATCGACACGACCATCGCGAAGGAGGGGGACACGTACTACCGCTTCTCCACCGCCGACTGGCGCACGGTCGTCGACAAGGCCCCGAGTCTCGCCGGCCCCTGGACCCGCGTGATCGGCTTCGGCGAGGAGAAGTCCCGCGGCCTCTCCGACCACCTCGAGGGCCTCACCGTCTACCAGCTGCCCGACGGCCGCTGGGTCGTCATGGGCGACTCGTTCGGCTACTCCGCCTACGTCACCGACACCCTCGCGGACATGCGGTTCACGGCGCTTCCTGTCGGCACCACCGGCGCGAACACGTACTCGTTCTCGAAGCCCTTCCGCCACGGCTCGGTGCTCCGCCTCTCGAGCGCTGAAGAGGCGCGCCTGACGGCCGCCTACGGCACCAGCAGCACCGGCCCCGCCGCGAAGCCGGTCAACGCGGCCGGCGAGATCCTCCGCTACACCTTCGACGGCGGCTCGGGCACCACGGTGCGCGACAGCTCGGGCAACAACCAGAACGGCACGCTGCCCTCGGGTGGCACCTGGAAGGACGGCGCCCTGCAGCTCGACGGCACCGACGACTACGTCAAGCTGCCGAACGACCTGCTCGCCGGAGTGACGGACCTCACCATCCAGTCCGACGTCTGGATCGACCCCGCGCAGGGCGGCGCCTACTTCCTCTACGGCCTGGGCAACACCACGAACGGCGCCGGCGACGGCTACCTCTTCACCTCGGGCAACAACTACCGCACCAGCATCGCGACCGGGAACTACACCACCGAGCAGACCGTCGCCGGCGGCTCGGCCCTCCCCCGCGGCACCTGGGCGCACCTGACGTACACGCTCTCCGGCACCACCGGCACGATCTACCTCGACGGAGTGAAGGTCGCCAGCGGCACCGTCACGACCGACCCGAAGGACATCGGCGGCGGCTCCACCTCGGCGAACTACATCGGGCGCTCGAACTACGACGCCGACAACCGCTTCCGCGGCCAGATCCGCGAGTTCTCGGTCTACAACCGGGCCCTCAGCGCCTCCGAGGTGCTCACCGCCTCCGGCAACACGTCGGCCCTGGTCGACCTGTCGCTCAGCGGCGACGTCCTGAAGACGGCCCCGATCGTCGACTCGGCGAGCAGGACGGTCACCTTCCCGGTGAAGCCGGGGACCGACCTGACGAAGCTCACCCCGACCTTCTCCACCGCGGCCGGCGTCACGGCGAGCCCCGCCTCCGGCACCGTCCGCGACCTCTCCACCCCGCAGACGGTCGTGCTCACGCCCGCCGCCGGCGGCACCGCGACCACCTGGACCCTGAAGGCCGTCGTCATGAAGTCCCCGGTCCTCGCAGGCCTGAACGCCGACCCGAACATCGCGGTCTTCGGCGACACCTACTACCTGTACGCGACCTCGGACGGCTTCGCCGGCTGGGGCGGCAAGACCTTCTACGCCTGGTCCTCGAAGAACCTCATCGACTGGACCCGCTCGGAGCAGCCCTTCCTGACGCTCGACGGCGCGAACGGCAACGTGCCGTGGGCGACCGGCAACGCCTGGGCGCCGACGATCATCGAGAAGAACGGGAAGTACTACTTCTACTTCTCCGGCGAGAACTCCTCGCTGAACCGCAAGACGATCGGAGTCGCCGTCTCGGACAGCCCGATGGGCCCGTTCACGGCGCAGCCGACCGCGATGATCACCAACGGCGAGTCCGTGCGGTCCGGCCAGGCGATCGACCCCGCCGCGTTCACCGACCCGAAGACCGGCAAGAGCTACCTCTTCTGGGGCAACGGCGACCCGCTCTACGGGGAGCTGTCCGACGACATGCTCTCGATCAAGACCGGCACGATCAAGAAGATCAGCGGCCTGACCGACTTCCGCGAGGGTGCGTTCCTGAACTACCGTGACGGTCTGTACCACCTCACCTACTCGATCGACGACACCGGCTCGGAGAACTACAAGGTCGGCTACGCCACCTCGACGAGCGTCGACGGACCGTGGACCTACCGCGGCGTGGTCCTCGAGAAGGACACCTCGCAGGGCATCCTCGCCACGGGCCACAACTCGATCGTCAACGTGCCCGGCACGGACGACTGGTACATCGCCTACCACCGCTTCGCCATCCCCGGCGGAGACGGCCAGCACCGCGAGACGACGATCGACCGGGTGACCTTCGACAAGACGACCGGGCTCATGCAGAAGGTCGTCCCGACCCTCACCAGCGTCGCCGCGCAGACGATCGTCGACACCGCGCCGCTCGCAGCCTCGATCACGGGGAAGGCGACGGTGGGCAGCACGCTGACCGCCTCCGCCTCCTCCCCGTGGACGGCGACCGGCTTCCAGTGGAAGCGCGGCGGGACCGCGATCAGCGGGGCGACGGCGTCGAGCTACACGCTCACCGCCGCCGATCGCGGAGCGACGATCTCGGTGGCCGTGACCGCCGCGAAGCCGCAGTGGACGCCGGCGACGGCCTCCGCCTCCGTCGGCCCCGTGACCGACTCGACACCCGCGATCGCCGTGACCACGACCTCCACGACGCGCTGCGTCGCCGGGAAGATCGTCGTCACCGCGACCGTCACGAACCCGAACGCCTTCGCTGCGAAGATCGTGATCGGCACGACGTGGGGCTCCAAGAGCTTCGCCGACGTCGCTCCCGGCGCCACCGTCTCGGCCGCCTTCACCACCCGGGCGACGAGCGTGACCGACGGATCCGCGACCGCCACGGCGACCGCGTTCGTCAACGGGAAGCCGGCCACGGCCTCCACGACCGCCCCCTACTCCGCGGCAAGCTGCAGCTGACCCGCGGGCACGACCCACACCCACTGAGATCGAGCCGGCGACGACGCCGGCCGGAGAACGGAGAACACCCGACATGAACACCCGATCCCTTCTGATCCGCGGAGCCGCCGGACTGGCCGGAGGCGTCCTCCTGCTCGGAGTCGCCGGAACGGCCTTCGCCGCCGACACCAACTACGGCAGCGACGACGTCGACGTCAACGTCGACATCGCCGACCTCCCCGGGACCGGCGCCCTCTCGATGACCGTCGCCGGCGACTCGACGACCCTGGCCGAGGACGGCTCGGACAACGTCCGCCGCCAGTTCACCGGCACCCTGCCGACCGTCACGGTCACCGACACCCGTGACGCCGAGGACGTCTCCCCCGACTCCGCCTGGTACGTCCTCGGCACCGCCGACGACTTCACCTCGGCCGACGGCTCCATCATCGGCGCCGAGAACCTGGGCTGGGCCCCGGCTCTCGTCGACGGCGGCGAGCTCGGCGAGGTCGCCGCGGGCCAGGTCGTCGACACCGCCATCGACGGCGGCGCCAACGGCCTGGGCCTGAAGAACGAGGAGCTGCTCGCGATCGTCGCCAGCAACTCCCAGCAGGTCAACCCCGAGGGCTCCTGGAGCGCCGACGCCGACCTCTTCCTCCGCACCCCCGTGAACGTGGACGCCGGCGCGTACTCGTCCACCATCACCCTGTCGCTCTTCGAGTGACCCGTCGCGGCCGGGGGACGCACTCCCTCGGCCGCGATCCCACCACGGCCGACGCGGCCGGGCCCGCCCGCCCGGCCGCGTCGTGCTTCCCCCGTGCGACCATGAGGTTCTGATGACTGCTCCGCGCCGCTCCGCCGCTCCCCGCCGCCCGCTCCTCCCCGCGCTGCTCGCGCTGGTCGTCGCCCTCCTCGGCGTGGGGGTCGCTCCGGCGGCCGTCGCGGCCGACGGAGCGATCACCTGGGCGGTCAGCCCCTCCACCGACGGCGTCCCCGACAAGCGCGCGTGGGTCGAGCTCGAGCTCGCCCCCGGCGCGAGCGCCTCGGACGAGGCGGTCGTGCGGAACCTCAGCGACCAGCCCGTGACCTTCAGCATCACCAGCGCCGACGGCTACTTCACCGACACCGGCCGCTTCAACATGCTCAACTCCGACCAGGAGTCGGTCGACGCCGGGCTGTGGATCTCCGCCCCCGAGACCGTGACCGTCGATCCGGGCAGCAGCGGCGTGGTGCCGTTCACCGTGACGGTCCCCGACAACGCCACCCCCGGCGACCACGCCGCCGGCATCGCCGCCTCCGTGCTCTCGCAGGGCACCGAGGCGGGAGGCGCGAACGTCGGAGTGGAGAGCCGCATCGGCTTCCGCGTGATGACCCGCGTGACCGGCGAGGTGACCCCCTCCTTCTCCGTCGAGGACCTGGCCAGCGACTACCGCCTCTCCTGGAACCCGTTCCAGCCCGGCTCCCTCTCGCTCGTCGCCGACGTGGTGAACACCGGCAACGTGCGCCTGCTGCTCGACGGCACGGCGAGCGCCCAGGGCGCCACCGCCCCCGTCGTCGCGGCCGACGCGCCCCAGCAGGAGCTGCTGCCCGGCGACCGGCGCAGCGTCTCGGTGCAGCTCGACGGCATCTGGCCCCTCTTCGGGGTCGGCGCCGACCTGACCATCGCACCGACCGTCGCCGCCGCCGATCAGGAGCCGGTCGCCACCGCTCCCGTGACGGAGTCGATCACGGTCGCCGCCGTGCCGGTCCCGCAGCTGCTCGTGATCCTCGGGGTCGCCCTCATCCTCGCGGCGCTGCTCGCCGGGCGCTCGCGCTCGCGCCGCCGCATCGCCGCCCTGGTGCAGCAGGCCAAGGAGGAGGGCCTGCGCGAGGGCGCGCGCGTCTCCTCCTGAGCACCCCCTCCGCACGCTCCCTCCCCCCTCCCTGCCGCCGAGGGGCCCCGGGCCGTCGAGGGGACCCGCTACACCGGGTTCCCCCGACGGTCCAGGGTTCGCTCACCGCGCGGCCATGCGTCAGAGTGAGCGGATGACCACCACCTCCCTGGAGGCGCCGACTCGGCGTCTCGGCCTCATCGCGCTCATCGCGACCCTCGGCGGCCTCCTCTTCGGCTACGACACCGGCGTCATCAACGGCGCCCTCGAGCCGATGTCGGCCGAGCTGGGCCTCACCGCGCTGACCGAGGGGGTCGTCACCAGCTCGCTCCTCTTCGCCGCCGCGATCGGCGCGATCTCGGGCGGACGCCTCGCCGACGCCCTCGGGAGGCGGACCACGATCCGCCTGCTCGCCGTGCTCTTCCTCGTCGGCGCCCTGGTCTGCGTGGTGGCGCCGGGCTTCGGCGTGATGGTCCTCGGGCGGGCGGTCCTCGGACTGGCCGTCGGCGGCGCCTCGGTGGTCGTGCCGATCTACCTCTCCGAGATCTCCCCCTCCGAGATCCGCGGCTCGCTCGCCGGCCGCAACGAGCTGATGATCGTGATCGGCCAGCTCGCCGCCTTCGTGGCCAACGCCGTCATCGGCACCGTCTGGGGCGAGCTGCCCGGCGTCTGGCGGATCATGCTCGCCGTCGCCGCGCTCCCCGCCGCCGCGCTCCTGCTCGGCATGACCCGGGTCCCGGAGTCGCCGCGCTGGCTGATCGCGCACGGCCGCCGCGACGAGGCGCTCGACGTGCTCACGACCATCCGGACGCCCGACCGGGCCCATGCGGAGGCGGAGACCATCGCCCGCTCGATCGGCGCGAAGGACGGCCCGAGGATCCCCCTGCTGCAGGCGCTGCGCGAGCGCTGGGCGGTGCGCATCCTGCTGGTCGGCATCGGGATCGGAGTCGCCCAGCAGCTCACCGGCATCAACTCGATCATGTACTACGGCCAGTCGGTGCTGAAGGAGGCGGGCTTCGACCACGACGGCGCGCTCGTCGCCAACATCGCACCCGGGGCGATCGCCGTGATCGGCGGCCTGATCGGGCTGCGGCTCATGCAGACGATGAACCGCCGCACGACCCTCCTGCTCGGCTACTCCCTGACCACCGCGATGCACTTCCTGATCGGCATCGCCTCCGTCGCGCTCCCCGTGGGGAACCCGGCGCGGCCGTACGTGATCCTGGTGCTGGTCGTCGCGTTCGTGGGGAGCATGCAGACGTTCCTCAACATCGTCACCTGGGTGATGCTGTCCGAGATCTTCCCGCTGCGGATCCGCGGAGTCGGCGTCGGCATCGCGATCTTCTGCCACTGGATCACGAACGCGGTGCTCGGCCTGTTCTTCCCCACCCTCGTCTCCGGGGTCGGCATCACCGGCACGTTCTTCCTGTTCGGCGCCGTCGGTCTGCTCGCGCTCGTCTTCATCTGGAAGCGCGTGCCCGAGACCCGCGGCCGTGCCCTCGAGGAGGTCGAGGCGGGCGTCGTCTCCGGCGAGCTCCTGCGCCGCTGACGCCCGCCCTCGGGATCCGCCTACTGGTAGGTGACGAGGTCGGGGAGGGGGCGGACCTCGGCCATGGTCTCGGCGGGGGTGAGCATGGGCGCGTCCTCGTCGTAGAAGTTCTTCCAGCCCCAGCCGATGCCCTCGGGGGCGCCCTCGTGCAGCGCGTCCCAGGTCGCCTGCTTGTCGGGCTGCGAGCCCTGGCCGTCGACGTGGATGAGGAACTCCAGCTCGGGCCGGTCACGGCGGATGCTGTCGCGGTCCTGCAGCATCGACAGCCGGAACTGGTGCAGCACGAACATCTTCGGCGGCAGCCCCTCGCTCTGCACCAGGTCGGCCAGCCACTCCGACACGCTGTCGACCTCGGCGGCCGAGACGCGCCCGATCTGCTCCAGCGGCTTCTGGCCGGGCAGCAGGCGCCACTCCGGGTCGAGCGCGAGGCCGACGTTGGGCAGCGTCAGCAGGTCCGCGTACTGCTTGGCCTGGGTGAGGAAGTCGGTCAGCCCCGACTGCAGGTCGAGCACCACGTACATCCCCGCCGCCTGCGCCGCGTCGATGTAGGGGCGGATGTCGGCGGCGTCGAGCTCGTTGGAGTAGTCGCCGTCCTTGCCGGGGTCGCCCGCCGCGACCGTGGTGATGATCTCGAGGCTCGGCACGACCTGCTTGTCGGTGAGCGCCCGGTACGGCTCGGCCACCGCCTCCGCCCGCGCGATCGTGGGCTCGAGGCCCTGCTCCCCCAGCACGCCGAGGACGGGAGCGCCCGGAGTGCCGTAGATCGCGACGAAGAGGTGCCCGCCGAACATCCGCTGGCCGCCGCCCGGCAGCTGCCAGCCGCTCGCGGCCGCGCGCACGGCCCACTCGGGCTCGGGCTGGGCGGCGAGCACGGGGCCGAGCAGCAGCGTGCAGGAGGCGTCGGCCTCGGCGATCGCGGTCACGGCTAGGCCCGAGGCGAGCAGGTCGTCGCCGTCGACCACGGTGACGGGCACGCCGGCCGCGCGGGCGGTCGCCAGTGCGGCGACGTCGGCGTCCTGCGCGCGGGCGAGGGCGTGCAGGCCGGTCAGGGCGTCGGCTCGGGCCGGGAGGGCGCCGAAGGGAGCGTCGGAGGCGGTGGACGGCGCGGCGGCGGCGAGGTCGGCGAGCGCCAGGTCGGTCACGGTCAGGCCGGACGCAGTGCTGAGGGCGGCCGCGTCGGAGGCGGAGGCGACGACGTCGACGCCCTCGGGCGCGGTGACGTCGCCGATCGCGAGCACGCGGGTCACGCCGAGGCGGGCGAACTCGGCGGCGAGGGCGTCGGAGGTCGGAGCGGTGGAGGACGGAGCGACGGACGGGGTGGCGGATCCGGTCGCGGAGTCGGACGGGATCGCCGAATCGGACGGCGTCTTGGAAGCCGTGGATCCCGCGGCCGCGGCGTCCGCGGTCGGGGCGTCCGCGGTCGGGGCGGCCGTCGCTCCGGATCCCGCCGAGCCGACCAGCAGCGGCACGCCCCAGGCGATGCTCACCTGGGCGGCGCGCAGGCGCGACTCGGCGACGTCCTCGACCAGGACGACCAGCGGAGCCGCGGCGAACAGGGCCGCGCTCGCGGCGAGCGCGTCCGGGGCGAGCGCCACCGGCCCGCTCGGAACCGCGGTGCGGGTGCGGGGCGCCTCCTGCCGGGCGTCGTCCGGAGCGGAGGAGTCGGGCGTGCAGGCGCTGAGCAGCGGGAGCACCGCGAGACCGCCGATCACGACGCTGCGGCGCGAGAGCCCGGAGCGGGACGGAACGGAACGGGGTGTCGAGGGCATGGCAGGCCTCTCCTCTCGGAGCCCGATCGGGGCTCTCTGGTGCGTGGCTGGTCCTCTCGACTATCGCAGGCCCGGCGGCGGCGAGCGCCGAGGGGGCCGTCCCGGGCGCGCCTCCGGAGGCCGTCCGGACATGCAGAAGGGGAGCGGCGCCGCAGCACCGCTCCCCTCCGAGAGACTGGATCAGACCGTGCGGGGGGCCTTCGCGAGGTTGGCCTCGAGCTCCTCGCGGTTCTGCCGCACCACGTAGGCGGGGCGGTCGCGCTCGACGCGCCACGACTCGCTCAGCGGCGTGATCGCGACGGTGTCGAAGCCGATCCGGTCGTAGAGGTCGGTCACGAAGTGGATCGCCTCGGGGTAGTCGCTCGACGTCGCGAGAGCGCGGCGGTCGGGCGTGCCGGCCGGGGTGCCGTCGGTGGTGATGTCGGCGGCCATGATGTGGTTGAACGCCTTGACGACCTTCGACTCCGGGAGGTGCTGCTGGAGCATCTCGCTGGTCGTGGTCTCGCCCTTGTCGAGCGCCTCGATGCGGCCGTCGCGCTCGAAGTAGTAGTTGTTCGTGTCGAGGACGATCTTGCCGGCGAGCGGGGCGACCGGCACCTCCTCGAGGTTCTTCAGCGGCACCGTCACCACGGCGATCTCGGCGGCCTCGGCCGCCTCCTGTGCCGTGGCGGCGCGGGCCTTCGGGCCGAGCTCCGCGATGAGGTCGGCGAGGGTCTCGGGGCCGCGCGAGTTCGCGATGACCACCTCGTCCCCGAGGGCGATGACCGCCCGTGCGACCTGGCTGCCGATGTTGCCTGCTCCGATGATTCCGTACGTCGTCATGCTGAGGAGAACGCGGAGGGTGCCCCGGCATTCCGCCCTGCGGCGTTCTCCCACGCCGCACCCAGGTGGGCCCGTCCCTCCAGTAGCCTCGGTCCTCGGGCGCCGCTGCCCGAGAAGGAGTCCGTGATGCCGCAGTACGACCTCCCGCTCGACCTCCTCGAGCAGTACGCCCCCGAGATCGCCGAGCCCGCCGGGTTCGCCGAGTTCTGGCGCGACACGATCGCCGAGGCGAGAGCCGTCGCGACCGAGCCGCGCCTCGAGCGGGTCGACGCCGGCTTCGGACTGCTCGACACCTTCGACGTCACCTACTCCGGCTTCGGCGGCCACCCGATCCGCGCGTGGCTGATCCTCCCCCGCGGCGTCGAGGGCCCCCTCCCCGGGCTCGTGACCTTCATCGGCTACGGAGGCGGCCGCGGGCAGCTCGCGGAGTGGACCGCGATGTCGGCCGCCGGCTACGCGCACCTGGTCATGGACACCCGCGGCCAGGGGTCCGGGCACCGCTCCGGAGCGACGCCCGACCCGGTGGGCAGCGGGCCGCACGTCTCCGGCTTCATGACGCAGGGCATCGAGTCGCCCGCGGAGCACTTCTACCGCCGCGTCTTCACCGACGCCGTCCGCGCGCTCGACGTGCTGCGCGCGCACCCCGCGGTCGACGCCTCCCGCGTGGCCGTCTCGGGCGGCAGCCAGGGAGGCGGGATCGCTCTCGCCGTCACCGGGATCCTGGGTCTGCTCGGCGAGTCGGAGTCGGCGCGCGCCGCGATCGTCGACGTGCCGTTCCTCTCCCACATCCCGCACGCCGTCCGGCTGGTCGACACGATGCCGTACGGCGAGATCGTGCAGTACCTGCACACCCACCGCGGCGCCGAGGCGCGCGTGTTCGACACCCTCTCGTACTTCGACGGCACCTCCTTCGCCCCCTACGCGCAGTCCCCCGCGCTGTTCTCAGTCGCGCTCCGCGACGACATCTGCCCGCCGTCCACCGTCTACGCCTCCTACAACCGCTATGCCGGACCCCGCGAGATCCGCGTCTACCCCTTCAACGGCCACGAGGGCGGCGAGGCGTTCCAGATCGGCGAGCACGTGCGCTTCCTGGGGCGCGAGCTGGCGTAGGAGGAGGAGCCGCCCGGTTGGCGGACGGGGGCGGTGCGCCCCGGCGCATCACCCGTTCCGACTCTCGATCGTCGCGCTGCCGATGCGGTCCTCGAGGTCGGCCAGCTCGTCGAGGACGTCGCCGACCACCCAGACCTGCCGGGCGCCTCGACGGGCGTCGCATTGTGACGCCGTGCGTCGCGCTCGGTACCCGTTCGCTGCTCTTCTGGGCACTATCGACTCCATGACCCGCCAGATCCGCTTCAACGCCTTCGACATGAACTGCGTCGCCCATCAGTCCTCGGGCATGTGGCGCCACCCCCAGGACCAGTCCTGGCGCTACAAGGACCTCTCGTACTGGACCGACCTGGCGAAGCTGCTCGAGCGCGGCACGTTCGACGGCATCTTCATCGCCGACGTGCTCGGCACCTACGACGTCTACGGCGGCTCGAACGAGGCGGCGATCCGCCACGGCGCGCAGGTCCCCGTCAACGACCCGATCCTCCTCGTCTCGGCGATGGCCGCCGCGACCGAGCACCTCGGCTTCGGCATCACCGCGGGCACCGCCTACGAGCACCCGTACCCGTTCGCGCGGCGCATGTCGACGCTCGACCACCTGACGAAAGGCCGCGTGGGCTGGAACGTCGTCACCGGCTACCTCCCCAGCGCCGCCCGCAACATGGGCCACGAGGACCAGCTCGAGCACGACGACCGCTACGACGTCGCCGACGAGTACCTCGAGGTGCTCTACAAGCTGTGGGAGGGGTCGTGGGAGGACGACGCGGTCGTCCGCGACCGCGAGTCCGGCGTGTTCACCGACCCGGCGAAGGTGCACGAGATCGGGCACCGCGGCAAGAACTTCACCGTCCCCGGCATCCACCTCTCGGAGCCGTCGGTGCAGCGGACCCCCGTCATCTACCAGGCGGGAGCGTCGCCGCGCGGCATCCGCTTCGCGGCGGGCAACGCGGAGGCGATCTTCGTCGCGTCCTCGACGAAGGCCGGCCTGAAGGCGACCGTCTCGCGCATCCGCGACGCCCTCGAGGCGGCCGGCCGCGACCGCTACTCCGCGAAGATCTACACGCTGCTGACGATCATCACCGCCGAGACCAGCGAGGCCGCGCACGAGAAGCACCGCGACTACCTCTCCTACGGGAGCGAGGAGGGGGCGCTGGTCTTCATGTCGGGCTGGATGGGCATCGACCTGTCGCAGTACGACCTCGACGAGCCGATCGGCAACGTGAAGAGCAACGCGATCCAGTCGGCCGTCGCCAACTTCCAGGAGGCGAACGAGGACGGCTCGGAGTGGAAGGTCCGTGACATCGCCAAGCTCAGCGTGATCGGCGGGCTCGGCCCGTTCGTCGTCGGCTCGCCCGCGGAGGTCGCCGACCACCTGCAGGAGTGGGTCGAGGAGACCGACGTGGACGGGTTCAACCTCGCCTACGCGATCACACCCGGCACCTTCGAGGACGTGGTGGAGTTCATCGTGCCGGAGCTGCGCCGCCGCGGCGCGTACCCGGAAGAGTACGTCGAGGGCAGCCTCCGCCAGAAGCTGCACGGCCGCGGCGACCGGCTGCCGGAGGAGCACCTCGGCGCCGGCTTCCGCTACGCGCCGGCGGCGGTCTGACGACAGGGGGCGCCGGGCGGCCGGTGGGGGCGGGGGTCTCCATAGGCCGCTCCGCGGCCGCGCCGGACGCACGAGCACCCCGCCGCGATGCGCGACGGGGTGCTCGGGACGTGCGGAGGGGCTCAGCCCTCGAAGGTGGCGTCGAGCGTGATGTCGACCCCGGTGAGCGCCTTGCTGACGGGGCAGGTCTCCTTGGCCTCGTCGGCGGCCTTGAGGAAGGCGGCCTCGTCGATGCCGGAGACCTCGCCGCTCACGACGAGCTTGATGCCGGTGAGCTTGAATCCGCCGGCCGAGTCCGGGCCGAGCGAGACGTCGGCGCGGACGTCGAGCGCCTCGACGGTGCCGCCGGCCTGGCCGAGGACGGCCGAGAACTGCATCGCGTAGCAGGCGGAGTGGGCGGCCGCGAGGAGCTCCTCGGGGCTGGTCGAGCCGTTGGCGTCGTCGGCGGCGCGCTTGGGGAACGAGACGTCGTAGGTGCCGATCTTCGAGCTCGAGAGCTCGACCTGGCCCTCGCCGGTCTCGAGCGAGCCGTTCCAGGCGGTGCGTGCGGTACGAGTGGGCATGAGTCCTCCTTGGGGGGCGGGGAGAACAGTAGAACGATCGTTCTCCCCTGATGCGCCGAGCCTAGGCGGAACGCGCGGCGTCCTGCAACCACCGGCCTCGGACCCTCGGCGAGATGCCAGTCCGGCGCGCCTCCGTCGGCGTGTCGCGTACGGGAGCGGCCTGTCGCGGAGGAGAGGACGGCCGCCAGGTCAGTGCACGAGCCTCAGGCCGACGACGCAGCCGACGATCCCGAGGACCAGCAGCGTACGCACGAGCGAGAAGCCCTCGCCGCCGAAGAACATGCCGTAGAGCACGGTCAGCGAAGCGCCGATCCCGACCCAGACCGCGTACGCGGTGCCGGTGGGCAGCTCGCGCATCGCGTAGGCGAGGCCGGCCATGCTCGCGACGACGCCGACTCCGAAGACGACCGACGGGCCGAGCCGCGTGAAGCCCTCCGACTTGCCGAGGGCGGTGGCCCACACGGCCTCGAGGACACCGGAGAGGATGAGGACGATCCAGGACATGACAACTCCTACGAGTCAGTCTTGTCGCGTTCCGGGTACTGCTCCCTCGTCCGGTCGCCGTCATCGGCTCCGGACAGTCTGCCCGTGCGCGCTGGGCAGGCCCTGGGCAGCGCGCGGCGGGGGCGGAGCCGCCGCGACCGCGACTCCGCCCGCCGCCGTCAGCGCGGCTGAGCCGGGTTCGTCGGCACTCCGTGCGAGGGCGGATTGATCGGCGGACCGGACGTCGCCGGCGAGACCGGCGATCCGGACGACGAGCGGGACACCTCGGGCAGCGACTCCGGCACGCTGCCTGCCGGCTCCGCTCCCCCGCGCAGCTGCTCGAGACGCGAGTGCAGGATCGTCGTCACCGGCAGGCGGTGCCCGTGCGCCTCCTCGTAGGCGAGCAGCGCGCCGAGGCCGGCCTCGTCGAGCGGGCGGATGCGCTCCGCGAGCGTGGCGAGCGGGATGTCGTTCCAGTCGGGGAGCGGCAGCTCCTCGCGGGAGGGTGTGTCGGTCATTCGTGCTCCTTCCGTTCCCTCCATCCCACGCCTCGGACGGCCGTCCGCCCAGGGGCTTGACCGATCGCGCGGCGGTCGGGAGGGACGGTCCGGCGGAGCGGCGGCCCCGCCGGGACCGTCAGCGGATCAGGCGGTGCGGCGGGAGGAGCGGCGGGTCGCCAGGTGCACGAGGACTCCGACCACGAGGAGGATCCCCGCGTAGAGCCAGACGATCGGGTCCTGCTGGCTGAGGAGCAGCACGCACGAGGCGACGCCGAGCACGGGGATCGCCGTCCACACGCGGAAGTGGTCGTGCTCGACCTTGTCGCGCCGCAGCACGAGCACCGAGACGTTCGTGCTGATGAACACCAGCAGGAGGAGCAGCACCACGGTCTCGGCGAGGGTCGCCAGATCGCCGACCAGGGTCAGGAGGCATGCGGCCAGCGTGGTCACCGCGATGGCCACCCACGGCGTGCGGCGCTTCGGCAGCACCCGGCCGAGCACGTCCGGGAGGAGGCCGTCCTTCGCCATGCCGTAGGTGACGCGGCTCGCCATGATCATGGTCAGCAGCGCTCCGTTGGCGACCGCGACGAGCGCGATCAGGCTGAACAGCCACGCCGGCACCCCGGCTCCGCTCGCCGTCACGACGTCGAGCAGCGGGGCGGAGGATCCGGACAGCTCGTCGGCGGGCAGCGCGATCGAGCTCGCGAGGCCGACCAGGACGTACACCGCACCGGCCGTCAGCAGCGAGCCGAACAGCGCGCGCGGGTAGACGCGGCTGGGGTCGCGGATCTCCTCGGCGATGTTGGCCGAGGTCTCGAAGCCGACGAAGGAGTAGTACGCGATGATCGCCGCGCCGAGCACCGCCAGCGCCGGCGCCTGCTCGGAGCTGAGCTCTACCGTGCGGGCGAGGTCGCCGCCTCCGCCCGCCACGAGCAGCGCGACGCATCCGATCACGATCAGCAGGCCGCCGACCTCGATCACGGTCATCACCGTGTTGCTGAGCAGCGACTCCGCGACGCCCCGCCCATTGAGGCACGCGACGAGGATCAGGAAGACGATGGCCGTCGGCACGGTCGGCACGTCGAGGAAGGTGCCGAGGTAGTCGCCGGCGAACGCGAGCGACAGGCCGGCCGCGCTGGTCACTCCGGCCGCGAGCATGGCGAAGCCGACCAGGAACGAGACGATCGGGCGCTTGAAGGCCCGCTGCGCGAACACCGCCGCGCCTCCCGCCTTCGGGTACTTGGTCACCAGCTCGGCGTAGGAGCCGGCGGTCAGCAGCGCGAGGCCGAGCGCGAGCAGGAGGGGCATCCAGACGGCACCGCCGACCTCCGCCGAGAGCGTGCCCATGAGGGCGTAGATGCCCGCGCCGAGGACGTCGCCGAGGATGAAGAAGTAGAGCAGCGCGCCGGTGATGCGGCGGCGCAAGGAGGTGCCGCCGGCCTCTCCGGTCGCGGGGGCGTCGCTCGTGGTGGCCATGTCGTCCTCTCGTCGCGCGCCCGGGAGCGAGCACGACGGGCCACGCTAGGGAGGAGGGGGCCGGGAGGTCGAGAAGGTTGACCGGGCGGGGTCGAGGGCGCTACACCCGCGGGACGGGGCGTCTGCGGAGCGGGCGCCTGCGAGCCGGGCGCGACTTGCGGGCCCGGCGCCTTCCGCGGGCCGGGCGCGTTCCCCGATCGGGCACGGCATGCCGCGCCCCGCGCCGGCCGTCAGCCGAGGACGACGTGCTCCCCGCCGCGCTGCTCGGCGATCTCCTCGCCGACCTCCTCCGCCTCCTGGCGCGACTCGTGGTGGCTCAGCGGGACCCGGGCGTGGGCGATGCGGTTGTGCCAGCCCTGCTCGTCGGAGTAGGTCTCGATGGGGAGGACGGTCGTGGTGCTCATGGTGCTCCTTCGTAGTGGTCCCTCCATGGCACCTCGCGCCCCCCGCCGCTCGGGAGAGGGTTGACGCGAGCCCGTGTCTCGAGCAGGACCAAGGCGTCTCGGCGGTCCAGCAGCGAGCGGCGGCGGCGCGGCGGGTCAGGGCGAGACCATGCCGCCGTTCACGTTGAGGGTCTCGCCGGCGACGAAGCTCGACTCGGCGGACGCCAGGAACACGTAGGCCGGGGCCTGCTCGGCGGGCTGCGCGGCACGGCCCATCGGCGACTCGCTGGAGCCGAAGTCGGGCAGGCTCTCGGGGTCGACGCCGCCGCTCACCTGCAGGGCGGTCCACGTCGGGCCGGGCGCCACGACGTTCACGCGGATGCCCTTCGCGGCGAGCTGCTGCGCCAGGCCCTTCGAGAGGTTGTTGATCGCGCCCTTCGTCATCGCGTAGTCGAGGCGGTCGGGGGCGGGCTTGTGCGCCTCCGCCGACGCCGTGTTGATGATGGTGGCGCCCGCGGGCAGGTGCGGGAGGGCCGCGCGGATGATCCGGAACGGAGCGAAGACGTTGACCGCGAAGGTCGCCTCGAACTGCTCGTCGGTGATGTCGAGCAGGTCCTCCTTCCAGATCTGCTTGCCGGCCACGTTGACCACCGCGTCGAGCCCGCCGAGGCCCTCGACCGCCTCCGCCACGAGCCGCGTGCAGTACTCGGCACTCGTGAGATCGCCGGGGATCGGCACGGCGGTGCGCCCCTCCGCGCGGATCAGCCCGATCACGTGCTGCGCGTCCTCCTCCTCGCTCGGGAGGTAGGCGAGGGCGACGTCGGCCCCCTCGCGGGCGAAGGCGATGGCCACGGCGGCGCCGATCCCGGAGTCGGCTCCCGTGATGAGCGCGCGGCGGCCCGCGAGTCGGCCGGTGCCGCGGTAGCTCTCCTCGCCGAGGTCCGGCACCGGGGTCATCCGCGACTGCAGCCCGGGCTCGGGCTGCTGCTGGACCGGCGGAGTCACATCCGGGTACCGGGTGGCGGGGTTCGTGAACGTGTCCTGGTCGGGCATGGCTCCTCCGTCCGCGGCACCCGGATCGGGCCGCTCCCCTCCATCCCAGTCGAGCCGCGCCTCCGGGGCCACCCCGTGCACGGGCGGGCGGCGCTGTGGTAGCCGGCGCCGCGCCTGCTCGGAGGACCGGCACGGCGACCCGGACGTGCCGGTGCCCCGCTCCGCGGATGAACACCGGACGACAGTGGGCTCCCCCACGCGCCGACGCCGCGCGGGCGTGCGGGAGCCCACTGTCGTCCGGTGTTCATCCGCGGAGCGGGGCACCGGC
>NZ_PSTL01000002.1:0-335020 GCF_002930845.1 Rathayibacter sp. AY1A7 | reverse complement strand
TGCTGCGCCTGGCCTGACGCGCGGGCGCCCGCCCCGGCCGGCGCCCGCGCGTCAGGCCAGGCGCAGCAGGCGGCAGCCGTGCGGCTCGAGCTCGAGCTCGACGGCGCCGCCGACGATCGGCAGCTCGGCGCCGCTCCACACGTCGACGGCCGAGGTCGCGCCGGAGCAGCCCAGGTCGGCCAGGTGCGCGGAGTAGGACCGCGCCGACGAGCCCAGCCAGAACACTCCGCGCCACTGCTCGTCGCCGCGCCACGCCGACCACACCACCAGGTCGCCGTCGCGGACGATCTCGCGGCTGCCGTCGCTGCCGAGGAGCGCGAGGACGTCGCCGTTCGTCAGCAGCGCCAGGGTGACGGCGGGCGTGTCCGGGAGGTGCCCGCCCATCATCAGCGGCGAGCGGAGCAGGCACCACAGCGTCACGAGCGTCCGCTGCTCCGCGGGCGTGAACCGCGAGAGCCGGTCCTCGCCCACGTGCGCGCGCACGCCGATCCGCCCCAGCGGCAGCATGTCGGCGTCGGCCCAGGCGCCGGGACGCTGGTGCGGAGCCCAGCGCGCGGCCCGCTGGAACTGCTCGTGCAGGTGGGCCCAGTCGTCCCAGAAGTCGTCCGAGATCCGCCACATCTGCGCGGTCGACCGCAGCAGCTCGAGGTTCTCGAGCGAGAGCTGCTTGCCGGGGGAGAGGCTCAGCACCATCGGACGGCCGGTCGCGTCGATCGCGCGCGAGAGGGCGGCGATCTCCTCCGCCTGGATCGGCGGGTAGAGCACGTCGTCGAGCTTCACGAAGTCGACGCCCCACGAGGCCAGCTGCGCCATCACGGAGTCGTAGTACTGCTGCGCGCCGGTCGCGCTCATGTCGACGCCGTAGTTGTCGGGGTTCCACGGGCAGACGTTCCCGCGGTCGACGATGTCGGCGCAGGTCGCCTCCGCCCCGAGCACCGGCAGGCCGAGCTCGACGGCCCGCCGGGGGACGCCGCGCATCAGGTGCACGCCGAAGCGGAGGCCGAGGGCGTGCACGCGCGCGGCCAGCGCCGTGAATCCGCCCGTCGCCGCGGAGGGGAAGCGGCCGACGGCGGGCTGCGGGCGTCCCCAGTCGTCGAGCACCGGCTCCGACACCTCCTGGTAGTCGCTCGTGCCGGGATCGGGCTCGTACCACTGGATGTCGACGACGACCGTGTCCCAGCCGTGCGGCAGGAGGTGCTCGGCGAGGTACGCGGCGTTCGCGAGCACCTCCTCCTCCGTCACCGAGGCGCCGAAGCAGTCCCAGCTGTTCCAGCCCATCGGCGGGCGGCGGGCGGCCTCCGTGCGTGCGGCGATCACGACAGCTCCAGCGTCACGGTCGCGAAGGAGTGCGGGGGAAGCGTGACCCGCAGGCCTGTCGCCGTGGTCTCGATGCCCTCGAGGGCGACGGGGCTCACCTCGTCGGCGGCGCCGGGCCGGTTGTGCGCGTCGGGGCGGTCGGCGGTGAGGAGGCGGCCGGTCGCGCCGGTCACGGTCCCGCCGCGGAAGTCGAGGGAGACCTCGAGCGGCTCCTCCAGGTCGACGTTGGTCAGCGAGACCAGGACGCGGCCGTCCTTCGTGGAGGCGGAGGCGGAGGCGACGGGGATCTCGCGGCCGTCGACCGCGTGCGTCGGGCCGGCGACCGTGGTCGGCAGCACCGTCGCGTCGTGGTGCCCCTTGTTCATCTCGAACACGTGGTAGGTCGGCGTGCGGACCATCTCGCCGCCGTCCGGGTCCGTCAGCAGCATCGCCTGCAGCACGTTCACCGTCTGCGCGATGTTCGCCATCGCCAGGCGGTCGGCGAAGCCGTGGAAGACGTCGAAGTGCCAGGCCGCGACCATCGCGTCGCGGATCGTGTTCTGCTGGAAGAGGAAGCCCGGGTGGGTCCCCGGCTCCACGTCCCACCAGGTGCCCCACTCGTCGAGCACCATCCCGTACTTCTTCTCGGGGTCGTGGACGTCCATCACCGCGGCGTGCGAGCGGAGCAGCTCCTCGATCCCCTGCGCGGCCACGATCGTGCTCCAGTAGGTGTCGGCGTCGAAGTCGGTCGCGCTGCCCTTCGCGTGCCAGCTGCCGCCGATCGTGTAGTAGTGCACCGAGACCGACTCCCACGGCACGGAGGAGAAGGGGTGCCCCTCGATCTCGGGGATCACCTCCATCAGCGTCTGCGTCCAGTGGGTGTCGGCTCCGTCGGCTCCGGCGGCCACGCGGTAGAGCGGAGTGTCGTTGCCGCTCTGCACGAAGGTCCCGAACTGCCGCGCCAGGTCGGCGTAGGCGCCGGCGCGCATGTTGCCGCCGCAGCCCCACGTCTCGTTGCCGAGCCCCCAGAAGCGGACGGTCCACGGCTCCTCCCGGCCGTGGGAGCGGCGCAGGTCGGCCATCGGCGACTTCCCCGCGCCGGTGAGGTACTCGGCCCAGTCCGCCATCTCCTGCACGGTGCCGGAGCCGATGTTGCCCGAGATGTAGGCGTCGGCGCCGAGCAGCTCGCAGAGCGCCATGAACTCGTGGGTGCCGAAGGAGTTGTCCTCCGCGACTCCGCCCCACTGGGTGTTGATCAGGCCGGGGCGCTCCTCGCGCGGGCCGATGCCGTTGGTCCAGTGGTAGCGGTCGGCGAAGCAGCCGCCGGGCCAGCGGAGGTTGGGGATGTCGAGGGCGCGGAGGGCCTCGACGACGTCCAGGCGGATCCCGCCCTCGTTCGGGACGGGCGAGTCCTCGCCGACCCAGAAGCCGTCGTAGATGCACCGGCCGAGGTGTTCGGCGAAATGGCCGTAGAGGTGGCGGCTGATGGTGGCGCCGGGGCGGTCGAGGTCGACGGTGACGGTGCTGTTCACGGAGTGCTCCAGGGTGGTGGCGGACGGGTCGGCGGCGGTGCCGGCGGTGTCGAGGACGCCGGGGTCGGCGGCGGTGCTCACGCGGTCTCGCGGACGAGCCGCAGGACGATCGCGCGGTCGGCGTGGAAGGTCGGCAGGTCCAGGCCCGCCTCGCCCAGCAGGCTCCCCGAGTAGGCGGGGGCCGGGGCGTCGGAGTCCAGCGGCACCGTCGACTCCAGCCAGTGCGGGCTCTGCCAGGGCGGGCCGAGCGAGCCGGGGCGCGCGGTCTCGATCCGGTAGCGCGCCCGCGGATCCAGGCCCGGGAGGCGGACGCGGCGGCGCGAGTCCGCGGTCAGCGCAGGCGTGACCAGCGTGTACAGCGCCTCCGAGCCGTCCGGCGCGACGACGCCGCGCAGCGACGGCGCGTCGGGGTCGGAGTCGTCGCCTCCGACGACCCGGCCGGTCGCGATCAGGCCGCGGTGCTCGCGGTACGCCGCGATCCAGCCCGCCAGCACGGGCTCCTCCTCCGCGTCCAGCTCGCGGAGGTCCCACTCGATCCCGAAGTGGCCGAGGAAGGCGATCGCGCAGCGGGTGTGCAGGTCGCTGGTGCGACCGGTGACGGAGTTGACCGGCGAGGCGACGTGCGAGCCGAGCATCTCCGGCGGCACGAGCAGCCCGGTCCAGCGCAGCATCCGCGAGCGGTCCAGCGGGTCCTGGTTGTCGGAGGTGTGCACGCGGTCGGTGCGCTCGAGGATCCCCAGGTCGACCCGGCCGCCGCCGGAGGCGCAGCTCTCGATCTCGAGCTCCGGGTGCCGGGCGCGCAGCTCGTCGATCAGCCGGTACAGCGCGAGCGTCTGCTCGTGCACCGCGGCCGTCCCGGTGGCGGGGTGGCCCGCGTCGATCAGGTCGCGGTTGTGGTCCCACTTGAGGTACGCGACGCCGAGGTCGGCGACCAGGCCGTCGAGCACGCTGAGGATGTGCGCGAACGCGTCGGGGTTCGTCAGGTCGAGCACCTGCTGGAAGCGGAACCGCGGCGGCAGCTCCTCGCGGGCCCGCAGGATCCAGTCGGGGTGCGCGCGGGCGAGGTCGGAGTCCTCGTTGATCATCTCGGGCTCGACCCAGAGGCCGAACTCCATGCCCAGGCCGCGGACGTGCTCGGCGAGGGGGAGGAGGCCGTCGGGCCAGGCGACGGGGTCGGGCGTCCAGTCGCCGAGGCCGGCGCGGTCGTCGCTGCGGCCGAGGAACCAGCCGTCGTCGAGCACGTAGCGCTCGACCCCGAGGGCTGCGGCGCGGTCGGCCAGCTCGGCGAGGACGGCGAGGTCCTGGTCGAAGTAGACCGCCTCCCAGACGTTGAGCGTCACCGGGCGCGGCCGGCGCGAGGAGCGGGAGACCCCGCGGAGGTGGGCGTGGAAGCGGGCGGCCGCGGCATCGAGGCCGTGGCCGAAGCTGCCGGAGATCCAGGGGGAGGAGTAGCTCTCGCCGCTCGCGAGGCGCACCTCGCCGGGCAGGAGCAGCTCGCCGCCGCGGAAGGCGAGCCAGCCGTCGCCGCGCTCCACCGCGTGCTCGTGGTTGCCGCCGATGCCGACGTGGCAGAGCCAGACCCGGCCGTCGGCGGAGTCGAAGCCGGGGGTGCCGACCGCGACGACCGTCGTCGCGTCCAGGCCGGTGCGGCCGCGCCGCGAGGAGCGGGAGTGGGTGCCGGTGACGACGGGGTGGCGCTGGGGGATCTTCTCGGTGCCCCAGCGGCCGGAGAAGTCCAGGATCTCGCGGGCCTCGGTCGGGATCCGGAGGGCGGGGTCGACGCCGATCACCTCGAGGTGCCCGGCGCCGTCGTTGCGGACCGAGACGCGGGTCCTGAGCAGTCCGGCAGGGGAGAGAACGATCTCTAGGGCGACCCCGATCCGGGCCTGCGCGTCGTGCGCCTCGACGGTCACGGCGGCGCTGCCGGCCTGCGCGACCGCGCCCTCCGCGAGGGCCTCCCCGTCCACCGAGACGGTGTCCACGGTCAGCCTCGGCGACCAGCCGGCGCCCTCCCGGTGCACCCGGAGACCCGGCAGGCCGGCCCAGCCGAAGGTGTGCTCGGGCAGGATCCCGGGCTCGTAGGGGACGTCGGAGGAGCCCTCGATCCCCGTCCGCACGGGAGTTCTTGCGAAAGCTGCGAGATCGTCGTCGCTCGCGTCGAGTCGCGGACCCCAGTGCAGCAGCACGGGCAGGTCGCCTCCCGACTGAGTGAGGAGGGCGGACACGTCATCGGCGACGAGATGGATCACTCTCGGGGATTGCATGTCCCCATTCCTATCGTCGATCCTGGTCTGAGTACAGCGAGAGATCGATCTCGACTCTCGGTCGGATGGACCACCGCGCGGATCGACCCGCGCCGATCGACCACCGCTCGCACCGCGCACCCGCACCACCCACGGCCTCGACGAGGAGCACCCATGCCGCTGACCCACCCGGCCCCGCACGAGACCCGCCTGGAGCGCGGGGTGCTCGACGCGCGGCGGCGGCTCAACCGCGACTACCTCCTCTCGCTCACCGACGAGGGGCTGCTGCAGAACTTCCTGATCGAGGCCGGGATCGGCGACCAGGGCTGGCACCTGCACCCCTCGCAGGACTCGCGCGAGGCCCGCGGCCTCGACCGGCACTGGGGCTGGGAGACGCCGGGCTCGCAGCTGCGCGGGCACTTCCTCGGCCACTGGCTCTCCGCAGCGGCCCGCGAGGTCGCGGTCACCGGCGACCCGCTGCTGCGCGTCCGGATCGACTCCGTGCTCGACGGACTCGAGCGCTGCCAGGAGGAGAACGGCGGCGGCTGGATCTGGGCGATCCCGCGCGGCTACCTCGACCGCCTCGCGACCGGCCGCCCCGTCTGGGCGCCGCAGTACGCGATGCACAAGCTGCTGATGGGCCTCGTCGACCTGCACCTCGACCTCGGCGACGAGCGGGCGCTGCGGATGGCGCGGGCCGCCACGGTCCCGCTGCTGGAGTGGGTCCGCGGATTCGACGACGCCGCGTTCCAGGAGATCCTCGAGGTCGAGACCGGCGGCATGCTCGAGGTCTGGGCCGACCTCCTCGCGATCACCGGCGACCCCGTCTACACCGAGATGCTCGGCCGCTACGACCGCCGCTCCCTCTTCGAGGGCCTGCTCGAGGGCCGCGACGTGCTGACCAACATGCACGCCAACACCACGATCCCCGAGGTCCTCGGCGCCGCCCGCGCCTACGAGGTCACCGGCGACGAGCGCTGGCGGAGGATCGTCGAGGCCTACTGGGAGCAGGCGGTCACCCTCCGCGGCACCTTCTGCACGGGCGGTCAGACCTCCGGCGAGATCTGGACGCCGCCCTTCGCGTTCGCCGCTCGCCGCGGCGAGAAGACGCAGGAGCACTGCGTCGTCTACAACATGATCCGGCTGGCCGACGTGCTGCTGCGCTGGACAGGCGACCTCGCCTACGCCGACTACATCGAGCGGAACCTCTGGAACGGCCTCCTCGCCCAGCAGAACCCGCGGACCGGGATGGTCGCCTACTTCCTGCCGCTCGAGGGCGGCGCCCGCAAGGACTGGGGCAGCCCGACCGAGGACTTCTGGTGCTGCCACGGCACGCTGGTGCAGGCGCACACGCGCCACTCCGGGCTCGTCTTCTACCGCGGCGGCGACGCCGAGCTGACGATCGCGCAGCACGTCGACGCGAGCCTGCGCCTGCCGACCGCCGTCGGCGACGCGGCGGTGCGGGTCGAGGTGCTCGACACCGCCGGCTACGTCGGCCCGGACGCCAACGCGGGTGCCGCGGGCGACGTGCACCGCCCCACCGCCTCGCGGATCCGGGTCGAGATCGTCTCGGAGGAGGGGGTCGCGCTGCACGTGCGGCTGCGGGTGCCGGAGTGGACCGTCGGCGAGCCGGGGGTCGCGGGCGACGCCGAGCGCGTCCGGGCGGGCGACGGCGCGCTCCTGATCGAGCACCCCGGCGGCCGCACGAGCGTCGACCTCGCCTTCGGCACCGTGATCCGCGCCGTGCCGATCCCGGACGAGCCGGGCACGGTCGCCTTCGTCGAGGGCCCGATCGTGCTGGCCGGCCTCGTCGACCGCGAGATCGCGCTGCGGGGGCGACTCGAGGACGCCCCCGCCCTGCTCGCCCCCGACAACGAGCGGCAGTGGACCCAGTGGCTGCGCGGCTACCGCGCCGTCGGCCAGCCCGCCGCCGTCCGCTTCCGGCCTCTGCACGAGGTCGTCGACGAACCCTTCTCGCTCTACTTCCCGGTCCCGGCCGGGAGCTGATGGACAGGATCCCCTCCGTGACCTGCGCTCCGCGCTCATGACCGCCTCCACCGCCTCCCCCGCCGTCCAAGCGATGCCCCGCGGCCGCCTCCTGCTGCCGATCTTCGCGATGCTCGTCGGCTTCGGGCCGCTCACCATCGACCTGGTGCTGCCGTTCCTGCCGACGCTGCAGGACGATCTCGGCGTCTCGGTGGCGACCGCCCAGCTGGTCGTCACCGGCGCCACCTTCGGCTTCGCGGCCGGCCAGCTCATCTCCGGACCGCTCAGCGACGCGGTCGGCCGCAAGTGGCCGCTCGGCGTCTCGGCGGCGCTGCACATCGCGGCGAGCCTCGTCGCGGCGATGACCTCCGACACCGCCGTGCTGCTCTCGGCCCGCTTCGTCCAGGGCGCCGCCTGCACCGCCGCGGGCGTCGTCGTCACCGCCATCGTCCGCGACCTCTACAGCGGCAAGCGGCTCGTCACGATGCTCGCGAACCTCGCCGTGATCGTCTCGGTCTTCCCGATCCTGGTGCCCTCCGTCGGCGCGCAGCTGACCAAGGTGATCGACTGGCGCGGCTCCTTCCTCGCGGTCGCCGCCTGGGGAGCGCTCGCGACCGTGATCGCGCTCCTGGTGCTGCCCGAGACGCTGCCCCGCGAGCGGCGGCACCAGGGCGGGCTCGGCCCGTCGCTGCGCAACTCCTTCGGGATGCTCCGCCGGCCGCGCGTGCTGGCGCTCGCCGCCGCCTCGGCCGCGGGCTGGTCGGTCGGCTTCGCGTATCTCGCGACCGCTCCCTTCCTCTACACGAACGTCTACGCGGTCGGTCCCGACCTGTACGGGCTGCTGTTCCTGGTCACCTCGCTCGTGACGATCGCGGTTGGGCAGACGACGGGACGGGTGATCGTGCCCCGGTTCGGACCCCGGTTCGCGATGTCCGCCTCGGCGATCGTCACGGCGCTCGGCGCCGTCGTGGTCGCGGTGCTCGCGCTCACCGGCACGCAGCCGCTGCTCGTCGTCGTCGGCGCGCTGACGTTCGCGCTGGCCGGCCGCTCGCTCGGCTTCGCCCCGGTGCAGTACCTCTCGCTGCAGGGCCCGTCGAGCGAGGCGGGCAGCGTCACGGCGATCCTCGGCACGGTCAGCTTCACAGCGGCCGGACTGGTGATGCCGGTGATGGGCGCGTGGGCCGAGATCTCGCTGATCCCGTTCGCGATCCTGCTGCTGCTCGCGGGGCTGGTCGAGGGCGGCGTCGCACTGCTGTTCCGGCCGGGCTCGCGGCGCTTCGATCCGGGGGCGCAGCGGCTCGAGGACGAGCCGGCCGGGGCCGCCCGACCGGCCGGCCCCCGCGCGCACGACGAGAAGAGCTGAGATGACCCTCCGGGAAGGGACCACCGTGGAACTGCGCTCCGGCGACTACACCCTCCGCGTCGAGGCGGGCGGCCTCGAGGTGCTCGCGGGCGAGCGCGTCCTCTACGCGAACGACCGGCCGCTGCGCGTCACGGTCAAGACCGTCGCCGCGATCAGCGAGTACTCCGGCGCGCCCTACGACGCCGTCTCGCTGTCGGAGGGGGCGATCACCGCGAGCGGGACGATCACCGTCCGCTCCGGGTCGGCCTTCGCCGTCACCGACGTCTGGCGCGTCGCGGGCGACGGCTTCTCCGTGCACCGCGACGTCGAGGTGCTGGCGGCCGGCGGCGACCTCGGCTTCTCCACCGCCGTCTCGCTCGGGCTGACCGGGTCCGACGACCTCCGCGACTACGAGTGCTTCGCCCCCGGCGCCTGGTACCGCGACAACGCCTTCGGGCCCGCCGACGCGATGGGCCACGACCCCGGCAGCGAGTTTTTCTGGCGCACCGAGACGCACTACGCGCTGCCGCTGTTCGCCGCGCAGAGCCTCGCGACCGGCGAGACCGTGGCGCTCTCGCGCTGGGCGGCCGACGCGACGCTGCCGCGCCTGGACGTGGTCCGCTCGGAGAACTTCACCGACCCGGAGTGCACCGTCGGCTCGATCGGCCTGAGCCGCCCGCAGGGCACGACGCTGAACTACCTCTACTACGGCTTCGGCGTACGGACCCCGCTCGACGTGCCGCCCGCGGGCCTGTCGATCGACTACGTCCACCCGGGCGCCGACGGCGAGCGCCCGATCGACAACCCCTACTCCGGCCTCGACTACGACGCCGCCCCGAAGGCCCTGCAGCGGGTGAACCACCCGGTCGAGGTCGGCTTCCGCCAGCGCTACGCCGTCGCGGTCGACCTCGGCCGGTACGACGACTTCGCGACGATGATGCGCGCCACCTGGCGCAGCACCTACGCCCGGCTCCGCGACGACCTGTTCGAGGTCGACAACGAGCGGCACTTCCACCACGGCATGGCGATCCTCCAGCGGCTCACCCGCCGCTACGGCGACTCCTGGGGCCTGCCGTTCGCCTGCCAGCTGCCGGACCTCGACGTCTCGAGCGTCTCCTTCCAGTTCGGCTTCGTCGGGCAGCAGCCCGGCATCGGCTACCAGCTGCTGCGCTACGGCGACCGCGAGGGCGTGCCGGAGGCGTTCGAGCAGGGCGTCGGCATCGTCGACTTCTGGGCGCGGACCGCGCTGCCCGAGTCGGGCCCGCCGCGGATGTGCTTCAACCCCTCGCTCGGCGGCTTCGAGCCGTACCCGCACTACCTGCGGATGCTCGCCGACGGCGTCGAGGCGATCCTCGACGCCTACCTGCACCTGCGCGACCTCGGGGACGAGCGCCCGCTCTGGCTCGAGTTCTGCCGGCGGACCGCCGACTGGCTGCTCGAGGTGCAGGACGCCGACGGCAGCTTCCACCGCGCCTACAACGCCGACGGCTCGGTGCGGATGGACTCGCGCTCGAACACCCCGAGCGTGATCCGCTTCCTCGTGCAGCTGCACCTCGTGACGGGGGAGGGGCGCTACCGCGCGTCCGCCGTGCGCGCCGGCGAGTGGTCGTTCGCGAACATCCACCGAACGCTGGAGTACCGCGGCGGCACCTGCGACAACGCCGACATCCAGGACAAGGAGGCGGGCATCTACGGGCTGTTCGGCTTCCTCGCGCTGTACGACCTGACGGAGGAGCCGCGCTGGCTGGAGGGCGCCGTCCGCGCCGCCGACTACACGGAGACCTGGACGTACGCGTGGTCCTTCCCGGTCCGCGCGCCCTGGGCGCATCCCTTCAACCGGTACTCGATCAGCGGACAGAGCATCATCACCCTCGGCGGCGGCGCCGACGTCTACATGGCGGCCTGCTCGTACAGCTACTACCGCCTGCACCTGATCACGGGCGACGAGCACTACCTCGATTTCGCCGAGTTCCTGCACCGCAACACCCGCCAGTCGACCGACGTCGACGGCAGCATCGGCTACGCGATGCCCGGCCTCGGCCACGAGAGCGGCGACTTCGCGACCCAGACCCTGCGCAGCCACCACCACTGGCTGCCCTGGTGCACCTTCATCGAGGTCGACCCGGCCTCGCGCCTGCGCGACACCTTCGGCGTCTACGAGATCGCCGATGCGCAGCGCCTGCCCGCCGCCGAGCGGGCGGCTCGCAACCGCGTCTACGACCGCTACGGGCACTCGCGGAGCTGAACCGACCCCACCGCATCCGGCGCGCGTCTCGTTCTCCCGTCGACGCGGCCACACGGCGGGTCCGGCGGCCAGCGGGGACGACGCCCGTTGCGTTGCTCCGCCTTCGTCGGCGTACCGGAGCCCGTTCCGCGTGCTGCACCCGCACCCTCCGCAGTGCCCTCAGCCGCGCCACTCCACGTCCACGCGCACCGCCTCCGCACCGAGCTCCAGCCCGCCCGACACCTCGCGCCCGTCGACCCGCAGCACCGCGTCGCGCAGCGTGCGCACCCGCGTCCCGCCCGCCGGTGCCAGCCACTCCGCGCTCGACACCCGCCGCACCCGCAGCGACGCCCGCCCCGGCGACCACTCCAGCCGGTCCACGACCACCCCGCCGCGCGCGCGCAGCCCCGTCACGGCACCCCGCGCCCACGCGGACGGCAGTGCCGGCAGCACCGTCAGCGTCTCGTCATCCGATCCCAGCAGCATCGCCGCCACGAGCCCCGGCAGTCCGCCGCTGGCGTCGAGGTTGAAGATCCGCCCCGCGTCGTGCCGGGTCGTCAGCGTCGGTGACCAGTGCTCGACCGCGAGCCACTCCGCGCAGGTCAGCGCCGCGTCCCCGTCACCCAGCGCCGCCGCCGCGACGCCCACCTGCACCAGCCCGAACGCCATTTCCATCCGCCCGGGAGGAGCGGTCGGCGCCTCGGCCCGCCACGCGATCTTCGCCGCCACCGTCGCCGCCGCGGCGGCCCGCAGCCGCACCGCGGAGGCACCGGGGCCCTCGAAGGCAGCGTCGCCCGCGTACCAGAGCGGGTACAGCTGCGACGCGTGCCGGTGCGCGATCTCCTCCGCGAACCGAGGGTCGATCCACTCCGCCAGCGTGCCGTCCTCGGCGACCCGGTACTCCGGCAGCTCCGCCACCACCCGCGCCCAACGCTCGTCGAGCGAGTCGTCGCCGCGGGCCCGGCCGAGCAGCGCCGTCGCCCGCGCGGCGTCCCGCAGCACGGCGACGTCGATCGTCGCATCGACCGCTATCGGCGAGCGCGCACCACCCGGTGTGTTCTCGGGGGAATAGGAGGGGACGATCCGGCGCACCCCGTCGACCACGGTCGTCCCGGTCTCGGCGAAGCGCAGCACGCCCTCGGCCAGCTCCCACAGCCGGTCGTCGACGATGCCGCGATCTCCTGTGGCCGCGACGGCGTCGGCGGCGAGGCGCAGCACCCAGCCGCCGCAGCCCGTCCAGAAGAGGTGCGGGTAGCTCGCCGCGAAGTGGTCGGCGCGGCCGTGGGTCGACATCCGCGACGGCAGGAGCATCCCCTCCGCCCCGTAGACGAGGCGCGCGTTCTCGCGGTAGTCGTCGAGGTGCGGCAGCACCAGCTCCAGGATCGACAGCGCCAGCTCGGGCGTGCCGGTCGGGATCATCCCCGCCATCGCGCCGTTCTGCACGTTGCCGTTCAGCGTGTAGTCGGCCGACCAGGCCGGCCGCCAGGTGCCCTGCCAGACGCCCTGCAGCGTCGGCGGCAGCTCGCCGGTGGAGGCGACGATGTTGGCCCGGCCGCTGAGGTACGCGAGCTCGACGACGCGGCGGCGCGCGCCCTCGTCGCCGGAGCGGGCGGCGTCCCACAGGTCCTCGGTCAGCTCGGCGTCGGAGGCGCCGTCGAGATCCAGCACGGAGGCGCCGACCAGCCGGCCGTGCCCCTGGCGCTGGGCCTCGCGCAGCTCCGCCCACGAGGCGTCGTCGCCCGTCGACTCGCCGCCCGCACGCTCCCGGCCCGCCGGCTCGTCGCCCGCCAGCGACAGATCGACACGGAGGAGCGCGCCCGCCCCGGCCGCGACCGGCACCGTCGAGCGGGTCACGACGCCCTCCACGTCCCACGGCGCCCCGGTCGCCGCGGTGACCGTCGCGCGGATCCGCTCGCCCCCGGTCTCGGCACTTCCGGTCCCGGCGACGGCCAGCAGTCGTCCGACCGCTCCGCCCTCGACCGTCGCCTCGACCACGGCCGACGCGTCCGGCACGCCCGTGTCGAATGAGGTCGCGTCCCCGGCGCCCAGCCCGAGCTCGACCGTGCTCTCGCCGTCGCGCTCCGACTCCACCCGCAGCCGGACGCTCTCGCCCCCGTGCGGAGCGATCAGTCGCACCGCGTGCCGCCCGCCGTCGAGGTCGGTCCACTCGACCGCGACCTCGCCCAGCAGCGGGTCGAGCAGGCGCCGGCTCGACGCGACCCCGCCGGCCGTGCGGATCGACAGCGTCGCGCACAGCCCGAGCGGATCGGTCCAGATCAGGCCGCCGTCGTAGCCGCTCGCCCGCGCCCCGCGCTCGAGCAGGTCGCTCGCCGCGTCGGCGTCCCCGGCCAGCAGGGCACTCCGCAGCTCGTCCCGCACCGGGGCGAGGTCCGGGGCGGCGGGCCGCGCGTTGACGGGGAGGAAGTAGCGCTCGTGCGCCAGCGAGACGGTGAGCGCGTCGGCCGGGCCGTGCACCACGGCGCCGACGCGGCCGCTGCCGACGATCAGGCCCTCCTCCCAGGTCGGGGCCGCAGTGGCGGTGACGAGAGTGGGCGTGCGCGACAGTGCGCCGTCGATCGGGGCGATGATCGGTTCCTTTCGGGCTCGCGGGAGTGCCTGATATGTTGCGTGGAACTTCAAATTACCTCTCCCGGTGCGACGGCGCGCGGGGGTCGAGAGTTAGGAATCCGCGATGACGCGACCGATCACCCTGTTCACCGGCCAGTGGGCCGACCTCCCGTTCGAGGAGGTGGCGCGCCTCGCGGGGGAGTGGGGCTACGACGGCCTCGAGATCGCCTGCTGGGGCGACCACATCGACGTGGCGCGCTGGGACGACGCGGAGTACGTGCAGAGCCGGAAGGACATCCTCGAGCGCAACGGCCTCCAGGTGTTCGCGATCTCGAACCACCTCACCGGCCAGGCGGTCTGCGACGACCCGATCGACGAGCGCCACCGCGACATCCTCAGCGACCGGGTCTGGGGCGACGGCGACCCCGAGGGCGTCCGGCAGCGCGCCGCCCAGGACCTCAAGGACACCGCCCGCTTCGCCGCCGCGCTCGGCGTGACGCAGGTCAACGGCTTCTCCGGCTCGTCGATCTGGAAGGGCGTGGCCATGTTCCCGCCCGCCTCCGACGAGTGGATCGCCGCCGGCTACCAGGACTTCGCCGACCGCTGGAACCCGATCCTCGACGTCTTCGAGGAGGTCGGCGTCCGCTACGCGCTCGAGGTGCACCCGAGCGAGATCGCCTACGACTACTGGACCGCCAAGCGCACCCTCGAGGCGATCGGCCACCGCGCCTCGTTCGGCTTCAACTTCGACCCGTCGCACTTCGTCTGGCAGCAGCTCGACAGCGTCGCGTTCGTGCTCGACTTCGCCGACCACATCTTCCACGTTCACGTGAAGGAGTCGGTCACCAACCTCGACGGCCGCAACGGCGTCCTCGGCTCGCACCTGCCGTGGGCGAACCCGCGCCGCGGGTGGACCTTCGTCTCGACCGGGCACGGCGCCGTCCCGTGGGAGCCGGTGTTCCGCGCGCTCAACGCGATCGGCTACACCGGCCCGACCAGCGTCGAGTGGGAGGACGCCGGCATGGACCGCCTCGACGGCGCCCCCGAGGCCCTGGCCTTCGTGCGGAAGCTCAACGCGATCACGCCGCCGGCCGACGCCTTCGACGCGGCGTTCTCGACCTCGCGCGACTGACCGCCCGCCGCCCGCCTGCATCCCGGAGGCCGGAAGGACCGACTGCCCGCGAGGGCCGTCCGGGCCTCCCGGCCTCCGTCGTGCTGCGAGCGCGTCCGCAACCGGGGCCGGGACGCTGCAGCGGGCGCCGAACGGGCCGGAGAGGGCGATCCGCCCTCGATCGCGGACGCGATCCAGGCCGGTCTCGGCGGCGGGCCCCCGCCCCGACCCGGCGGCGTGCCGGGAACGACGGACGGCCGACCCCCCGCAGGGAGCCGGCCGTCCGGCCTCGCAGGATCTACAGGCCCTGGGAGAGGCGGTAGTACGCCGCGTTCGAGCGGATGTCGGACTCGAAGCCGCGGAGGGTGGTCGACTCGTCGATCACCAGGAGCTCGACGCCGGCGATGCGGGCGAAGTCCTCCCACGCCTCCAGGCCGATCTGCGTCGTCATGACCGTGTGGTGCGCGGCACCGGCGGTGATCCAGGCGGCGGCGCTGGTGCCGAAGTCCGGAGCCGGCTGCCAGACGGCGCGGCCGACGGGCAGGTGCGGCAGCGTCTGGGGCGGCTCGACGTTCCGGACCTTGTTCGCGACCAGGCGGAAGCGCTCGCGGACGTCGCTCAGGGCGACCACCACGGCGGGGCCGGCGTCGGCGGTGAAGACCAGGCGCACCGGGTCCTCGCGGCCGCCGATCCCCAGCGGGTGGATCTCGAGCGAGGCGCGCTTCGACGACAGGGACGGCGACACCTCGAGCATGTGCGCGCCGAGGATGAGCTCCTCGCCGGGCGTCATGTCGTAGGTGTAGTCCTCCATCAGGCTGGTGCCGCCGGTGAGGCCGGCGCCCATGACGGCGGCGATGCGGATGAGGACGGCCGTCTTCCAGTCGCCCTCGCCGCCGAAGCCGTAGCCGTCGGCCATGAGGCGCTGCACGGCGAGTCCGGGGAGCTGGCGGAGCCCGCCGAGGTCCTCGAAGCTGTCGGTGAACGCCTCGAAGCCGCCCTCCTCCAGGAACGAGCGCAGGCCGATCTCGACCGCGGCGCCGTAGCGGAGCGACTCGTGGCGCTCGCCGCCGGGGAGCAGCTCGGGGACCACGTCGTAGCTCTCGACGTACTCCGCGACGAGGGCGTCGATCTGCTCGGAGGTGGCGGCGTCGACGCGCTCGACGAGCTCGTTCACTCCCCAGGTGTTGACGCTGACGCCGAGGCGGATCTCGGCCTCGGTCTTGTCGCCCTCGGTGACGGCGACGTTGCGCATGTTGTCGCCGAAGCGGGCGACCTTCATGCTCTGCGAGGCGGACCAGCCGGCGGCCGCGCGCGACCAGGTGCCGATGGCCTCGGTGACGCGGGCGTCGCTCGCGTGGCCGACGACCGTCTTCCGGGGCACGCTCATCCGGCTGAGGATGTAGCCGTGCTCGCGGTCGCCGTGCGCGGCCTGGTTGAGGTTCATGAAGTCGAAGTCGATGTCCTGCCACGGCAGGGCGACGTTCGCCTGGGTGTGGAAGTGCAGCAGCGGCTTGGCGAGCGCGTCGAAGCCGTGGATCCACATCTTCGAGGGGCTGAAGGTGTGCATCCAGGTGATGACGCCCACGACGGAGTCGTCGGAGTTCGCCTCGATCATGGTGCGGCGGATGGCGTCGGAGCTCTTCAGCACCGGCTTCCACTCGACGGTCACGGGGATCGCGCTCGCCTCGTTGAGCTGCGCGACGACGGCCTGCGACTGCTCGGCGACCTGGCGGAGGGTGTCCTCGCCGTAGAGGTCCTGGCTGCCGGTCAGGAACCAGACGGTGCGGGTGGCGAGGTCGGGGATGATGCTCTGGTACACGCTCATGCGATGGCTCCGGTGGGGTTCTGTCCGTAGACGTTCTGGTAGCGGTCGAACAGGGCGTCGATCGACTCCTGCGGGATGGGGACGAGCTCGCCGCCCTGGCGCGCGAGGTGCACGGTGCGGGCGACGTCCTCGGCCATGACGGCCGCCTTGACGGCGTCCTTCGCGTCCTTGCCGATGGTGAAGACGCCGTGGTTCTGCATCAGGACCGCGCGCGAGCGGTGGCCGCTGAGGGTCGCGACGATGCCGCGGCCGATGGAGTCGTCGCCGATGATCGCGAACGGGCCGATGGGGATCTCCCCGCCGAACTCGTCGGCCATCGCGGTGATGACGCAGGGGATCGACTCGGCGCGGGCCGCCCACGCGGTCGCGTAGGTGGAGTGCGTGTGCACGACTCCGCCGACCTCGGGCATCTCGCGGTACACGTAGGCGTGCGCCGCGGTGTCGCTGGAGGGGCTGCGGTCGCTGCCGGGGGTGCCGGGGACGACGTTCCCGTCGAGGTCGCAGAGGATCATGTTCTCGGGCGCGAGGTCGTCGTAGGAGACGCCGCTGGGCTTGATCACGAAGAGGTCGGCACCGGGCACGCGGCCCGAGATGTTGCCGCCGGTCCAGATGACGAGGCCGTAGCGGACGAGCTCGGAGTGCAGCCGCGCGACGTCCTCGCGGACGCGGGCGATCGCCTCCTCGACGGCGGGGGTCTGGGTGGTCATGCGGTGGCTCCCTGGTTCTGCGGGTCGGTGAGGGTCTCGACGGCGGTCTGCTCGACGGCGAGGCCGGCGCGGTAGCGCTCGAGGTAGGCGGAGAAGCCGGCGACGTCGTCCGCGTCGGGGGCGACGGTCTCGAAGCCGGAGTCGCCGAAGACCTGATCGGTGAGGTACGCGTCGAGCGCGACTCCGCTCTGCAGGCGGTAGGCGGCGAGCACCGCCATGCCCCACGGGCCGCCCTCGGAGGCGGTCGCGGCGACCGAGACGGGGGCGTCGAGCGCGCCGGCGAGGAAGCGCTGGGCGACCCCGGCGGTGCGGAACATGCCTCCGTGCGCGAACATCTCGTCGATCCGCACGCCCTCGCCTGCGAGGACGCGCATGCCCAGCGCCAGGGTGCCGAACACGCCGTAGAGCTGCGCGCGCATGAAGTTGGCGAGCGTGAGGCGCGAGTCGGGGGTGCGAACGACGAGCGGGCGGCCCTCGACCAGGCCGGCGATCGGCTCGCCCGCGAGGTGGTTGTAGGCGAGCAGTCCGCCCGCGTCCGCCTCGCCCTCGAGCGCCTCGGCGAAGAGGGTGCCGTAGACGGCGTCGCTGTCCGAGGGTCCGCCGGATGCGGCGGCGAACCGCGAGAACAGGCCGACCCAGCCGGCGAGCTCGCTGGCTCCGTTGTTGCAGTGGACCATCGCGACGAGGTCGCCGGCGGGGGTCGCGACGAGGTCGAGCTCGTGGTGGACGCTCTCCAAGGGGCCCTCGAGGACGACCATGGCGAAGATGCTGGTGCCGGCGCTGACGTTGCCGGTGCGCGGGGCGACGGAGTTGGTCGCCACCATGCCGGTGCCGGCGTCGCCCTCGGGCGGGCAGGCCGGGGCGCCGGGCCGGAGGGCGCCGGTGGGGTCGAGCAGGAGCGCGCCCTCGGCGGTGAGCGAGCCGGCGTCGGCGCCCGCGGGGAGCACGGCGGGCAGCAGCTCGCGCAGCGGCTTCACGGCGCCGGCCGCGCGCGCGTCGTAGAGGTCGACGACGCGCTGGTCGTAGTCGCGGGTCGCCGGGTCGGTCGGGACCATGCCGGAGGCGTCGCCGACTCCGAGGACCTTCTCGCCGGTGAGGCGCCAGTGCACGTAGCCGGCGAGGGTGGTGAGGAAGTCGATCCGCTCGACGTGCGGCTCGGAGTCGAGGACCGCCTGGTGCAGGTGCGCGAGCGACCAGCGCAGGGGGATGTTGGCGCCGAACAGCTCGGTGAGCTCGGCCGACGCGGGCCCGGTGCTGGTGTTGCGCCAGGTGCGGAAGGGGACGAGCAGCCCGCCGTCCGCATCGAAGGGGAGGTAGCCGTGCATCATCGCCGAGACGCCGAGCGCCCCGACGGAGGAGAGCTGCACGCCGTGGCGCGACGAGGCGTCGGCGACGAGGTCCGCGTAGGCGGCCTGGAGGCCCGCGTGGACGGCGTCGAGGGAGTAGGTCCAGCGGCGGTCGACGAACTGGTTCTCCCACTCGTGGCTGCCGACGGCGAGGACCACGGACGGGTCGGCCGCGTCGACCAGGCACGCCTTGATCCGGGTGGAGCCGAGCTCGATGCCGAGGGCGGTGGCGCCGCTCGTGATCACGTCGGCGGGGGTGGGCCTGCGCTGGTCCATCATGCTCCTCGCTCGGGCGATGTGACCGTTCACAAAGCCCCGGGTCAGCGTAGGCGAAACGGCTCGGGGTCGGCAAGCGAGGGGCCGCCCGACGGGGTCCGACTGCTCCTCCTCCGCCGCAAGCCCCTTCCGCCGGGGCCGCCCGCTTGGTCGCATGAGGCATGCGTGAGATCAGACTCGTCGGACTCGTCACCCGCCTCGAGAACGCCGCCGCCCTCGATCCGCTCGTCGGCCGGGTGAAGCGGGCCGAGAACGCGGTGGTCCGGCCGCAGCCGGTGCGGGACGTGCTGCACGGCGTCCCGGTCGGCCACCCCGTCCATCCGCTGCTCGTCCTCGTGCCCACCGGCGCCTGGGTGTCGGCGGCGGTGCTCGACCTGCTGCCGGGGAACCAGCGCGCGGCGAGGACCCTCGTCGGCGTCGGCGTGATCAGCGTCCTGCCGACCGCCGCCTCCGGCTTCACCGACTGGTCGGAGCTGCACGAGCAGCAGACCCGCGTCGGGCTGGTGCACTCGGCGGCCAACGTGGTCGCGACGGGCCTCTACGCCGCGTCGTGGGTGCAGCGCCGCCGCGGGCGCACCACGAGCGGGAAGGTGCTCGGGATGCTCGGGCTCGCCGTCGTCTCGGGAGGCGGCTACCTGGGCGGCCACCTCAGCTACCGGCAGGCGGCGGGAGCGAACCACGCGGAGGACGTGCCGCACCGCTTCCCCTCGGGCTGGCAGGAGCTCGGCGCCCTGGCGGACCTGCCGGAGCGCACGCCGGTGAGGAGGGAGATCGCGGGCCTCCCCCTGCTCGCCTTCCGGCGGGGCGAGCGGATCGACGTGCTCTCGAACGTCTGCAGTCACCTCTCCGGCCCGCTCGACGAGGGCGAGGTCTCGGCGGACGGCTCGGGGGAGGCGTGCGTCGCCTGCCCGTGGCACGGCAGCGCCTTCTCGCTCGAGACCGGCGAGGTGCTGCGGGGGCCGGCCACCTCGCCGCAGCCGCGGTTCCAGACGCGGGTGCGCGAGGGGCGCGTGGAGGTGCTGCTGCCGCACGCGGGGTGAGGCGGGGGCCGGTGCTGCTCAGGCCTGAGCCGTCGACGCCCGCTCCACCAGCACCGGCGGCACCGGGCGGTCGACGGCGGGCTCCTCGCCGCGCAGCTCCGCGAGCACGACCCCGATCGTGCGGCGGCCGACCTCCGCGAAGTCCTGGCGGATGGTCGTCAGCGGCGGCTGGTAGTGCGCCGCCTCGGGCACGTCGTCGAAGCCGACGACGCTGAGGTCCTCGGGCACGCGCAGTCCCCGCTCGGTGCAGGCGTGCAGGAGTCCGAGGGCCATCTGGTCGTTGCCGGCGAACACCGCGGTCGGCAGAAGCGCGGCTCCGAGGAGGCGGAGGCCGGCGCGGTAGCCGGACTCGGCGCTCCAGTCGCCCTCCACGACGGCGACAGGGTCGAGGCCGGCCGCGCTCATCCCGGCGCCGAAGCCCTCGAGCCGCGCCTGCGCCTCCACCCAGTGCTGCGGACCGGCGAGGTGCGCGATGCGGGTGTGGCCGAGGCCGACGAGGTGCTCGGTCGCCAGTCGCGCTCCGGCCGCCTGGTCGACGAGGAGCAGGGAGTCGGCGCCGCGGTCCGTCGCGCCGAGCGTCACCGACGGGACGCCGATCGCGAGGCTCTCCATCGCCTCCAGCGCGCGCTCCTGCGGGGCGAGGACCACGATCGCCTCCACCGACTCCCGCTGCAGGTGGGCGAGACCGTCGGCCAGCGACTCCGCGTCCGGCGCCGCGTTCACGACCGGGACCCGGTAGCCCGCGTCGCGCGCCGCCTGCTCGATCGCGGCCATCGCGGTGGCGGTGCCGTAGAAGCTGTGGCTCTCGGCGGCGAGGATCCCGATCAGGCCGGAGCGGCTCGTCGCCAGGGCGCGGGCGGCGGCGCTGGGGCGGAAGCCGAGGTCCTCGATCGCGGCGAGCACGCGCTCCCGGGTGCGCGGCCGCAGCTGCGGGCTGTCGTTGAGCACCCGCGAGACCGTCTGGTACGACACTCCGGCCCGCACCGCGACGTCGCGGATGGTCGGCGCGCGGTCGAGGGGCATGGCCACACCGTAGCGGTGCGTGCGCCCCCGCCCCCTCCTGCGAGACGCCTCCCGGGAGCGGGTTCGTCGGCGGGTCGCGTACCGGAGCGGCGTCCCGCGGGCGCGGGTCAGGGGCCGCCGAGCCAGTGGTCGATGCGGTGGTGGTCCGGGGTGAAGCCGTGATCGACGCCCCAGAGGACGGCCTGCGTGCGGCTGGTCGCGCCGATCTTGCCGTAGACGCTGCGGATGTAGGACTTCACCGTGTTGGGGCTGAGGTAGGTGAGCGCGGCGACGTCGGCGTTGCTCTTGCCCTGCGTGATGAGCGCGAGGATCTCCGACTCCCGGTCGGTGATGCCCTCGTGGCGGCCCGGCCAGTCGAGGCCCGGTGCGCTGCCCGCCCGCCGCGGAGGATCGCTGACGACGACCTCGCCCGCCGCCACCCGCTCGAGCGCGGCCACCAGCTCCCGCGCCGGCAGGGTCTTGGAGAGGTAGCCGTGGACGCCCTGCTCGAGGGCGTCCGCGATGAGCGTCGGCGCGAAGTTCCAGGTGTAGACGACCACGTGCTCGGCCCGCTCGTTGCGCACCAGCTCCGCGATCTCGTGGTGGTCCGACTCCGGCTGGGCGAACGAGTCGTAGAGGACGACGTCGATCCGATCGGAGAGGGAGGCGTTCGCGTCGATCTCGGCGACGACCACCCGATCGCGGTAGTGGTCGAACATGTGCGCGAGGCCCGTGAGGACGACGTCGTAGTCGTCGACGAGCGCGACGGTGAGGGGCGCACGGCGGGTCATGGTCGGACGCTACCGCACGGCTCGTCGGGGCGAGCACACCCCCAGGGGTGTACCGGCGCCTCCTCCGGGGTGGTTGCGTAGCCATCGGTCCCGCAACCGCGGAACCGACCAGCGGGCCCCCGCCCGCACAACGGAAGGACGACCGCCATGCTCGGTCTCATCATCAGCCTCATCGTCGTCGGACTCATCGCAGGAGCGCTGGCCCGCCTCATCGTCCCCGGGAAGCAGAGCATCAGCATCGGCATGACCATCGTGCTCGGCATCGTCGGCTCGTTCGTCGGCGGCTTCCTCGGCTTCCTGATCTTCCAGCACGACCCGATGGACGGCTTCTTCCAGCCCGCCGGCATCATCGGCTCGATCATCGGAGCGATCATCGTCCTGCTCGTCTACACCCGCTTCGCCGGCCGCTCCGCCGCGCGACGCTGACCCGCAGCGCACGGCGACAGCGAGGTCGCTGCCGACCCGCCCTCCGCGGGCGTGCAGGCACCACGCGGACCGGCGGCCCCGGCCCGGCTCCCTCCACGGGCCGGGCCGTCGTGCTGTGCGCGGGGTGCCCGGGCGTCGTCCGTGGTCTCCGACGCTGCGTCCGCGGGTGCCGACGCTCCGTCCGCGGAGCCCGCGCCGGATATTCCGACCTCCGCGGATCAGCGGCGGGGTCCGTGGCTGCCGCGTCGGTGGCTGCCGAGGCCGTCGCCGCAGAGTTCGCAGCCGCGCAGTCCGTCGCCGCCCAGCCGCTGCGCACCGGGGTGCGCGATGCTCGGGCGATGCCGCTCGTCGTCCCCGATGCCCTCGTCCCGCTCGCGCTCCGGCTCGCCCGTGCGAACCGCACCTTCGTCAGCGCGGAGGGAGCCCGTCGCCGCATCCGGGAGCGCGCGCTCCGTCCCGCCTCCTACGGCCCGCCGCCCCGCCTCCGGCCCGGCGTGCGCGTCGACGTGGAGCAGGTCGGCTCCTGGCCGGTCTACACGATCCGCCCGCGGGTGATCCGCGGCGGCGTCGTCTACGTCCACGGCGGCGGCTGGGTGAACGAGATCGCGCCCCAGCACTGGTGGCTCGCCGCCCGCATCGCCGACGAGGCCTCCGTCGCGGTGACCCTCCCGATCTACCCGCTCGTGCCCTTCGGCACGGCGCTCGAGGCGCGTGACGGTGTCCGCGCCCTGGTGCTGCGGAGTCTTGAGCGGCACGGGGCGACCTGCCTCGCCGGCGACTCTGCGGGCGGCCAGATCGCCCTCTCGACGGCCCTCGCCCTGCGCGACGAGGGGGTGGTCCTGCCGCGCACGACCCTCGTCTCGCCCGCGCTCGACCTATCCTGGAGCAACCTGCGGATCCCCGAGGTGCAGCCGACCGATCCCTGGCTCGGCACCCCGGGCGGTCGCGTCCTCGCGGAGAGCTGGCGCGGCGCCCTCGACCTGCTCGATCCCGTGGTCAGCCCGCTGTTCGGCGACCTGGCGGGCCTCGGCCCCCTCACCGTCTTCACCGGCACGCGGGACGTCCTCAATCCGGACGCCCACGTGCTGGCCGAGCGGGCGGCGGCCGCCGCGGTCCCGTTCGAGCTCCACGAGGCCGTCGGGCAGGTCCACGTGTACCCGCTCGTGCCCACGCGGGCCGGCCGCGATGCGCAGCACGACCTTGTCGAGGGGCTCCGCGCGGCGGTCTGACCACCGGCCGGCCCGGCAGGCTCCTCTCAGTCCGTCTTCCGGACGGCGGACGGCGCCTCCGCCCGCTCGTCCACGACGTCGAGGCGAGCCAGCGCGTTCGCAGTCCCCCGGCGGCCACGTGTCGCGACCAGGCCGATCATCGCGGCCGCCGCGAGGACGAAGGCGAGCAGCGACCAGAAGCCGCCCTCGACGGCGAGCAGGGTCGACCAGCCGCCCGATCCCGCCGCCCAGCGCACGAGCCGCTGCCAGAGGAGCGGTCGCGGCTCGGGACGCAGGCGCACCACCGTCTCGCCGAGGGTCCGTCCGGACCGCAGCACGATCACGAGCTGGAGCAGCGGAGCGACGAACGGCAGGGCTCCGAGAACCACGTCCCCGGGGCTCGAGCGCGTGTCCACCCCCGCGAGCACGAGGCCGACCCCGGTGATCGAGACGAGCGCGCCCGTGACGAGGCTCAGCGCGAGAACGTCGCAGAACATGCCGAACGCGCGGCGGCGGATCGTGACCGGGCGCGCCAGCTCCGGCACTGCGCCCTCGGTCCGGCGGGTGAAGAGGAGGAGGACGGGGGAGAGGAGGGTGCCGAGCAGGGCGCCGGCCGTGTTGGCCAGCAGGTCGTCGACGTCGAAGAGCCGGTAGGCGCACGGGTAGAGGAACCAGTCGCCCGTGAGCTGCGTGACCTCGATGAGGAGCGAGACGGCGAAGCCGGCGACGGTGCCGCCGATCAGCCCGGCGACGAGGCGCCCGCGCAGAGCGAGGTGGCGGACGAGCATCCCGAGGGGGACGAAGAAGACCACGTTCAGGAGCACCTGCGCGGACGCGGGGTTCGTCAGCAGCGCGCGGGGCCCGTCGATCCCGCCCTCCTTCGCGATGTCGCCGACGAAGGCGAACAGGCGCAGCTGCGGACCCGATCCGGTGCGGCAGGCGGCGGCGACCGTCGCCTCGTCGGGCAGGGGGAGGAGCGTGTAGGTGACGAGGGCGAGCGCGTAGACCACGGCGGCGAAGGCCAGCACCGCGTTGCCGATCCCGAGGACGCCGCGCCGCCGGTACTGCAGGGCGGCCCAGGGCACGAGGCCCACGAGGGCGACGGCGGAGCCGAACAGGAGGGCGAGCACGGCGGAGGTCATGCGTCGACAGTAGGAGCGGAGGCCCTTCTCGACCGCCCGGCGCATCAGGGGCCTCTGACAGCGCGGTTCGTCCCTCCCCAGCGCGGGATGCGGGCGCTCCTCCACGGATCCGAGCGATCCCCGTCCGCCGCCTCCGCGCCCTGCTAGCGTTTCCTGGGTCGCGTCCAAGAAACGCGTGCACCCTCGACCCCTCCACGAAAGACGTCATGCCGCTGCGCTCCCGCCTCCTCGCCCTCCCCGCCGCCGTCGCGGCCGCCGCGCTCCTGCTCAGCGGCTGCACCGCCGAGACGCCGGACGCCTCCAGCACACCCGTCGCCGGCGGGACGCTCACCTACGCGTCCGGCGACGCCGAGCCCACCTGCCTCGACCCGCATGTCGGCGGCAACTACCCGCAGGCGCTCCTCGCGACACAGGTGCTCGAGTCGCTCGTCTCGCGCGACGCCGACGGCACCATCACGCCGTGGCTGGCCGAGTCGTGGACCGTCTCGGACGACGCGCTCAGCTACGACTTCACCCTGCGCGAGGGCGCGACCTTCACCGACGGCACCGCCCTCGACGCGGAGGCGGTCGCCGCGAACATCGCGCACCTGCAGGACCCGGCGACCAAGTCCTCCACCGGCTACCTCGCCGTGGCGAAGGTCGCCTCCGTCACCGCGGTCTCGCCGACCGTCGCCCGCTTCACCCTGACCGCGCCGGACAGTGCGCTGCTCGAGTCGCTCGCGCAGCCGTGGACCGCGATCGAGTCGCCCGCCGGCATCGCCCGCGGCGAGGAGGCGAACTGCGAGGCGCCCGTCGGCACCGGCCCCTTCACCGTCTCGGAGTGGGTCAAGCAGGACCACGTGACCCTCACCCGCAACGAGGCCTACGACGCGTCGACCGGCCCGACCGGGGACGGCCACGAGGGCCCCGCGCACCTGGCGAGCATCACCTGGCGCTTCATCCCCGACTCCGCCACCCGCTACGCGGCGCTGCAGTCGGGCGAGGTCGACGTGCTCGACAACGCCCAGCCCGACACACTGAAGGCCGCGACCGGAGCCACCGACCTCGTCGAGCTCGACGCGCCCCGGCCCGGCTCGGTCAACCGCCTCGAGCTCAACTCCGGGCAGGCGCCGTTCGACGACGAGTCCGTCCGCGAGGCGTTCGTCCGCGGCGTCGGCGTGAAAGACGCGATCGACTCCCTCTTCTTCGGCACCGCCGAGCGCTCCTATTCCCCGCTGTCCAGCCGCGAGGCGACCGCGTACTCCGACCCGTCGCTCTTCGAGGACGCCGGGTCCGACTCCGAGACGGCCGCCGCCGAGGACCTGCTCAAGAAGGCCGGCTGGGTGGACTCGGACGGCGACGGCATCCGCGAGAAGGACGGCACGCCGCTGACGCTGCGCTTCCCCGTCAGCACCAACCAGTCGATCCCGGCCGAGCAGTCGCTGTTCGAGCAGATCCAGGCCTCGGCGAAGACCCTCGGCTTCGACGTGCGGATCAGCCTGCTCGACCTGTCGAGCTGGTACACCGCGCTCGCGTCGAACGAGTACGAGCTGGTGAGCGCCCCGTACACGAAGGTCGGACCCGACGTGCTGCGGATCCTCTACTCCTCCTCGGGCATCACCCCCGCGCCGAGCGGCTACTTCGCCAACCACGCGCAGATCGCCGACCCCGCGCTCGACTCGCTGCTCGAGCAGGCGAGCGCCACGACCGACGAGGACGCCCGCGCCGACCTGTACGAGCAGGCCCAGCGGATCGTCCTCGAGGGCTACTGGATCCTGCCGCTCTACGACCAGCAGAACCACTACCTGCACCGGTCGGCTGTCCAGGGCCTCGTCGCCCTCGACACCGTGTCGACCCCCTGGTTCGCCGACGCCTGGGTCTGACCCGGCCCCGGCGAGCCGCCTGCACCGATCGATGAGCGGACGCGTGCCGGTCGAGTAGCCGCCGCGGCGGCGCATCGAGACCCCGCGATCGGGACGGGCGGATCTCGATGCGTCCGCTCCGCGGGCTGCTCGATCAGCAGGGGTCCGTCCTCCATGCTGGTCGAGTAGCCGCCGACGGTCGCGCATCGAGACCCCGTGCTCCGGAGGGAGCGGACCTCGACGACGCCCCCCTCCACCGCCCCGACCAGAGAGGACGCCCGCCCGCATGATCCGCCGCGTGCTCCTCCGCCTCGGCGGCGCCCTCGTGGTGCTGTGGGCCGTCGCGACCGCCGTCTTCGTCCTCATCCGCCTCGTCCCCGGCGATCCGGCGCAGGCGATCCTCGGCGGTCCGGGCTCGCAGGCGTCGCCCGAGGCGCTCGCCGCGGTGCGGGAGCAGTACGGCCTCGACCAGCCGCTCCTCGTGCAGTACCTGGTGCAGCTCGGCAGGCTCGCGCGCGGCGACGTCGGCACCTCCTACTCCCTGCGCACTCCCGTCGCGCAGATCCTCGGCGAGCAGCTGCCCGGCACCCTCCTGCTCGCCGTGCTCGCGCTCACCGCCGCATGGATCCTGGCGCTCGCGACCGCCCTCTGGTCGACCCGGGGCGGCCGCCTCGCCGCCGCGGTCGGGTCCGGCCTCGAGCTCACGGCGGCCGCGCTCCCGCACTTCTGGCTGGCGACCGTGCTGATCGCCGTCTTCGCGACCGCGCTGCGCTGGCTGCCCCCGGTCAGCACAGGGTCGCCCGCCGGGCTGGTGCTGCCGACGCTCACCCTCGCGATCCCGCTGGCGGGCTTCCTCGGCCAGGTGATGCGCCGCTCCCTCCTCGACGCGCTGGAGTCGCCGTTCGTGCTCGCCGCTCGGGCGCGCGGCGAGGGCGAGCTCGGCGTCCGCGCCCGCCACGCGCTGCGCCACGCGGTGCTGCCAGGGGTCTCGCTCTCGGGCTGGGCGTTCGGCTACCTGATCGGCGGGGCCGTGGTGGTCGAGACGATCTTCGCGAGGCCGGGGCTCGGCCGGACTCTGCTCGCGGCGGTGACGGTCCGTGACGTGCCGGTGGTGACGGGTGTCGTGCTGGTCACGGCGCTGGCGTACATCGTCGTGACCCTCGCCACCGATCTGCTGACCCGCGTGATCGACCCGCGGCTGGCGCGGCGGGAGGCGGTCGCGTGAGCGAGCTCGAGCTGCGCGCCGCCCGCCCGCTCCGCCGGGGTCCCTCCCGCTTCCGCGCCGGCGAGGTGCTGGCCGCGGTCTTCGTGGTGCTGCTCCTGCTCGCCGCCGTCGCGCCCGGGCTGCTCGCCCCCTCCGATCCGCTCGCCGTCGCCCCGCGCGACGCCTTCACCCCACCGGGTGCCGCGCACCTGCTCGGCACCGACGAGTCCGGTCGCGACGTCCTCAGCCGCCTCATCGCGGGGGCGGGCGCATCCCTCCTGATCGGCGCCAGCGCCACCGCGATCGGCCTCGTCCTCGGCGCGGTGCTCGGGGTGGTCGCGGCGTTCGGCGGCCGCGTCGTCGACGGCGTGATCGGCCGCGTGCTCGAGGTGCTCTTCGCCTTCCCCGCGCTCCTGCTCGCGCTGCTCGTGATCGTGGTCACGGGTCCCGGAGTCGTCCCCGCCACCATCGCGGTCGGCCTCTCGACCGCGCCGGGGTACGCCCGCATCCTGCGCACGCAGCTGCTCGGCATCCGCGACTCCGGCTACGTCGAGGCGGCGCGCGTGCTGGGGCACGGACCCGTCCGCATCCTCGTCCGGCACGTCCTCCCCAACACCTTCGGGCCGCTCGCCGTGCTGGCGACCCTCGGCGTCGGCCAGGCGATCGTCTGGGCCTCGGCTCTCAGCTACCTGGGCCTGGGCGCCGAGCCGCCCGCGCCGGAGTGGGGCGCGATGCTCTCGGCGGGCCGCACCTACCTCGCGAGCGCGTGGTGGCTGACCGTGTTCCCGGGGCTGGCGATCGTGCTGACCACGATCGCGACGACGATCCTCGGCGGGCGTCTGCGGGGTGCGCGGTGAGCGCGGTCGTCGTCGAGGTGCTCCGGGTCGCCTTCGACGGAGTCGAGGTGGTGCACGGGGTCTCGTTCCGCGTGGAGCCGGGGGAGTGCGTCGCGATCGTCGGCGAGTCCGGGTCGGGCAAGAGCGTCACCGCGCGAGCGCTGCTGGGGCTGAGCGGAGGCGCCGTGACCGGGAGCGTCCGCGTCGGCGGTACCGAGGTGGTCGGAGCGGGCGAGCGGGAGCTGCGGCGGCTGCGCGGCGGATCCGTCGGCTTCGTCCCGCAGGACGCGCTGCTCTCGCTCGACCCGCTGCGCCCGATCGGCCGCGAGATCGGCGACGTGCTCCGCCTCCACGGCCGCCTCCCCGCGGCCGAGCGCGCGCAGCGGACGGTCGAGGCACTGGCGAGCGTCGGCATGCCGGAGCCGGCTGAGCGGATGCGGGAGCGCTCCGGCGATCTCTCCGGCGGTCTCCGCCAGCGCGCCCTCCTCGCGGCGGCCGTGGCGCTCGATCCGCCGCTGCTCGTCGCCGACGAGCCGACCACCGCGCTCGACGTGACCGTCCAGGCCCGCGTGCTCGAGCTCTTCGCCGGGCAGAAGGCGCGCGGCCGGGCGCTCGTCCTGGTCTCGCACGACCTCGCGGTGGTGGCGGGCCTCGCGGACCGCATCCTCGTGCTCGCGGACGGCCGCGTGGTGGAGGAGGGGACCGCGGCCGAGGTGCTGCGCGCGCCCCGCAGCCCCGAGGCCCGCGCGCTCGTGGCCGCCGTCCCCGCCGGGCGCCCGCGCGGCTCCCGGCTCACCGACCCGACCGCACCGGCGACCCCGCCCGACACCCCCGGCGAGGTCGTGGTCGCGGCCCGCGGACTCGCCGCCCGCTTCCCGCTGCCCGGCGGAGGAGTGCGGGTCGCGGTCGACGACGTCGACCTCCGGCTGCGGCGCGGCGAGACCGTGGGGCTCGTCGGCGAGTCCGGGTCGGGCAAGAGCACGGTGGCCCGGCTCGTGCTGGCGCTGCGGCGTCCGGACGCGGGCGCCGTCGAGCTGTTCGGCGAGCCGTGGTCGGCAGCGACCGAGCGCTCCCGCCGTCCCCGCCGCCCGCGGATCGGCGCCGTCTACCAGGACAGCCTCTCCTCGTTCGACCCGCGCTGGAGCGTCGGCCGCCTCCTCCGCGACGCCGGCGCCGCCTCCGTGCCCGCGCTGCTCGAGAGCGTGGGGCTCGACCCCGCCCTGGAGCGGCGCTCGCCGCGGACCCTCTCCGGCGGTCAGCGCCAGCGCGTCTCGATCGCCCGGGCCCTGGCGACGCGCCCCGACGTGCTGATCTGCGACGAGCCCGTCTCGGCCCTCGACGTGTCGGTGCAGGCGCAGATCCTCGACCTGCTCGACGACCTGCAGCGCCGTCACGGCCTCGCCCTCCTCCTCATCTCGCACGACCTCGGCGTGATCGCCCACATGAGCGATCGCATCGCCGTGATGCGCGAGGGTCGGATCGTCGAGGCGGGGCCGGCCGCGTCGCTCCTCGCCGCACCGCAGGAGGAGTACACGCGCCGCCTGCTCGCCGCCGCCCCTCGCCTCGAGCGCTGAGCCGTCCGCGGCGCGCCCCCCGCGCAAGCCCGCGCCGGGAATCCGCCGCACCTCCACCACGTGTCGGACCTGCGGCGTAGCGTTGCCGAGGTGATGCGCCCGACGACCCAGACCCTCGGCCAGCTCCGTGCCTCCGGGCACGTGCAGAAGAGCCTCCGCACCGAGATCCGCGACAACCTGCTCGACGCCCTGCGCGAGGGCCGCGACCCCTGGCCGGGCCTGCACGGCTTCGCCGAGACGGTCATCCCGCAGGTCGAGCGCGCCGTCATCGCCGGCCACGACATCGTCCTGCTGGGCGAGCGCGGCCAGGGCAAGACCCGCCTCCTGCGCACCCTCGTCGGCCTGCTCGACGAGTGGACGCCCGTCATCGAGGGGTCCGAGCTCGGCGAGCACCCCTACGAGCCGATCACCACGGAGAGCCGCCGCCGCGCGGAGGAGCTGGGCGAGGACCTGCCCGTCGCGTGGAAGTCCCGCGAGGAGCGCTACGTCGAGAAGCTGGCCACCCCCGACACCAGCGTCGCCGACCTCATCGGCGACGTCGACCCGATGAAGGTGGCCGAGGGCCGCAGCCTGGGCGACCCGGAGACCATCCACTTTGGCCTCATCCCGCGCAGCCACCGCGGTATCGTCGCGATCAACGAGCTGCCGGACCTGGCCGAGCGGATCCAGGTCGCCATGCTCAACGTGATGGAGGAGCGCGACATCCAGATCCGCGGCTACGTCCTCCGCCTCCCCCTCGACGTCCTCGTCGTCGCGAGCGCGAACCCGGAGGACTACACGAACCGCGGCCGGATCATCACGCCGCTGAAGGACCGCTTCGGCGCCGAGATCCGCACCCACTACCCGACGGCTCTCGTCGACGAGGTCGCCGTCATCCGGCAGGAGGCGGACCTCGTCGCGACCGTGCCCGATGCGCTCATCGAGATCCTCGCCCGCTTCACGCGGGCCCTGCGCGAGTCGAGCTCCGTCGACCAGCGCAGCGGCGTCAGCGCCCGCTTCGCCATCGCCGGCGCCGAGACGATCGCCGCCGCCGCCCTGCACCGCGCCACCCGCCGCGGCGAGGAGGAGGCGGTCGCCCGCCCCATCGACCTCGAGACCGCCGTCGACGTGCTCGGCGGCAAGATCGAGTTCGAATCGGGGGAGGAGGGCCGCGAGGACGAGATCCTCGACCACCTGCTCCGTCAGGCCACCGCCGAGACCGTCCGCGCCCACCTGCGCGGCGTCGACCTCGGGCCGCTCGTCGAGGCCGTCGAGAACGGCGCGATGATCACGACGGGCGAGCAGGTGACTGCCCGCGAGTTCCTGGCCGGCCTGCCGCTGCTGGGCGAGGCCCGCGTGTACGACGAGGTCGCCGAGCGCCTCGACGCCGTGGGGGAGGGGCGCCGCGCCGGAGCGGTCGAGCTCGCCCTCGAGGGCCTCTACCTCTCGCGCAAGCTGAGCAAGGAGACGGGCGGGGGCGAGGCCGTCTATGGCTGATGGTCCGCGCGGCAACCGCCGGCTGAAGCGCGACGCGCGCTACGCGAAGTACGACGGGGGACCCGATCCGCTCGCTCCTCCCGTCGACCTGAAGGAAGCCCTCGACGCGATCGGCGAGGACGTGATGGGCGGCACCTCGCCCGAGCGCGCCCTGCGCGAGTTCCTCCGCCGTGGCACCCGCGACCGCGAGGGCCTGGACGACCTGGCCACCCGCGTCGCCGAGCGGCGTCGCGAGCTCACGCAGAGGAACAACCTCGACGGCACGCTCCGCGAGATCCGCGAGCTCCTCGACAAGGCCGTCCTCGCCGAGCGCAAGCAGCTCGCCCGCGACACGCAGATGGACGACGGCGACCGCGCGCTCGCAGAGATCCAGCTCGACAGCCTCCCGCCCTCACCGGCCTCGGCCGTCTCGGAGCTCCGCGACTACCGCTGGCAGAGCCCCGAGGCGCGCGCCGACTTCGAGCGGATCCGCGAGCTCCTGGGCCGCGAGATGCTCGACCAGCGCTTCGAGGGGATGAAGCAGGCCCTCGAGAACGCGAGCGACGAGGACCGCGCCGCGATCGACGCGATGCTCCGCGACCTGAACGAGCTGCTCGAGGCGCACGCGCGCGGGGAGGACACCCCCGAGCAGTTCGACGCCTTCATGGAGCAGCACGGCGAGTACTTCCCCGAGGGCCCGGAGTCGGTGGACGAGCTGATCGACGCGCTCGCCGCCCGCGCGGCCGCGGCTCAGCGGATGCGCAACTCGATGACCGCCGAGCAGCGCGCCGAGCTCGACGCCCTCGCCCAGGAGGCCTTCGGCACGCCGGAGCTCATGCAGTCCCTCGGCCGCCTCGACGAGACCCTGCGGGGGCTCCGTCCCGGCGAGGACTGGGGCGGCTCCGAGCGGATGGACGGCGAGCAGGGGCTCGGCCTCGGCGACGGGACGGGCGTGTTCCAGGAGCTGGCCGACCTCGACGCCCTCGCCGACCAGCTCGCGCAGACGGACCGCTCCTCCCTCGACGACCTCGACCTCGACCTGCTGGCGAAGCGCCTCGGCGAGGACGCCTCCGTCGACGCGCAGACGCTGAAGCGCCTGGAGCGGGCCCTGCGCGACTCCGGGACCCTGCGCCGCGGCTCCGACGGCCGCCTCGCCCTCAGCCCGAAGGCCATGCGCCAGCTCGGGAAGGCGCTCCTGCGCGACATAGCCGAGACCGTCTCCGGCCGTCAGGGCGCCCGCGACGTCCGGCGTGCGGGCGCGGCGGGCGAGCGCTCCGGAGCGACGCGCTCGTGGGAGTTCGGCGACGCCGAGGCCTGGGACATCCCCCGCACGGTGACCAACGCCCTCACCCGCAGCGCCGGCGAGGGCCGGCCGGTCGGCTCGGGGGTGCGCATCCGGATCGACGACGTCGAGGTGCAGGAGACGGAGGCGCGCACGCAGGCCTGTGTCGCGCTCCTCGTCGACACGTCGTTCTCGATGGCGATGGACGGCCGCTGGGTGCCGATGAAGCGCACCGCCCTCGCCCTGCACACCCTGATCAGCAGCCGGTTCCGCGGAGACGCGCTGCAGCTCGTCGCCTTCGGCCGCCGCGCCGAGGTGATGGACGTCGAGCAGCTGGTGGGCCTGGACGCGGAGTGGGACAAGGGCACGAACCTGCACCACGCGCTGCTGCTGGCCAACCGGCACTTCCGCAAGCACCCGAATGCGCAGCCGGTGCTGCTCATCGTCACCGACGGCGAGCCGACCGCGCACCTCGAGCCCGACGGCGGCGTCTTCTTCGACTACCCGCCGGACCCGCTGACGGTCGCCGTCTCGGTCCGCGAGCTCGACGCGTCGCTCCGCCTCGGCGCGCACACCACGTTCTTCCGCCTGGGCGACGACCCGGGCCTCGCGCGCTTCATCGACTCGCTCGCCCGTCGGGTCGGCGGCTCGGTGGTGAACCCGGAGGCGGAGGACCTGGGAGCGGCCGTCGTCTCCTCCTACCTCGGCGCTCGCGGCGCGGGTCCGGGAGGCGGCGGAGCGCCGGGCGAGGAGCTGTTCGGCCGCGGCTGGAGCTTCTGAGCCGCTCAGGATGCAGGAGGGACCCGCTCCCGCCCCTGAGGATCAGCGCGTCCCCGTCGCTCCTGCGGCGTTCGTCCTGATCTCCGACCGCCCCCGGCTCAGAACAGCGGCCAGGGCACCGCGGGCATCCCGCCCCGCGGGCCCGGGAAGCGGCCGAAGGAGCCGAGCCGCTCGCAGCGCTTCGCGAACGCGGCGACCTCGTCCTCGGTGAGCAGCTCCGAGAGCGCCTCGCCGAGCGGTCCGTCGATCTGCGCGCGCAGGAGCGCCAGCGCCGTCAGCTCCTCCTCGAGCAGCGGTTCGCCGATCCAGCCCCAGAGGACCGTGCGCAGCTTGTGCTCGGAGTGGAAGGTGAGGCCGTGGTCGACCCCGTAGCGGTGGCCGTCGGGCAGCGCGAGCACGTGCCCGCCCTTCCGGTCCGCGTTGTTGGCGACCACGTCGAACACGGCCATCCGGCGCAGCGCCGTCGAGTCCTCGTGCACGAGGGAGATGTCGCGGTCCTCCTCGTCGCTGCCGTCGAGGACGTGCCGCCATCCGTCGGGCACGGCGTCGGTGGGCACCAGGTCGACCGCGTCCTGGTCCGGATCGATGTCCTGCCAGAGCTGGACCATGCCCGGCCCGAGCGGACCGTCGCGGAGCCACGTGCGCGGCACCACGTTCCAGCCGAGCGCCTCCGAGACCAGGTACGCGGCGACCTCGCGGCCCGCGAGCACGCCGTCGGGGAAGTCCCACAGCGGCTTCTCGCCCGAGATCGGCTTGTAGACGACGGACGTCTCGCCGAGCTGCGCGAGGAACGTCGCGTTCGAGGCGATCGTGATCCGGCCGGCCAGCTCCAGCTCGCCGTCGAGCCCGCCCGGGTCGCTCATGCGAGCGGGCAGTCGTGCCCGTCGGGATCCATCGGCTCGCCGCAGCGGGGGCAGAGCGGACGTCCGGCGCCGATGACCTCGAGGGTGCGCTTCGCGAAGGCGCGCGCCGTTCCGACCGGGATCTTCACCTGCAGCATCTCGGTGGGCTCGGGCTCCTCCTCGGAGTCGTCCTCCACCTCGGTCAGCGGGTAGGCCTCGATCACGATCTGCGCGGTGGACGGGTCCCAGCCGAGGCTGAGCCCGCCGACGCGGAACTCGGGCTCCACGGGCTGGTCGAGCGGGTCGTTGTCGACGAGCTCCGGGGGAGTGCCGGCGGGGACGCTGACCGGGTTGCCCTGGGCGGTCATCAGCTGGTCGAGGATCTCGTCGATCTTCTCGGCGAGGAGGGCCGACTGCTGCTTCTCGAGGCCGACGCTGACCACGCGGGGCCCGGTCTTGGCCTGGAGGTAGAAGGAACGCGAGCCGGGTGAGCCGACGGTCCCCACGACGACGCGATCGGGCCAGTCGAATCCGTGCACGATCGGAGGCATGCCCCCAGTCTACGAGCGCCCGCCTCCGCGGTGGCTGCGCGCGTCGGGCTCGGGCGGCCTGCTGATCGAGCAGCCCGCCCCTCCTGCTGACCGAGCCCCCCCGCGGAGCGGGCGCATCGAGATCCACCGCCGCCGAGCACCCGCGTCCCTGCCGCTCGATCGAGCCCTGAAGCGGCCCTCCGGAACCCCGCCTACTCGTGCCCCGCCCCGCCCCCCACGGCGGCGTCCGCCACGGGGGCCGCCTTCCGCAGCCAGCCCAGGTCCCCGGCGTCCGTGTTCATCGAGACGACCTCCGGCCGCCCCGCGCCGTAGCGGATGATCGACACCGACGCCGGTCCGACGCTGAGCCTCTGGAACAGGTCGAGGTGCATGCCGAGCGCGTCCGCGAGGATCGCCTTGATCGTGTCTCCGTGGCTGACCGCCGCCCACACCGCGACGGCCCCGTGCTCCTCCGCCACCGCCGCGTCGTGCCGGCGGATCGCCGACACGGCCCGGGCCTGCATCGCGAGCATCCCCTCGCCGCCGGGGAAGACCACCGCGGAGGGCTGGTTCTGCACCGTCGCCCAGAGCGGCTCCGTCGCGAGATCCCGCAGCGAGCGCCCCGACCAGTCGCCGTAGTCGCACTCGGTGATGCCCTTGTCGATCACCGTCGCCGGCGATCCCGTCTGCCGCTCGAGGACGAAGCGCGTGGTCTGCCGGCACCGCTCGAGCGGGCTCGACACCACGGTCGCGAGCTCGACCGCCGCCAGCCGCTCCCCGGTGCGCGCCGCCTGCGTGCGTCCGACGTCGTCGAGCCGCACTCCGGCGGTGCGTCCGGCGAGGATCCCCGCGGTGTTCGCGGTGGTGCGTCCGTGCCGGACGAGGAGGAGCGTGGGCATGGGGCCAGCGTAGGCGGCCGTGCTCCGCCCCGCCCCGTCGAGCCGCCGGGGTCGCGCCGGTGCGTTCCGCGCGACTCCATCGCGGGACGGATGCCCCGACCGCAGCGCCTGCCTAGGGTGGAGGAGCGGCCGCCCACCGCGGCCCGGAAGGGACACACATGGACGGGACGACGCCCCCCGGCATTCCCCAGGACGGCACGGACACCGAGAGCCCCGCCGCGCGCATCGCCGCCGACGGCACCGACTCCGCGCACACCGACTCCGCGCACACCGACTCCGCGCACACCGACTCCGCGACCCCCGCGTGGGCCGCCCCCGAGGCCTCCGGCCGCCACGGCGAGGTCGCTCTGCGGATCCGCGGCCTCCGCAAGCGCTTCGGCGACAAGGAGGCCGTGAAGGACATCGACCTCGACGTCCCCGCCGGCTCCTTCTTCGGGCTCGTCGGCCCCAACGGCGCGGGCAAGACGACGACCCTCTCGATGGCCACGGCCCTGCTCCGCCCCGACAGCGGCGTCGTCACGATCCACGAGGTCGACGTCTGGAAGGACACCCTCGAGGCGAAGCGGCTGATCGGCGTCCTCGCCGACGGCGTCAAGCTGTTCGACCGCCTCACCGGTCTCCAGCTCGTCACCTACTACGGCCTGCTCTGCGGGCTCGAGCGCTCCGTCGTCGTCGAGCGGACCGACGACCTCCTCGCCCTGCTCGGCCTCGATCCGGCCGACCGCACGCTCGTCGTGGACTACTCCGCGGGCATGACCAAGAAGATCGCGCTCGCCTGCGCGCTCGTGCGCGCCCCGCGCCTCCTGGTGCTCGACGAGCCGTTCGAGTCGGTCGACCCGGTCTCGGCGGCGAACATCCGCGACATCCTGACCGGCTTCGTCGCGTCGGGCGGCACGGTCATCGTCTCGTCCCACTCCATGGACCTCGTCGAGCGGATGTGCGACCGGGTCGCCGTCATCGCCGACGGCCGCGTGCTCGCCTCCGGCACCCTCGAGGAGGTCCGCGCCGGCTCCAGCCTCGAGGAGCGCTTCGTCGAGCTGGTCGGCGGCCGCACCCACCAGGAGGGACCGGCATGGTTGCGCATCTCCTGAGGCTGCGGCTGCTCCTGCTCCGCAACTCGCTGACGCGGAACGTGTGGCAGCTGATCGGCGTGATCCTCGGCGGTCTCTACGCGATCGCGGTGCTCGGCCTGGTCGCGGCCGGCCTGGTCGCGCTCGGAGGCACGGACCCGGCGTTCGCGAACGTCGCGATCGTCCTCGGCGGATCCGCTCTGATCCTCGGCTGGGTGCTCGGGCCGATCTTCCTGTCCGGCTCCGACCAGAGCCTCGACCTGCCCACCCTCGCGACGTTCCCGATCCCGCTGCGGACCCTCCTCCTCGGGCTCGCCGCCGCGGGCCTCGCGGGCATCCCCGGCGTGGTGACCACGCTCGGGGCGCTCGCCTCCGCCGCCGCCTGGTGGAGCCGTCCGATCGGCATCCTGCCCGGCCTCGTCGCTGCGGTGATCGGCGTCGCGACCTGCGTGGTCGCGTCCCGCCTGATCGGCGCGCTCACCACGGGCCTGGGCTCGAGCCGCCGCTACCGCGAGGTGATCGGCGGCGTCGTGCTCGTCGTCGTCATCCTGCTCGGACCTCTCTTCTTCGGCCTGACCAACGTGATCCGCGACGGCCTGGACGTCCTGCCCGTGATCGCGGGCGCCCTCGGCTGGTCGCCGCTCGGCGCGATCTGGGCCGTCCCCGGATCCGTCGTCGCGGGCGACTGGGTCGCGGCGATCGCGCGCCTGCTGATCGGGCTCGCGACGCTGGCCGTCCTCGTCTGGGCGTGGGCCCGGGCGCTGCGGCACGCGCTCGCGGAGCCCGCCGCGTCCGGCGCGCACTCCGCCTCCGGATCCGCGGGCCTCGGCCTGTTCGGGCGCTTCCCCGGCACCCCGACCGGCGCCGTCGCCGCGCGTGCCCTCGGCTATTGGTGGCGCGACCCGCGCTACAGCCGCGGGCTCCTCGTCATCCCCGCCGTCGTCGTCCTCGCGGTCTTCTACTCCGCGATCGGCAGCGGGGGCGACACCTTCGTGCTGCTCTCGGCCGTGCTCGTCGGCCTGATCTTCGGCGTGACCCTCTGCGCCGACGTGTCGTACGACGGCACCGCCTGGGCGGCGCACGTCAGCTCCGGAGTGACGGGGTCGGCCGACCGCGCCGGTCGCGTCGTCGCCGCCGCGATCATCGGCATCCCTGCGGTCGTCGTCGTGGCGGTGGGCACCGCGCTGTACGCGGGACGCGCCGACGCGATCCCGGCCGTGCTGGGCATGGCGCTGGCCCTCGTGCTCAGCGGGTTCGGAGTGTCGAGCGTCGCCTCGTCGCTCGTCGTCTACCCCGTGCCCGGGCCGGGGGACAGCCCGCTGAAGACGCCGCCGGGCTCCGGGATGATCTCGAGCGTCGTGATGCTGGGGAGCATGGCCGCGACCGGCCTGCTGGCGCTCCCGTCGATCGTCCTCGGCGCGATCTCGCTCATCGGCGGCGACCCGGCCTTCGGCCTGATCGGACTGGCGGCCGCCCTCGTGCTGGGCACCGTCTTCGCGCTGGTCGGCATCCGCGTCGGCGGTCGGATCGTCGACCGCCGAGCGCCGGAGCTGTTCGCCGCCCTCGTGACGATCGGCTGACGCGGGTGGCGGGGCGCGGGTGGGCGGTTCCCGCCCGCTCCCCGTCTCCGCCCCGCTCCTCGCCCCCGCGAGTGCGCGAAAGTTGTCGCACTCGAGCTCGAGTGCGACAACTCCTGCACACTCGCGGGAGCCGGTGAGGACCGCGCGCACCCGCGAGTGGCCGCGCGCCCGCGAAGGCCCGCACACAGGAGCCGCGGCAGAATGTGGACATGCGCAGCCTCGAAGTCCTCCTCGATCCGGAGTCGGAGGCTCGCGTCCGCAGCCAGTGGGAGGCGCTCGAGGCGGCCGGCATCCCGAGCCTCGCCCTGCACACGTCCGCCAGCAACCGCCCGCACCTCACCCTGGTCGCCGGGCCCGAGCTGACCGCCCCGGAGCCGGGCGCGCTCGGTCCGCTGCCGGCGACGGCCGACCTGGGCGCCGTCCTCCTCTTCCCGCACGCCGGGCGCTTCGTCCTCGCCTGGGGAGTGGTCCGCTCGCCCGCCCTCGACGCGCTGCACGATCGGGCCACGCGCCTCGTGCCGGGCGGCGTCGACACCTCGCTGCCGGACGCCTGGACGCCGCACATCAGCGTCTCGCGCCGCCTCCGCGCCGAGCAGCTCGGCGACGCCGTCCCCCTCCTCGGCGAGCCGTTCACCGTCGGCCTCGCGGGCGTCCGCTTCTGGGACGGCGACACCCGCACCCTCACCGACCTCTGATCCGGGCGCCGCAGAAGACCCCCGACCTCCCCGCAGCCGCCTCCCCAGCTCCCTCCCTGCAGCCCTTCTCCACAGTTCCCCGCACCCCCGGGGCGGCGTCGGAGGCGGCGGGTAGAGTTCCCCGGGTGACAGAGCCCACCGCGACAGCCCTCCCCGCCCCGCCGCTCGCCGACCCCTCGGCGGAGTCCCGCGGCGGCGTCCGGAGCGACGCGGCGAGCGGCGCTGCGGGCTCCGGATCCTCCGAGGCGCAGGCGATCCTCGAGAAGGTCTTCGGCTACGGCTCCTTCCGCGGCGAGCAGCAGGCCATCGTCGAGCAGGTCATCGGAGGCGGCGACGCCGTCGTCCTGATGCCCACCGGCGGCGGCAAGTCGCTCTGCTACCAGATCCCCGCCATCGTGCGCCCCGGCACCGGCGTGGTCGTGTCCCCGCTCATCGCGCTGATGCAGGACCAGGTCGACGCCCTCCGCGCGAACGGCGTCCGAGCCGAGTTCCTCAACTCCACCCAGGACGCCGGCGAGCGCAGCCGCGTCGAGCGCGCCTACCTCGACGGCGAGCTCGACCTGCTCTACGTCGCCCCGGAGCGCCTGGGCAACGAGGGCATGAAGCAGTTCCTCGCCCGCGGCCGGATCGCCCTCTTCGCGATCGACGAGGCCCACTGCGTCAGCCAGTGGGGCCACGACTTCCGCCCCGACTACCTCGCACTGGGCGAGCTCGCCGAGCGCTGGCCCGACGTCCCGCGCATCGCCCTCACCGCGACCGCCACCGAGGCGACGCACCGCGAGATCACCTCGCGCCTGCACCTCGGCGCCGCCCGCCACTTCGTCTCGAGCTTCGACCGCCCGAACATCCAGTACCGGATCGTCAACAAGGTCGAGCCGCGCAAGCAGCTGATCGACTTCCTGCGGCGCGAGCACGCGCACGACGCGGGCATCGTCTACGCCCTCTCCCGCAAGAGCGTCGAGGCGACGGCCGAGGCGCTGCGCTCGGCGGGCTTCGACGCCGTCGCGTACCACGCGGGCCTCGACTCGCGGGTGCGCGCCGCCGCCCAGTCGCGGTTCCTCCGCGAGGAGGGCGTCATCGTCTGCGCGACCATCGCCTTCGGCATGGGGATCGACAAGCCGGACGTGCGGTTCGTCGCGCACATCGACCTGCCCAAGTCGGTCGAGGGCTACTACCAGGAGACGGGTCGCGCCGGCCGCGACGGACTGCCGTCCACCGCCTGGCTCGCCTACGGCCTGCAGGACGTGGTGCAGCAGCGCCGGATGATCGACGAGTCGCCGGGAGACCTGGCGCACCGTCGGCGGATGTCCGCGCACCTGGACGCGATGCTTGCGCTCTCCGAGACGGTCCAGTGCCGCCGGGTGAACCTGCTCGCCTACTTCGGCCAGGAGAGCACCGCCTGCGGCAACTGCGACACCTGCCTCGAGCCGCCCGCCTCCTGGGACGGCACCGTCGCGGCGCAGAAGTTCCTGTCGACGGTCGTCCGCCTCAAGCGAGAGCGCAACCAGCAGTTCGGCGCCGGTCACATCATCGACGTCCTCCGCGGCAAGACCACGCCGCGCACCACTCAGCACCAGCACGACGGCCTCGCCACCTGGGGCATCGGCGCCGAGCTCAGCGACACCCAGTGGCGCGGAGTCGCCCGCCAGCTCCTCGCGCAGGGCCTGCTCGGCGTGAACGATGACGGCTTCGGCACGCTCGTGCTCACGCCCGCGTCCGGCTCCGTCCTCAGCGGCGAGCGGAAGGTCGAGCTGCGGCAGGAGCCGGAGAAGCCGGCCCGCTCCAGCGGATCCTCCCGCTCCGGGCGGTCCACCGTCGCCGAGCTGTCGGGCGAGGCTCAGCCGCTGTTCGAGCGGCTCCGGGAGTGGCGCGCCGCGCAGGCCCGCGCGCAGGCGGTCCCGGCCTACATCGTCTTCAACGACGCGACCCTCCGCGAGATCGCGACCGCCGAGCCGGCGACGATGGACGCGCTCAGCATCATCGGCGGCGTCGGCCAGAAGAAGCTGCTCACCTACGGCGAGGCCGTTCTCGCCGTCGTCGCGGGGGAGAGCCCCGAGATCGCCGTCCCGGAACCCGGTGAGGAGGCTCCCGCTCCCCGCCGCGCGCCGGCCGCCCGTGGCGGGTCGTCCCGCTCGCAAGGGGCGAAGCCCTCGTTCGGCCGCGAGTCGTCCGGTCCGCCGGTGTCCGCCGCTCAGCCGCCGGAGGACGACTGGGTGCCGCCGGACGAGCCCGACTGGGAGCCCGGCTGGGACAGCTACTGATCCGTCGCTGAGGCGCGCGGTTCACCACCCGCGACGGAGGCGGGCGCCGGCGCGGGCGACCGTGTTCCGGGCTCCGCGTCGGCGATCGTGCCCATCTCGTCACCGACGCGAGCGTCCTCGGTCCGAGGCGTCGGCGAGCGCCCTCAGCCGCCCGCGCCCGTCGACGCCATCCACCCGCCGAGCAGCGTGCAGCAGAACGACACCGCGAGGCCCGCCACCGGCACCCAGAACGCGATGCGCCGCCGCACCAGCAGCACGATCGAGAAGGCCAGCGCCGCGAGGAACGGCACCCACACTCCTCCTGCGGCGAGGACCACCCCGCCCTCGATCAGGCCGATGTCGCAGGCGTTCGATCCGCCGCACGAGTCGCTGGCCATCGCGAAGAACAGCCCGAAGAACGACAGCAGCAGCGTCACCGCGGAGGCCACGAGGATCAGCACGATCGTCAGCACCAGGTCCCAGACGCGGACCGGGCGCCCATGCGGAACCCCGGATCCCGGCGCGGCGGGAGGCCCGGGAGGCGCTGCCGCGAGGTCCACGGGCGGCGCACCCGGAGTCCCGAGAGACGCGGGCGAGCCGACCACGGGTGGCCCGGCCGCCGGCTGTCGGGCGGGCGGAGGGGGAGGCAGCGGCGGCTCGCTCATGCCGAGAGACTAGCGACGCGTCCTCCGGTGCGGCGTCCCTCCTCCGCAGAAGCAGCCCGCAGGGACAGTCCGTTCAGCACACGGACGAGCCGCCCCCTCCTCCGCTCCCGTCGGCAGGGACAGCCCGTCCAGCGCACAGACGAGGCGCCCCGCCTCCGCCTGGTCGGTTCCGACAATGCGCTTCCGCCTCCGCCCGGCGCCGTTTGTGCCCGGGCGACGGAACGTTTCCGCCGCGCCGCCGCGCGACCTACCGTGCGAGGACCGCCTCCGCTGCCGCGCCCGTCGGCGCACGACGCACCGGGAGCGGCCCGAACCGCAGACGGTCGAAGGGACACGAACACCATGGTCAGCACCGCTCCCCACCCCCGCTCCGCCGCCGACGCCGCCGACCGGGCGGCCACCGGGCGCACGCGGGCCCGGCGCTCCCAATCGGGCTCCATCGCGCCCACGCCGCCGGTGGACTCCCTCGGCTCCGAGGTCGATGCGCGCCTGGACGAGGACGGCGCCCCCGCCGTCGACGTCGCCGCCCTCGGCGAGACCCTCCTCGGCGCCTGGCGCGAGCAGCGCCTCGCCAGCCGCGCTCTGACCGCCCGCCCCGAGCTGCACCGCACCGACGGCCTCCCGATGAAGGAGCACCGCCTCCGCGTCTCGGAGCAGATGCGCGTGCTCGCGGCCGAGGGCGGCGTGCACCGCGCCTTCCCGGTCGACCTCGGCGGCGAGGCCGATCACGGCGGCAACATCGCCGGCTTCGAGGAGCTGGTCACCGCCGACCCGTCGCTGCAGATCAAGTCCGGCGTGCAGTGGGGGCTCTTCGGCGCCGCGGTCCTGCACCTGGGCACCCGCCCGCACCACGAGAAGTGGCTGCCGGGGATCATGAGCCTCGAGATCCCGGGCGCTTTCGCGATGACCGAGACCGGGCACGGCTCCGACGTCGCGTCGATCGCCACGACCGCCACCTACGAGGACGGCGAGTTCGTGCTGCGGACGCCGTTCCGCGCGGCCTGGAAGGACTACCTCGGCAACGCGGCGGTGGACGGGCGTGCGGCCGTCGTCTTCGCGCAGCTGGTCACCCTAGGGGTGAACCACGGCGTCCACGCCTTCTTCGTCCCGATCCGCGACGAGCAGGGCGCGTTCCTGCCCGGCGTCGGCGGGGAGGACGACGGCCTCAAGGGCGGTCTGAACGGGATCGACAACGGCCGCCTCCACTTCGACGGCGTCCGCGTCCCGCGCGAGAACCTGCTGAACCGCTACGGCGACGTCGCCGCCGACGGCACCTACTCCTCGCCGATCGCGAGCCCGGGCCGCCGCTTCTTCACCATGCTCGGCACGCTCGTGCAGGGCCGCGTCTCGCTCGACGGAGCCTCGGTCGCCGCGGCGAAGATCGCGCTGACGGTCGCCGTGACCTACGGCGACCAGCGCCGCCAGTTCACCGGCGGCGGCGAGCGGGAGGAGGTGCTGCTCGACTACCAGCGGCACCAGCGCCGCCTCCTGCCGCGCCTGGCCACCACCTACGCCGCCGCCTTCGCGCACGAGAAGCTGCTAACGGCGTTCGACGAGGTCTTCTCCGGCGCTAACGACACCGAGCAGTCGCGGCAGGACCTCGAGACCCTCGCCGCGGGGCTGAAGGCGCTCTCGACCTGGCACGCTCTCGACACGCTGCAGGAGGCGCGCGAGGCCTGCGGAGGCGCGGGCTTCCTCGCGGAGAACCGGCTCACGCAGCTGCGCGCCGACCTCGACGTGTACGCGACCTTCGAGGGCGACAACACCGTGCTCCTCCAGCTGGTCGCCAAGCGCCTGCTGACCGACGTCGGACGCCGCTTCAAGGGCGCCCAGCCCGCGGAGCTCGCGCGGTACGCCGCCTCGCAGGTCGCGGGGGCGACCGTCGACAACTCGGGTCTGCGCCGTCTGGCCCAGGTCGTCGCCGATCGCGGATCGACGGCCCGCTCGGTCGGCCAGCTGCGGGAGGACCAGCGCGAGCTGCTCACCGGCCGCGTCGAGAGCATGGTCGCGGGGATCGCCTCACGGCTGCGCCCGGCGTCGAAGCTGCCCTCCGACGAGGCGGCCCGCCTGTTCAACGCGCACCAGAGCGAGCTCATCGAGGCGGCGCGCGCGCACGCCGAGCTGCTGCAGTGGGAGGCGTTCACGGAGGCGCTCGCCGGCGTCGAGGACGCGGGCACGCGCACCGTCCTCACCTGGCTCCGCGACCTGTTCGGCCTGGGCCTGATCGAGAAGCACCTCGACTGGTACCTCATCCACGGGCGCCTGTCGTCGCAGCGAGCGGTCGCGGTGACGTCCTACATCGACCGGCTGCTCGCCCGCATCCGCCCGCACGCCGCCGACCTGGTCGCGTCGTTCGGCTACGGGCCCGAGCACGTGCGCGCGGCGATCGCGACCGGCGCCGAGGCGGAGCGCCAGGAGGAGGCGCACGCTTGGTACGAGGCCGCCCGCGCCTCCGGCACCCTCCCCACTCCGGAGAAGCGCCGCTGAGCCCCTCCTCGAGATGCCGCTCCGGTACGCGACACGTCGCGCGAGGCGTACCGGAGTGGCATCCCGTGGCGACAGGACGGGGAGGGGCGCGTCAGGACGCGAGGAACGCCAGCGCCTGGTCGCGCTCGGCGCGCAGCTCGAGCACGGACTCGTCGATCCGCGCGCGGGAGTGCGCGTCGATCTCGAGCCCCTCGATGATCCGCCACTCGCCGTCGACGGAGCGGACCGGGAACGAGGAGATCAGCCCCTCCTCCACCCCGTAGGAGCCGTCCGACTCGACGGCGGCCGAGGTCCACGACGTGCCGTCGACCCAGTCGCGCACGTGATCGATCGCGGCGGAGGCGGCGGACGCGGCCGAGGAGGCTCCGCGGACCTCGATGATCTCGGCGCCGCGCTTGGCGACCCGCGGCTCGAACTCCGTGTGCAGCCACTCCGCGTCGACCAGCTCGGGCACCGGCCGTCCGCCGACGGTGGCGTGCGTCGCGTCGGGGTACTGCGAGGCGGAGTGGTTGCCCCAGATCGCGACGCCCTCGATCGCGTCGACGGGGGCGTCGAGCTTCGCGGTGAGCTGCGCGACCGCCCGGTTGTGGTCGAGTCGCGTCATCGCGGTGAAGCGGCCGGCAGGGATGTCCGGGGCGCTGCGCCGCGCGATCCAGGCGTTGGTGTTGGCCGGGTTGCCGACGACCAGCACGCGGATGTCGGAGGCGGCGTGCGCGTTCAGCGCGGCGCCCTGGGGTCCGAAGATGCCCGCGTTCGCGGCGAGCAGGTCGGCGCGCTCCATGCCCGCGCTGCGCGGCCGGGCGCCCACGAGGAGGGCGACGCTCGCGCCGTCGAACGCGGCGGCCGGGTCGTCCGTCGCCTCGATCCCGCGGAGGAGGGGGAAGGCGCCGTCCTGCAGCTCGAGCGCCGTGCCCGCGGCCGCGCGGAGGCCGGAGGGGATCTCGAGCAGGTTCAGGCGGACGGGGACGTCCGGCCCGAGGAGCTGACCCGAGGCGATGCGGAAAAGGAGCGCGTAGCCGATGGCGCCTCCCGCTCCCGTGACCGTGACCGTGACCGGAGTGCGCTGCTGGTTCATGCGCCGAGCGTATTCCCGCCGGCTGGGGGAGGGGGAGGAGTCAGCCGGACGGCGGGCCCTCGGCGGGAGGCGCCGTCGACCCGCGGAGCACGAGCTTGTTGCGCAGCCGCACGTGCTGCTCGGCCACGCTCCCGCCGTCGATCAGCGTCAGGAGCGCCCGGGCGGCCGCGCGCCCCACGCGGTGCAGCGGCTGCCTCACCGTCGTGAGCGCGGGGACCACCCGGGAGGCGTCGGGCACGTCGTCGTAGCCCACGACCGAAAGCTGCCCCGGCACCGAGAGGCCCAGCGCCCGGGCCGCCTCGATCACGGCGATGGCGGAGGCGTCGTTCGCGGCGAGGACCGCCGTCGGGCGGTCGGGCAGCAGCAGCAGCTCGTGGGCGGCGGCGAGGGAGGGGTCGTGCCGGTAGTAGCCGACCCGTACGAGCGCGGGGTCGTAGGGGAGGCCGGCGTCCGCGAGCGCCCGCTGGTAGCCGGCGCCGCGCCGGTGCGACGACTCCAGGTCGGGGCGGCCCGCGACGAAGCCGATGCGGCGGTGGCCGAGCCCGATCAGGTGGCTGGTCGCCAGCTGCGCTCCGCCGAAGTCGTCGGTCGCCACCGAGTGCAGCTCGGTCTGCGCGGTCAGCGGATCCACGACGACGAGCGGCAGGTCCGACGGGGGGATCACGCCGGAGGGAGTCACCAGGATCGCTCCCGCTACGTGCGCCTCGGTGAGGCGCCGCAGGGACTCCTGCTCCCATCCCGCCCGGCCCCGGCGGCTCGCCCCGCTGCCGGCGAGGAGGTCGAACCGGGTCCCCCGGAGCGCCGTCGCCACTCCCTGCAGCACCTCCGTGCCGAACGGCTCGAAGTCGCCCAGGAGCACGCCAATGACGCCTGAGCGCTCCGCGCACTCCGTCGTCACGACCTCCTGCTCGGCCTCCGCCGTCGCCGCCCCTGCGGACATCCTCGTCCCCTCCCGCCGTCCCCGCCCGGCCGCGGCGGAACGCGGTGATCGCCTCGCTGCGCTGCTCCGGACGGTTGAGAACACGTCCTTGCAATCGGGAATGTTCCCGGTAACATTGCCCGCAAGACTAGCTGAGGGAAAGCTCAGCAGTCGAGAGAGACGAGTATCGGGCAGCCTTTCTCCCCTCAGTGCTGAGGGGGTCGAGAGCTGGAGCTCGCGTGGCCACGCTGTGGAAGCCGCCGCGCACGAGCCGTCCGCCGCTCTCCGCGCGTCCTGCGCTCCAGGCGCGGCCGAACGCCCCTCGGGCTGCGCCGCGCTCCGTCCTCTCGCGGCCTCGGGCCGCGCCACCACTCCGCGCCGTCCGGCGCTCGACCTGATCGGCGACGATGCCGATCGAGTGAGGAACACCATGTCCACGCGACGCACCCCCCGACCCCTCTGGCTCGTCCGCTCGGGCGCCGCTCTCGCCGGCTGCCTGCTCCTGTCCGGCGTCGCCGCCGCGGCCGCGGCCGCCGACACCGAGTACGGCTCCGACGACGTCGACGTGAACGTCAGCATTGAGGAGCTGGAGCAGCCCGGCGCCCTCTCGATGTCGATCGACGGCACCTCCGCCACGCTCGCCGAGGAGGGCTCCACCCCGACCGTGCGCGCGTTCACCGGGCAGCTGCCCGACGTGACCGTGACGGACACCCGGACCGTCGACGAGATCCCGGCCGGAGCCGGCTGGTACGTCCTCGGCTCGGCGAGCGCCTTCACCGGCGACGCGGACCAGGAGGACATCTCCTCCGACCACCTCGGCTGGACGCCCGTCCTCGTGGACGGCGGCGAGTCGGGCCTCGTGTCCGAGGGCGACCCGGTCGACACGATCCTCGACGAGGGCGCCGACGCCGTGGGCCTGTTCGACCAGGAGCTGCTCGCGCTGTCGCTCGACTCGCAGGAGACCGCGACGGACGGGTCCTGGACCGTGTCCGCGGGCCTCACCCTGAAGACCGAGGCCGACGTCGCCCCCGGCGACTACTCCTCCGTCCTGACGCTGTCGCTGTTCGAATGACTCCGATGCGCGCAGTCGCCTCCACGGCGATCGGCGCCCTCCTCGCGGCGGGTCTCCTCGCCTCCGGCGCGGCTCCGGCGACCGCGGCCGGCGCGTGGTCGCCGAAGGCCTCCTACACGTCGACGGACCGCGGCGACGGCACCTACTCCGTGCCGCTGCTGAACGCCGACGTGCCCGACGTCAGCGTCGAGCGCGTGCCCGCGTCCGAGAACGACGACGGCCGCGACATCTACTACATGATCAGCACCACGATGCACCTCAGCCCGGGCGCCCCGATCATGAAGTCCTACGACCTCGTCAACTGGGAGATCGTCAACTACGTCTTCGACCGGCTCGAGATCGGCGACCGCTTCTCGCTCCGGAACGGGCAGAACTCCTACGGCAACGGCCAGTGGGCCTCGTCGCTGCGGTACCACGACGGCCGCTACTACGCGGTCTTCAACACCAACAACCTCGGCGGCTCCTACCTCTACTCGACCGACGACATCGAGGACGGCGCCTGGACCCGCACGGCCCTCGGCCGCGCCTTCCACGACCCGTCGCTGTTCTTCGACGACGCGGACGGCGGCACGCCGTACATCTTCTACGGCTCCGGATCCACCAGCGCCGTGAAGCTCAGCGAGGACCTGACGACCGTCGTCGCCGAGTACCCGAACATCCTCCGCACCTCGGACTACCCGGGGGCCGGCTACCTCGGCGGCCTCTTCGAGGGCGCGCAGGTGCAGTACATCGACGGGCAGTACTACATCGTCATCATCACCTGGCCCTCGGGTCAGGGCCGCCAGGTGGCGCTGTTCCGCTCGTCCGAGCTGCTGGGCCGCTACGCGACCGCCGACGGCAGCAACCCCTACGAGGGCAAGGGCGTGCTGAACTCCAGCGGGTTCGCCCAGGGGAGCCTCGTGCCGATCGCGAAGGAGGACGGCTCGACCGCCTGGCACGGCATGTTCTTCCGCGACAGCTTCCCGACCGGCCGCATCCCCGGGCTCATCCCGGCGACGTGGAAGGACGGCTGGCCGACGTTCGGGACGAACGGCTCGGTGCCGGTGGGCGGGAGCTTCCCGAAGCCGATCCGCCTCAGCCCCGAGGAGGAGCTGTTCGAGCGGCAGAAGAGCATCGTCGTCTCGGACGACTTCGACAACGACGCCCCGGCGAAGGCCTACCAGGACGAGTCGTGGACGATCCCGCCCGCGCCCGCCTACGACGCGTCGCTGCTCGGCGTGCAGCTGCTCCAGAACCCGGGAGCGGAGTCGGGGACGGCGCCATGGGCCGGCCAGTTCGGCGCGACGCTGTCGGCCGACACGACCGACCCGGCGTCCGGCACCGCCGCGCTCCGCGTGGGTACCCGAACGCTCAACGGCTCCGGCCCGAGCCAGGTGCTGGCGAACAAGCTGCAGCGCGGCGTCACGTACACCGTGTCCGCGAAGGTGAAGTACACGACCGGCCCCGCGTCGGTCCGCTTCAACCTCTGCGCCGACTTCGGCGCGGGACCCGTGACGATGGCCTCCGCCGCCGTCACGCAGGGGCAGTGGACGACGATCACGGGGACCTACACGGTGCCCGAGACCGCGAACGTCGGCAGCGTGAAGTTCGCCGTCGAGACGCCGTGGGGCAATCCGCAGCCGGCGTCCTCGAGCACCGAGTACCTGCTCGACGACGTCTCGCTCGTCGGCGCCGCTCCCACCCTCGAGCGCCCGACGGCCGCCGAGATCGAGCCGAACGGCTCGACCCTCGCCCTCCCCTGGCAGTGGAACCACGCCCCCGACAACCGCTACTGGTCGCTGACCGAGCGCGAGGGCTGGCTCCGCCTCACCAACGGGAAGGTGCTCAGCGGAACGGCCGCGCACACGCGTCTCTCGGGCTCGCCCGAGATGACGTACCTGGAGGAGGCGCGCAACACGCTCTCCCAGCGCATCGTGGCTCCGAAGCAGTCGGCGGAGGCGGCGTTCGACGTCTCCGGGATGAAGGACGGCGACGTCGCCGGCCTCGCGGCCTACAACCGCGGCTTCTCCTACGTCGCGGTCAAGCGCGTGGACGGCGTCACCACCGTCGGCGTCGTGAACCGCAGCCAGCCGTTCGCGACCACGTTCGATCAGGCGGCCGTGGAGTCCTTCCTCCCCGGCACCACCGCCGCCCTCGGCGACGCCTCGCAGGTGCGCCTGAAGGCCGACCTCGAGCTCTCGGCCCCGGCCGGACAGCTCTGGACGACCTTCTCGTACAGCCTCGACGGGACGAGCTGGACGAAGCTCGGCAGCCGCGTCGGCCCGCAGACCCTCGACGGTCAGCTCACGCACTTCATGGGCCACCGCCTCGGGCTGTTCAGCTACGCGACGAAGACCGCCGGCGGCCACGTCGACGTCGACGAGTTCCTCCTGAGCGACACCCTCTCCTCGGAGGGGAAGGCGCTCGACCGCTCGCAGCTCGACGCGGCCGTCGCTCACGCGGCGACGCTCCGCTCCGACGACTACCCGGCCGACGCCTGGTCCGACCTCCAGTCGGTCCTCGCGAAGGCGCAGGCGGTCGGCACCGCGGGATCGCAGAACCAGATCGACGCCCCGGAGCGCGCGCTCAGCTACCAGCTGGCGCGCCTCGGGACGCTGAAGGAGGCGTCGCTCGACGTGACCGCCGCCGCCGCGACCCGCTGCATCGCGGGGAAGGTCGTCGTGACCGTGCGGGCGACCAACGCCGACGACGTGCCCGTCGCCCTCCGGATGGAGAGCGCCTCCGGCACGAAGACGGTCGCCGCGCTCGCACCCGGCGCCACGACGAGCCACGCCTTCACCACGCGGGCGGCCTCGGTCCCCGCCGCCGAGGTGGTCGTGACCGCGACCGCCACCCTCGACGGCGAGCCGGTGACGACCACGGTGAGAGCGCCCCATCCGGCCGCGTCCTGCGGCTGAGCACTCCGGGGGCGGCCCGCGCGGCCGCCCCCGCCCCCGAACGCGTCAGCGGCACCCGTCGCCGACGATCTCCTGCACGACACGATCAAGGAGGATCCGTGAGATCACCACAACGAGAAGCCGCTCCGAAGGGGCGGTTGCGGCTGAGGCTGCTGGCCACGGCCGCGCTGACCGCGCTCCTGGTGGCCCCCTTCGCCGCCCAGACCTCGTCCGCCGCTGAGGCGGAGCTCATCGTCAACGGCGGCTTCGAGAGCGGCATCAGCAGCTGGTTCGTCAACAACGGCAACGCCGCCGACGCCGGCACCATCGCGACGACCACGGATGCGCGCACCGGCACCGCCGCAGCGCTCGTCACCGGCCGCACGACCACCGGCGCGGGCGCCATGCAGGACCTCAGCGGCAAGGTCGTCGCCGGCCAGACCTACCAGGTCAAGGCGCAGATCAAGTACGAGAACGCCGCGAGCCCCGCGACCAAGCAGTTCTTCGCCACGATGCACTACGGCGGAGGCACCTACACGAACCTCGCGAGCGTCACCGCCACGAAGGGGCAGTGGGCGACGATCAACGGATCGTTCACCATCCCCGCCGGGCAGAGCGTCGCGACCGCGCGCCTCTTCTTCGAGACGCCGTGGACCGCGACTCCGTCTGCCGCGCCCGAGACGCACCTCATGGACTACAAGCTCGACGACGTCTCGCTGGTCGGAGCGGCGCCGCCCGCGCCCGCCTCGCGCACCATCGAGGTCGTGGGCAAGATCCCGGGCGACCACAACCCGCTCATGGGCTGGAAGTTCGGCGCCGACGGCTTCGGCTTCGTCGAGAACGGCCGCGTGTACATGTACATGACGAACGACACCCAGGGCTACGCTCCGAACCCCGCCACGGGCGTCTCGGCGGGCATCGACTACGGCAAGATCAACCAGATCACCGTGATCTCCTCGGACGACCTCGTCAACTGGACCGACCACGGCGAGATCCAGGTCGCCGGCTCCACCGGAGTCGCGCCCTACACCGGCAACTCGTGGGCTCCCGGCATGGCGAAGAAGACCGTGAACGGCGTCGACAAGTACTTCCTCTACTACGCCAACGGCGGCGGCTCCAGCAACGTGATCACCGGCGACTCGCCGGTGGGTCCGTGGACCAGCCAGCGCACCTCCACGCTCATCAACGCGTCCACCCCGGGCGCCGAGGCGGTCGCGTGGAAGTTCGACCCGGCACCGCTCGTCGACGACGACGGCCAGGGCTACCTGTTCTTCGGAGGCGGACCCGCCTCGACCGCGCTCCCCGCGGCCGAGCGCTTCAACAACCCGAAGAACATCCGCGTGATCGAGCTCGGCGACGACATGATCTCGACCCAGGGCACTTCCGCCGTCGTGGACGCGCCCGTCGCGTTCGAGGCGGCCCAGGTGTTCAAGCGCCAGGACAAGTACTACCTCTCGTACTCGTCCCACTTCGGCGGCAACGACTTCGGCGGCAACCAGACCCGCGAGCCCGGCTACCCGGGCGGCGGCGAGATCGGCTACATGATCTCGGACGACCCGATGTCCTGGCCCAAGGAGAACTACGCCGGCGTGATGTTCCCGAACCAGAGCCGCTTCTTCGGAGCCGGCACCGGCGGCAACAACCACCAGTCGGTCTTCGAGCTGGGCGGCAAGTACTACTTCACCTACCACGCGCCGACGCTCAACAAGCGGATCAACGGCGACACCACCCAGGGGTACCGCAGCCCGCACATCCAGGAGCTGCAGTTCAACGCCGACGGCACGGTGCAGCAGGTGGTCGGCGACTACAAGGGCGTCGACCAGGTGAAGGACTTCGATCCGTACCGCACCTTCCCGGCCGAGACCATCGGCTGGAGCAAGGGCATCGCGACGGCGCCGCTCGGCACCCCCGCCGCGGGCGCGACCCAGAACCTCGTGCTGAAGGACCTCGACAACGGCGACTGGACCGCGCTGTCGGCCGTCGACTTCGGGGACACCGGAGCCGCGACGTTCACCGCGAAGGCCAAGGCGCTGCAGGCCGGCGGCACCGTCACCGTCCGCCTCGACTCCGAGACCGGGCCCGTCGCGGGCACCGTCGCGGTGAACGGGACGACCGGTGAGTGGACCGACGTCAGCGCCGCGCTGACCGGAGCGACCGGAGTGCACGACGTGTTCTTCAGCTACTCCGGACCCTCCGGCGACCTGTTCGAGCTCGACACCTTCGCCTTCACCGAGGGCGAGGCGGCTCCGGCGCTCGACATCACGGCGAGCGCGGCGACCCGCTGCATCGCGGGCAAGGCGATCGTCACCGTCCAGGCGAGCAACGGCTCCGACGTCCCCGTCGGCGTGACCTTCACGTCGACGTCCGGCACGAAGTCGTTCACCTCGGTGGCGCCCGGCAAGACCGTGTCGCACGCCTTCACCACCCGTCAGGCGAACCTGCCCGCCGGTGCGGTGACCGTCGAGGCCACGGCCACGATGAACGGCGCCCCCGTCGAGACGGAGGTGAGCGCTCCGTACGCGGCGCGCCCGTGCTCGTAGCGCACGGCTGAACCACCGGGGAGCGCCCCCGGCCCTGCGGGGCCGGGGGCGCTCCTGCGCGTGCGGGGGGATCTCGATGCGCCCTCCGGGGCCGCTCGATCAGAATGTGCCGGCCGCGCAGCGGGGTGATGAGACCCCGCTGGATCAGCGGCTGTCGGCCAGGCGCATCGTGCCGCCGGCCTGGGCGGCGAAGGCGCGGGCGGTCGCCGCGACGGTGCCCTGCATGACCCGCGCCGCGGCGGTCGGCGCGAGGTCCGCCGGGCGCGCGAGGCTGATCGTCCGGGTCAGCGTGGGCTTCTCGAGCGTCGGCTCCTCGATGCGGATCGAGCGCAGGCCCGGGCGCCCCTGCAGCACCATCGCCGGGACGACCGCGACGCCGAGGCCCCGCTCGGCGAAGCGCAGAACCGCGTCCATCTCGGCGCCCTCCAGCACCACGTCCGGCTCCAGGCCCGCGGCGGCGAACGCGGCGTCGGTCGTGCGGCGCAGGTCGTAGCTGAAGTTGAAGACGATCTGCGGGAGGCGGGCTACCGCCGCCAGGTCGAGCGCGCCGGTCGCGGCGAGGGGAGGCTCCGCGGCGGAGGAGACCACGACGAGCTCCTCGACGAGCAGCGGCGTCACCGTGAAGGCGCCGGGAGCGGCCGCGGTCGAGGTCGTCACCAGCGCCAGGTCGAGCTCGCCCCGTGCCAGCCGGTCGAAGAGGCTCCGCGACCCGTCCTCGGCGAGGTGCAGCTCCACGGCGGGATGCGCGGAGTGGAAGGCGTGCAGCACCTCCGCGACGAGGCTGATGCAGAGCGTCGGCGTCGCGCCGAACCGCACCCGGCCGCGCTCGAGTCCGGCCAGCTCGGCCAGCTCGCGGCGCACCGATCCGGCGTCGGCGAGCATGCGCCGGGCGAGCGGCAGCAGCAGCTCGCCGGCCGGTGTGAGGGTGCTGCCGGAGCGCGCCCGGTGGAAGAGCTCGGAGCCGAGGTCCTGCTCCAGCGCGGCGATCCGGCGGCTCAGCGAGGGCTGCGCGAGGTGCAGCTCCTCGGCGGCGCGGGTGAAGCTGCCGAGGCGGGCGACCTCGACGAATCCGGTCAGCTGCTCGAGATCCACATGCATACCCTATGCGCATGGCTGTGCCCAGCATTATGCATTGGAGTAATCGAAGCGCCGTGCCTAGCGTGGAAGCATGACCACTTCAGAGACCACCGCACCGGAGCGCCGGATCTCCACCTCCGTCCTCGTCATCGGCACCGGCGGATCGGGCCTGCGCGCCGCGATCGAGCTCGCCGAGGCGGGCGTCGACGTCCTCGCGCTCGGCAAGCGCTCGAAGTCGGACGCGCACACCTCCCTCGCCGCCGGCGGCATCAACGCCGCCCTCGCCACGATGGACCCCGACGACAGCTGGCAGCAGCACGCGGCCGACACCATCACCGAGTCCTACCAGCTCGCCAACCCGCGCACGGTCGAGATCGTCACCTCCAACGCCGCCCGCGGCATCCAGGACCTCGAGCGCTACGGCATGCCGTTCGCCCGCGAGGGCGACGGCCGCATCTCGCAGCGCTTCTTCGGCGCGCACACCTACCGCCGGACCGCCTTCGCGGGCGACTACACCGGCCTCGAGATCCAGCGCACGCTCGTCAACCGGGCCGCCCAGCTCGAGATCCCGATCCTGGACACCGTGTACGTCACGCGCATCCTCGTCAACGAGGACGGAGCCGTGTTCGGCGCCTACGGCTTCGACCTCGTCGACGGCACCCGCTACCTGATCCACGCGGATGCGGTGATCCTCGCCGCGGGCGGGCACAACCGCATCTGGCGCCGCACCTCCTCCCGCCGCGACGAGAACACGGGCGACTCGTTCCGCCTGGCCGTCGAGGCCGGCGGCCGCCTGCGCGACCCCGAGCTCGTCCAGTTCCACCCGTCGGGCATCATCGAGCCCGAGAACGCGGCCGGCACGCTGATCTCCGAGGCCGCGCGCGGCGAGGGCGGCATCCTCCGCAACGGCCTCGGCGAGCGCTTCATGGGCAAGTACGACGCCGAGCGCCTCGAGCTCTCGACCCGCGACCGCGTCGCCCTCGCCTGCTACACCGAGATCAAGGAGGGTCGCGGCACGCCCAACGGCGGGGTCTGGCTCGACGTCTCGCACCTGCCGCGCGAGACGATCATGACCCGGCTGCCGCGGGTGTACCAGACGATGCTCGAGCTGCAGATGCTCGACATCACGAAGGACCCGATCGAGATCGCGCCCACGGCGCACTACTCGATGGGCGGGGTCTGGGTGCGCTCGGACGACCACAGCACCGACGTCCCCGGGCTCTACGCGATCGGAGAGGCCTCCAGCGGACTGCACGGCGCCAACCGCCTCGGCGGCAACTCGCTGATCGAGCTGCTGGTGTTCGGCCGGATCGTCGGGCAGGCGGCGGCGGAGTACTCCGCCTCACTGACCGCCCAGACGCGCTCGGCCGCGTCCGTCCAGGTCGCCCGCGACGAGATCGCCGGCCTGCTCGCGGCCGACGGCACCGAGAACGTCCGCGCTCTGCAGCGCGCGATCCGCAACACGATGACCGAGCACGCCGGAGTCGTCCGCGACGAGGAGGGCCTGCTCGCCGGGCTCGCCGAGCTGGACGCGATCGAGGCGCGCATCGCCGACATCGGCGTGCACCCGGACATCGCCGGCTTCCAGGACCTCGCCCACGCCTTCGACCTCAAGTCGGCCGCGATGGCCGCGCGGGCCACCCTCGAGGCAGCGCTCGAGCGCCGGGAGAGCCGCGGCTGCCACAACCGCAGCGACTACCCGGACATCGACCCGGCCCTCCAGGTGAACCTCGTCTGGTCGCCCTCCGCGGGGATCACGCGCGAGGAGATCCCCGCGGTGCCGGAGGAGATCCAGGCGCTGATCAGCGGCGAGGTCGCCACCGCGGGCAAGCTGCTCGAGTAGCCGGAACCGCGACGGCACGACGCCGGTCGCCCTCACCGCCTGCTCGCCGGGCACCACCGGCGCCCAGGCGCCCCCCGGGATCCTCCTGGGGACCACGGACAAGGTCACCGCCCTGGATCCCGCCGGCTCCTGGGACCTCGGCTCGGCGACGCTGCAGAACCAGGTCTTCTCCTGGCTGCTGACCTCCGCCCCCGGATCGACGGATCCCGTGCCGGACCTCGCGGCCTCGGCCGAGTTCACCGACCCGACCCACTACCGCGTCGCCCTGCGCGAGGACGCCGCCTTCGCCAACGGCAATCCGCTCACCGCCTCGGACGTGGTCTTCACCTTCGAGCGCCAGGTGGCGATCGCCGCTCCGAACGGCCCCTCGTCGCTGCTCTCGGACATGGTCTCGGTCGAGGCGGAGGACGACTCCACCGTCGTCTTCACACTGGCCACCCCGGACAACGCCCTCTGGCCCCAGATCCTCACCAGCCCCGCCGCCGCGATCGTCGACGAGGACGTCTTCTCGGCCGACTCCCTCACCACCGACGACGACATCGTCGCCGGCGACGCCTTCAACGGGCAGTACTCCATCACGAGCTACACGCTGAACTCGCTCGTGCAGCTCACCCGCAACGACTCCTACGACGGCCTCCTCGGCGCCGCCGCCAACGAGTCCGTGATCGTCCGCTACTAGGCGGACGAGAGCAACCTCAAGCTCGACATCCAGCGCGGCGAGATCGCGGTCGCCTACCGCACGCTGAACGCGACCGACACGGAGGACCTCCGCGGCGAGGAGGGCCTGACGGTGCACTCCGGTCCCGGTGCCGAGATGCGCTTCCTGGTCTTCAACCCCGAGACCATGCCCTACGGCTCCGCGACCTCCGAGGCCGACGCCGACAAGGCGCTCGCCGTCCGCACCGCCGTCGCCGACCTGATCGACCGCGACGAGCTGTCGGACCAGGTCTACAAGGGCACCTACGCGCCGGTCTACTCGATCGTCCCCAGCGCTCTGACCGGATCGACGCCGGCGTACGAGGAGGCCTTCGGCGACGGGAGCGGCGGTCCCAGCGCGGACGAGGCCGCCGCCGCGCTCCAGGCGGCCGGGATCACCGGTCCCGTCGATCTCAAGCTGCAGTACAACACCGACCACTACGGCTCCAGCACCTCGGACGAGTACGCGCTCATCAAGAACCAGCTCGAGCGCAGCGGGCTGTTCACGGTCGACCTGCAGTCGACGGAGTGGACGCAGTACGTGAAGGAGAAGTCGACCTCCTACCCGCTCTACCAGCAGGGCTGGTTCGCGGACTACCCGGACTCGGACAACTACCTGAACCTGCTCTACGGCACCGACGAGGCCCCCTCCATCCTCGGCGCCGCCGTGAAGGACGACGCCTACAACGAGGTCGTGCTGCGCGAGCGGAGCCTGGCCCCCGGCGACGAGCGCACCGCGGCGATCGAGGAGGCGCAGCGCCTCGCGGCGGAGAAGGCGATCACCGTGCCGCTCCTCGAGGGCACGGAGACCGTCATCGCCTCCTCCACGATCTCGGGCATCGACGACACGCTCGACGGCTCCGGCCGGTTCCGCTTCGGGCTGCTCCGGAGCGAGTGATCGGGACGCGCTGATCGGCCGGACGGGCCGCGGCGCCACAGAGGGGGGACCCTCGGCGGCCGCCGCGGCCCGTCCGTGCATCCGGGGGGTCTGTCAGGGCCGTGCTGCCGGGCGGGGCACCCCGATCGATCAGCGCGCCAGCGCCGCCAGCTCCGCCCGGGTGCGGGCCCCGGCCTTGCGCAGCAGGTTCGACACGTGGAACTTCACGGTGTTGCCGCTGATGCCGAGGTCGTCCGCGATCCGCTGGTTCGAGGCGCCGAGCGTGATCAGGTTCAGCACCTCCCGCTCGCGGGCGCTGAGCTCGGCGAGGTCGAGCCCGTCGGGCTGCGCCGGCGGATCGAGGGGGAGGCGGATCGACAGGGTCGACCCCCAGCCCGCGGTCGACGCGACCGAGAGCTCCCCGTCGAGCCCGCGGACGCGCTCGGCGATCGGGCGCAGGGCGTCGTCGCGGGTCGTCAGCTCGCCCCGGCCGTCGTCGCGGATCTCGATGAGCAGGTTGAGCCCGTCGCAGTCCCACTGGATCCGCACCCGGCGCGTCTGCTCCGACTCCACGAAGGCCAGCACGGCGCTCCGCACGATCGCGCGGGCGGCGTGCGCCACCTCGCCGGGGAGGGCGCGCCCGGTGGCGGGCGGCTCGACGAACTGCACGTCGAGGTCGCCGAAGCGCACGAGCGGACGCAGGTCGCTCCGGAGCCGCGCGAACGCGCCCACGACGGGCTCCAGCATCGCGCTGCGCTGCTCGTCCGAGGCGGTGCGCAGCTCGACCAGGGCGTTCGCGGCGATGTCGATCGCGACGGTGCGGGCCGCACGGTCGTCGAGGCGCTCGGCGCGCAGGGCGGCGAGCACCGACTCCAGCGCCACCGCGTGCCGGTCGGCCTGCTCGGCCACCGTGCGGGCGTGCTGCTGCAGCAGGGTGCGGGAGGCGGGGGACTCGGCGGGATCCATCCCCCGAACCTACCCGTCCTACCCGCGAGCGGCACCGCCCACCCGATCGGGTAGGCGGACCTCCTCGATCAGGTGGTGCGCGGATCCGGTCGCCGGGCGCACTGTGGACCCATGCCCGCTGACGACCGCACCACCGACCCCGCAGAGGCGCTCGCCGTGATCGCCGCCGAGGTGTCCGCCGCGACCGCCTCGCTGACGACCGACCGGCTCGAGCCCGTCCTCGAGCTGCTCGCCGGCGCCGACCGCGTCTTCGTCCACGGCGCCGGCCGCTCCGGCCTCGCCCTGCGGATGACCGCCATGCGCCTCATGCACCTCGGACTCGTGGTGCACCTAGTCGGCGACGTGACGACCCCGGCGATCCGCGGCGGCGACGTGCTGCTCACCGCGAGCGGCTCCGGCACCACCGGGGGCATCGTCCGCGCCGCGCAGGCCGCCGTCGACGCCGGAGCGCGGGTCGCGGCGATCACGACCGCCGCCGACTCCCCGCTGGCCGGGCTCGCCTCCGCCGTGGTGGTCGTGCCCGCCGCCGACAAACTCGACCGCTCCGGGGCCGCCTCGGCGCAGTACTCCGGCGGGCTCTTCGAGCAGGTCGTCGTGCTCACCGGCGACGCCCTGTTCCACGCGCTCTGGCAGCGCCGCGGCGACAGCGCCGACGAGCTCTGGCCGCGCCACGCGAACCTCGAATGACCCGACTCCCCACCTCGACAGGAAGAAGAACCCCGTGAAGCTCCAGTTCGCCATGGACACCCTCAGCACCGACGCCGCCCTCGAGCTCGCCGCTGCCGCCGCCCCGCACGTCGACATCCTCGAGCTGGGCACCCCGCTCATCAAGAGCGCCGGCCTCTCCGCCATCACCGCCATCAAGGAGGCGCACCCCGACAAGACGGTCTTCGCCGACCTCAAGACGATGGACGCGGGCGAGCTCGAGGCCGACATGGCCTTCGCGGCCGGCGCCGACCTCGTGACGGTCCTCGGCGTCGCCGGCGACAGCACCATCGCCGGCGCGATCGCCGCCGGGAGGAAGCACGGCAAGGGCGTCGTCGTCGACCTCATCGGCGTGCCCGACAAGGCCGCCCGCGCCCGCGAGGTCGTCGCCCTCGGCGCCGAGTTCGTCGAGATGCACGCCGGTCTGGACGAGCAGGCGGAGGAGGGCTTCACCTTCGAGACCCTGCTGCGCGACGGCGAGTCCTCCGGCGTGCCGTTCTCGGTCGCGGGCGGCGTGAGCACCGCTACCATCGAGTCGGTGCAGCGCGCCGGCGCCCTCGTGGCCGTCGCGGGCGGGGCCATCTACGGCGCCCCGGACGTCGGCGAGGCCGCCGCGGCCCTCCGAGCCGCCATCGTCTGACCCGTCGGCGCCGCCGCCCCCGAGGCCCGCTGATCCGGGTCGCGAGGGCGGCGGCGCCCGCGTCCGCGCGGGAGGCGGCAGCGCATCCCCGCCGGACGCTCGGCCCCTCTCGACTCGCCGACGGCGCGGTCCTACAGTGGCTGCGACGACCCTCGACTCCCGCCGCGGGACCGACGGCGCCGTCGCGAGCGGAGGGAAGCCGTGTCCTCGACCGCCCCCGTGCCCGGAGCCGATGCCGACACCTCGACGAAGCTCCGCGACTTCCACCAGATCCTCCTCAACACCGCCGTCGCGAACGTGACGACGAGCTTCCTCTGGTTCGCGCTCACGTTCTGGGTGTACCTCGAGACGCGCTCCGTCCTGGCGACCGGGATCATCGGCGGCGCCTACATGCTGCTCGTTGCGGTCTTCGCGATGGCCTTCGGCACGATCGTGGACCGGCACCGCAAGTTCCGCGTCATGGTCTTCGCCGGGGCGGTCACGCTCGTGTCGTTCGGCGTCGCGGGCGGTCTCTTCCTCGCGCTGCCCGAGGCGGCGCTCCTGGACTTCCGCGCCCCCTGGTTCTGGGTGTTCTCGGGCACGATCCTCTTCGGCGCCGTCATCGAGAACATGCGCAACATCGCCCTGTCCACGACGGTGACCCTGCTGGTCCCGGTGGAGGGGCACGCCCGCGCGAACGGCCTCGTCGGCACGGTCCAGGGCCTCGCCTTCGTGGTGACGAGCGTCTTCAGCGGGCTCGCCATCGGCCTGCTCGGCATGGGGTGGACGCTGGTGATCGCGGTCGGCCTCTCCGCCGCCGCGCTCCTGCACCTCCTCTTCCTGCGCATCCCGGAGGACCGGCCCGCGCCGACGGGGGAGAGGGCGCCGCTGATCGATCTCCGCGGCAGCATCACCGCCGTGCGGGCGGCGACCGGGCTGTTCGCGCTCATCGTCTTCTCGACGTTCAACAACCTGATCGGCGGCGTCTACATGGCGCTGATGGACCCGTACGGCCTCGAGCTGTTCCCGGTCGAGCTGTGGGGCGTGGTGCTCGGAGTGACGGCGACCGGCTTCGTCATCGGCGGTCTGCTCGTCGCGAGGTTCGGTCTCGGGAGGAACCCGATCCGGACGATGCTGCTGCTCGTGATGGCGATGGGCCTGATCGGCGCGGTCTTCACCCTCCGCGACTGGTGGTGGCTCTACGCCGGCGGCATCTGGATCTACATGACCCTGATCCCGGCGGTCGAGGCCGCCGAGCAGACGGTGATCCAGAAGGTCGTCCCCTTCGAGACCCAGGGGCGCGTCTTCGGCTTCGCGGCGGCATTCGAGTCGGCCGCCGCTCCGATCACGTCGTTCCTCATCGCCCCGATCGCCGAGTTCGCGCTCATCCCGTACATGGAGTCGCCGGCCGGGCGCTCGGCGTTCGGCGGGCTGCTCGACGACGGCATCGGCCGGGGGATCGCGCTGGTGTTCCTGGTCGGCGGAGTCGTCATGATCATCGCGGCCGGCGCGGCGATGCTCACCCGCTCCTACCGCGTCATGTCGGCGCAGTACCTGCGGGAGGCCGCGGCGAGCGGGGAGGCGGAGCCCGTCGGCACGGAGGCGCCGGAGACGCACCGGACCGCGCCGAGCACCGTCGAGCAGAACCGCTAGCGCCCGCAGACGCCGCCCGTCATGCGCCTCCGGGGGGTCCGGCGGACCGGACGGCGCGGACACGAGGGAGACGTGCCGGACGCCCCCTCCCCAGGGTGCGGCGTCCGGCACGTCGGCTGCGACCACCCGGTCGAGGGGCCCTCCTCGACTCCCGAGCGCTCCGCTGCCCCGCGCCTCCGGAGGGAGACATCGGGGCATGCGGCGCCGGCGGGGGGGAGGGCTCTGGTTCCCCGCCCCGCCGGCGCCGGCCGCCCGCGAGGGGCGGCGAGGATGCTCGTTCGGGCGTGCCTCGAGTGACGGCTACATGCCGTCACTGAGCATGGACTGCACCAGCTTCACGTGGCGCTCGAGGTTCAGCTGGCTGAACTCGCTGTTGTAGTTGAGGCCGTAGTTCAAGATGTGACCCGGGGTGCACTGGATTGTCGCGTCCGGTCCGTCCCAGGTGCGCAGCAGTGCCAGGGCCGAGTCCCAGCTGCTGTTCTCGCAGTTCGTGTTGAAGGTGGTCGACGTGCCCAAGCCCACGGTGTGCGAGATCTCGTGCATGGCGGTGCCCTCCACCATGTAGACGCGCTCCTTGCCGAAGCGGATCTGGCCGTAGATGTTCGCATCGGCCGTCGGGGTTCCGGGGCTGTACGAGACGGTCAGGGAGCGGGAGATGTTGCTGAGGCGGTTGTAGCGGGCCACGGCGCGGTCCATCGCGTCGGTGATGCGGGCGTAGGCGTCGGCCTCGTCAGCGGTCGGGCTCGCGACGCGGTTCAGCGTCCAGGTGATCTTCTGCACGGTCGGATCGGTCAGTGCCCAGCGCTGGGCCTTGGAGCCGGTGCAGGTCCACTGCTGAATGGGGGAGCCGTCGAGCTGGCGGAAGTCCTTGTTGTCGAGGCAGAGGTCGCTGTGCCGATTGGCGATCTCGGCGTAGCCTCCGCCGACGGAGGTGATCCGCCACTGCTGGGCGGTGCTGCCGTTGCAGCTCCACTGCCGCACCTCCGAGCCCGGGGTGGTGCCGAAGTCGAAGTTGTCGAGGCAGAGGTTGCTGAAGGTGTTCTTGATCTCGGCGTAGCCTGTGCCGAGGTCGGTGACCTGCCAGCGCTGGTTGCTCCCCTCGGTGCAGCTCCACTGCCGCACCTCGGCTCCGGGCTGAGTGCCGAAGTCGAAGTCGTCGAGACACATGCTGCTGTGCTGGTTGCGGATCTCCTGCGCCGATCCGAGGCCGACCGGGGCGGTGGCTGCAGAGGCGGGCGAGCTGATGCCGAAGGTCGTGATGCCGACGACGGCCGCGATCAGGGCGCCGATCAGGCGCTTGGAGGGGTGGGACTTCGTTGTCCGGGACATGGGTGCCTTTCACAGACATCCGGCGTCCCCGAAGGGACGCGGGTGAGGGTCGCAGGAAGGAGCCGTGTCCGAAGGGGTCGGAGCACGACAGAGGATGCGCCGGAGCGACCGGGATGGTGATCCGGTCGTCCCGCCGCGGGACGCGTCAGCGCCGACGCTCCGAGTGGGACGGGAAGCTGATCACGACCTGCATGTTGACGTGGACAACCATCGACCGGTCGCGGAGCCGGTGTCAAGTGCCGGTCTCGAGCGGATCCGGTCCGAGCCCCGCCGGGCGAGGGTGATCCGTCCACGCGGATCCCCGTGCTCGCAGGGAGAGAGCGCTCACACCCGCCGTCGCTGCGGCATCGCCCGGAATCCGCCATTGTTACCGTTAACAAAAGTCGGTACGGTGTCACCTGAAGTGGGCAAGCGCGTCCTCGCGCCTCGCGTCCCACTCCGACCGGTTCGAAGGCGAACCTGAGAGGAACGTCGATGATGACGACAGCACCACCCTCCCGCCGCACCCTCCCGCCGCAGGCCCACGCCCGGCCCCGATGACTGTCGGCCCGGCCGACACCTCCCACGCGGTGACCGCGGTCGGCGCCCGCAGCGCGCGACGTCTCGTCCTCGCACCCACGTCGACCTCCGCCTCCCGATCACGGGTCGCCAGGCCCGCGTCCCGGGCCGCCTTCCGGCGATTCCCTCCCCGCCAGACGGACGCCGGACTCACCACTCCGCCGGCCGATCGCGCGGGCTCCGTCCTCCCCCTCCGACCCCTCACCTGAAGGACCCCCCATGTCACGAACCCCCCGGCAGGAGCGCACCCGGCGCTCACGCCTCCCCCGAGCGGGCGCCGCGCTGACGCTCGCGATCGCCTGCCTCGGCGGCGTCCTCGGACCGATCGGCGCCGCCGGCGCCGCAGAGACCGTCCCCGCTCCCGCGCTGCAGTACTCGTTCGACGGCATCGGCGCGACGCTCGCCAACGGAGCCGTCGTCGCCGACTCCGCTCCGGGCAATCACCCCGGCACCCTGATCAACTCCGGCGCGACCAGCGTCGCGGGTCCCTCCGGCGCCTCCACCGACCGCGCTCTCTCGCTCCCGGGCGGATCGAGCACGTCGGCCGCGCCGCACGTCCGGATCGCCCCGGGCCTGATCCCCGCCGGCACGCAGGACGTCACGATGTCCGCCTGGCTGCGCTGGAGCGGTGCTCCGGACTGCACCTGGCCCTTCACGCTCGGCTCCAGCGTCGACTCCCACGTCCTCTCCACCACGAAGTGCGGACCGGCCGGCTTCGGCGCGATCAAGAGCGGCTCCGAGGTGCGGGCCGCAGGCACCACTCCGGTCGCCGCGAACCGCTGGGTGCACATGGCGGTCGTCGTCAAGGGCGGCCAGTCGGTCTCGACCTACTTCGACGGAACCCTCGTCGGCCAGGGCAGCACGACCTTCACCGCCGCCTCGGCGATCGGCACCTCCACGTTCTCCGGCTTCCTCGGCAAGTCCTTCTACGGCGCGGACGCCTACTGGGCCGGCGCGATCGACGACATGCAGGTCTGGACCTCCGCGCTCACCGCCGGCCAGGTGCAGCAGAGCGCCGCATCCGTGCACTCGGTGCTCGCGAACCAGGACGCCGCCGTCTCGCTCGGCGACACCTCGAACGTGACCTCGAACCTCGCCCTCCCCACGACCGGCGCCAACGGCTCCACGATCACCTGGACGTCGAGCGCCCCCGGCGTCGTCAGCACCAGCGGCGTCGTCACCCGGCCCGCCGCGGGCAGCCCGGACGCCACCGTCACGCTGACCCCGACCGCCGTCCACGGCGGCATCACCGTCGTCGGCCGTGCCACCACCGTGTTCGTCCCGGCGTACGCCGCCGGTGACAGCGCCGAGGCCGAGCTCGCCCGGGCCGTCGCCGACGGCATCAGCAACGATCCCGCTCTCGCCGGACCGGTGCGCGGCAGCCTGAACCTGCCCTCGACCGGAGCCGACGTCGCCGCCACCGCCGCGCGCGCGAACAGCTCCAGCGCCGTGGTCAGCTGGACCTCGTCGAACGAGGCCGTCATCACCTCCGCCGACAAGGGCACCGCGCCGAACGTCGTCGCGAAGGGCTCGCTCACGCGGCCGTCCGCCGACACCACCGTCACCCTCACCGCGACGGTCACGCTCCCCGGCACCACGCCCCTCGTCCGGACCCTCACGCGCACCGTTCCGGCCGCGGCCCCCGTCGCCGCGAGCGACCTCGACGCGTACCTGTTCGCGTACTTCACCGGCGACAGCATCGAAGGCGAGAAGATCCGCTTCGCGACCTCCGACGGCAACGACTCGCTCACGTGGAAGACCCTGAACGACGCGCAGCCGATCCTCACCTCCACCATGGGCACGAAGGGCCTGCGCGACCCGTTCATCTTCCGCTCGAAGGAGGGCGACCGCTTCTTCCTGATGGCCACCGACCTCTCCGTCGGCACCACCGGCTTCGGCGGCTCGACCAACCGCGGCAGCCGCTACCTCGAGATCTGGGAGTCCACGGACCTCGTCAACTGGGGCCAGCAGCGCCACGTCGAGGTCAACCTGCCCAACGCGGGCATGACCTGGGCACCGGAGGCCACCTACGACCCCACCATCGACGCGTACGTCGTCTACTGGACCTCGGCCCTCTTCACCGACAGCACCCGCAACGTCGAGGACGGCAACGGACCCCAGATCCTCACCTCCACCACCCGCGACTTCCGGGAGTTCACCACCCCCGAGGTCTGGTTCAAGGCCGCCGACGTCCCCTCGCTCAACAGCCGCAACGGGCTGATCGACGCCACGATGCTCAAGGACGGCGACACCTACTACCGCTTCACGAAGGCGACCGAGACCAGCGGCTGCCCCTCGCCCGACATCATCGGACAGAAGTCGACGAACCTGCGGGCCACCACCGCCTCCGGCGCGTGGAGCCTGATCGACACCTGCATCGGCCGCACCGCCGGAACGCCGGAGGTCGAGGGTCCCGAGATCTTCAAGACCAACGAGGGTGACCGGGCGGGCTACAAGTACTTCCTCTGGACCGACAACTACGGCGGACGCGGCTACATCCCGCTCGGCACGAACTCGCTCGAGGGCGACATCCAGTGGACGATCCCCAGCAGCTTCTCGCTGCCGACGTCGCCCCGCCACGGATCCGTCGTCTCCATCACTGCGAAGGAGCGCGACGGGCTCGCCGCGAAGTGGAACCCGTCGCTCCTGGTGACCTCGATCGACGCCGTGGCGCGGACCGTTCAGGCCGGATCGACCACCGTCGACCTGCCCGCCACGGTGGGCGCGACGTTCAAGGACGGCCACCGCGAGACGGTCGCCGTGACGTGGGCGACCGCCGATCTCAGCTCGCTGAAGAAGGCGGGCGACACCGTGCAGGTGCGCGGACAGCTCGCCAACTCGGCAGCGACGCCGGCCATCGCCACCATCACCGCCACGGCTCCTCCCGGACCGTCGCTGACGGCCTCGGCCGCGAGCCGCTGCGTCGCCGGCAAGGTGACGGTCACCGCGACCGGCACCAACACGAGCGGCTCCACGGTCGAGATGACCGTCGGCTCGCAGTGGGGGAGCAGGACCTTCGCCGGGGTCGCTCCCGGCAAGTCCGTGTCCGCCGCCTTCACCACCCGGGCGACCTCGGTCACCGCGGGCGAGGTGAGCGTCGCCTCGAAGGACGCGAACGGCACCAGGACGGCCACCGCGCCGTACTCGGCGCTCACCTGCCGCTAGGCCGGTGACAGGGGAGGGGCGGCGTCCAGCCGCCCCTCCCCTGACCTCCTCCGTTCCGGGGCCTCCGGCCACCGGAGCAGGGGAGCATGGACCCTGGGTCCGTGCTCCCCGCATCCACCTCTCCCACGGAAGTAGACGAACAATGCGGTTCCGACGCACGACGGCCCTCCTGGTCGCCGCGAGCCTGACAGCGGGAGGGGCTGCGCTCGGCGCGGCACCCGCACAGGCCGCGGTGCCCAGCCCGGTCCTCTCCTACGACTTCTCCTCGTCCGCCGCCGTCGGCTCCGCCGTGGGCGCGGGCACGACCCTGACCGACTCCGCTGCGGGCCGCTCCGCCACCGTACGCGGGACCGGAGCGACGACCGTCGCCGGTCCGCGCGGCGGCACCGACCGCGCACTCCGCCTCCCCGGCGGCGCCGCAGGCAGCTCCGCCGCCTACGCCGAGATCGCGCCGGGACTGACCACGGCGGCCACCACCGACGTGACCATGTCGGCCTGGCTGCGCTGGGAGGGGAACCAGAACTGCAGCTGGGCGTACGCGCTCGGGCAGTCGACCGAGCGGTACCTCTTCACCACGCCCCAGTGTGGAAGCAGCCTGATCGGTGCCGTGAAGAACGGCTCGGAGCAGCGCGCGGCCGACTCCGGTCCCGCCGCCACCGGCCGCTGGAGCCACGTCGCCGTGGTCCTGCGCAGCGGCGTCAGCGTCTCGACCTACGTCGACGGCCGGCTCGCCCAGACCACCCCGACCTCCGCGACCGGAGCGGCGACTGTCGGCACCTCCGCCTTCTCCGGCCTCCTCGGCAAGTCGTTCTACGGCCCTGACCCTCTCTTCGCCGGGGCGATGGACGACGTGCACGTCTACTCCTCCGCACTGACCCAGGACCAGGTGCGCGAGGACGCGGCTCCGGCCGCTGCCGCGATCGCTGCATCGGACGCCGCCGCGGCGACCATCGCCGTGACCGGACCCGTCACCAGCGACCTCTCCCTCCCGACCCGCGGCGCGGGCGGCTCCGTCCTCACCTGGGCGAGCAGCGACCCCGCGGTGATCGGCACCGACGGCTCCGTGCGCCGCCCGGCACCCGGCTCGGCGAACGCCACCGTGACCCTGACCCCGACCGCGACGTTCGCCGGATCCGCCGCCACCGGCACCGCGCGAACCGTCACCGTCGCCGCCGACACCGAGGCCGACGCCACGGCGCGCCTGCGCACCGCCCTCGTCGTCCCGCCGACCGTCGCCTCCGGAACCGCTCTTCCCACGGTCGCCGGCTACACCGTGTCGTGGAGCGCGGACGGTGCCGGCCTGTCCGGCAGCCGCCTCGTGAACGACTCGGCGACCGACCGGGCACTCGCGCTCACCGCCTCCGTGAAGGTCGGCGCCACCACGCTGACGAAGACCTTCCGCACCACCGTCCTCAGCGCCTCCACGGCGAAGACCGTGGTGTCGTACACCCGGACGCCGACCGGCGAGGACAAGGCGAACCAGGACACGATCGCCCGCGGCCTCCACCTGGCACTCGGCTCGTCCGTCGCCGACGCAGCACCGCTCTCGGGCAACTCGGGAGTCCTCTTCGCCGACGGGGTCTTCCTCGGAACCGACAAGGCCGACAACCGCGGCCTCGCGAACCCCTCGCTGTTCACCTTCGCCGACGGCACCGTCGGCGTGATCGCCACGCGCGTCCTGCAGTCGGGCGCGTCCGACGGCACCGGGGCCTCGAGCGCTCTGATCTTCAAGGCCACGGACGCCACCGCGTCCGACTTCACCGAGCTCGGCCTCATCGACCTCGGCACCACCGGCGGCGTCGTCGCGCCGAAGGCCGTCTTCGACACGGACCAGAACCGCTACCTCGTCTCCTGGACGGACTCCTCCGGGGCGGCGAAGTACACGACCGTCACGGACCTCGCCCGCACCGAGCTCCGCGCGCAGGCGTTCTGGCCGAAGGACGGCGGCCGTCGCAGCGTCGTCGTGACCGACGGGAACCGCGGTGCGGTCCTCGGAGGAAGCCCCGCCACCGTCGCCGCTCCCGACCTCTCCGGAGTCCCGGGCCGCGTCGCCGACGCTCTGCCGGGCGGCGCGCTGACGGTCTCCGGCTCCGTCGCCGACTCGCTCGTGAAGAGGTTCGGCCGCACGGTCAACACCGGATCCTCGGTCGCACCGCAGACGATCGATCAGGGCGATACCTCCGCCCTGTCCGGAGTGAAGGCGCAGCTCTCCTACAACGACGGCTCGACCGGCAGCCTCGGCATCGACTGGAACCAGCAGCAGCTCGCCGACCTCGCCGCGAAGGGCCCGGGAACGTACGACCTCTCCGGGACCGTCCGCCAGCGGCAGTACAACGAGCCGTTCGCCTACAACCGCGCGGATCCGACGATCTACCGCTACGAGCGCAACGGGAAGACGCAGTACCTCTTCACCGCCACGGACGACACGAACAACAACAACGTCGCCTCGCAGCACCTGCCGATCCGGGTCGCCGACAGCATCGACCAGCTCAGCGACGACAACGGCGGACGGGCCCGTGAGGTGGACCTCCTCAACCGCACCACGCGGATGGACCGCACCGCCGAGGGCAAGGTGATCGCGGGCTGCTACTGGGCCCCCGAGATCCACGAGATCGGCGGCAAGCTCTCCATCCTGTTCGCCCCGTGCTTCAACCCGGACAACGACCAGTCGAACCAGAACGGTCAGTGGTTCACGGTGCAGGCGCACATCATGCAGCTGCGCGACGGCGGAGACCCCGCGAACCCCTCCGACTGGAGCGCGCCGCGCGCCGTCGTGAAGAGCGATGGGAGCGCCCTCGGACGCCCCGGCACGGGACGCAACATCAGCCTCGACATGACCTACTTCGAGTCCGGTGGAACTGCGTACTACGCCTGGTCCCAGCGCTACGTCGACAACGGAGTGAGCGACCCGGCGACCTGGATCGCCAAGGTCGATCCCGCGAACCCCACCCGCGTCATCGGCGAGCCGACCCCGATCATCGTGCCCTCGCTGACGTTCGAGGACCACCTGTCCGAGGGAGCGTTCGCGATCCAGCGCGACGGGAGGATCACGCTCGTCTACTCCAGCAGCGGCGTCAGCCCGAAGTACATCGTGGGCGGCGCCTGGGCGAAGGAGGGCAGTGACCTGACCGACATCGCGAGCTGGACCAAGTACGACGCCCCGCTCCTGCAGAGCGTTCCCCTGCCCGACGGCGTCCTCGACTACCGCACCTACGAGCAGGGTCCCGGCCACGGAGCCGTCACCCAGGACGAGGACGGCAACGACGTGTACGTCTACCACACCTGGGGCAACGGAGTCGGGGGTGACGGCCGCGACACCCGTCTCGCCCGCATCCACTACGCCGCCGACGGCCGGCCGGTCTTCGACCTGACGCCGACGGAGGAGGTCGCACCCGCGAACCGGACTGTGACCGCCAAGGTCACCGTCACGTCGCCCCTGACCGTGACCGCCACGGCGTCGACCCGCTGCGTCAGCGGGAAGGTCGTCCTGACCACTGTGGTCAAGAACGACAGCCGCTCGATCATGGACATCACGACCGTCACCGCCTTCGGCTCGAAGACCGTGACCGGAGTCGCTCCGGGATCGTCCGCGTCGAGCGCCGTCACCACCCGAGCGGTCTCGATCCCCGCGGGGTCGGTGGCCGCGACAGGAAAGGCCGTCGTCGACGGGAAGACGGTCAGCACGCAGACGAGCGTCGACTACCCGGCGCGCAGCTGCCGCTGAGACGGTGAGGGAGCGGGCGCCACGATCGCCCGCTCCCTCGTCGTCCCGCCCCCGACCGGCACTGCGCCGCCCTGCAGTGCCGCCACCTCAGAAGGACGACCGACGAGATGCACCACAGCAGGAGGGCCGGGACGGTCCCGACGATCGGGCCCGTGCTGACGAAGGTCGCGCAGTCGCACACCCTCACCGAGGAGAAGGACGACGGAGCGGCCGGCAGCGCAGCTGCGGTCGGAGGACACGACCTCCTGCTGATCAACGGCAACGCCCTCCCTCTCTCCTGAGCCCCCCCTGCGCCGTTGGGACGGGTCCTCGACCCTGATCGCCCGACGATTCCGCCGCGGCGGCATCACCACCGGCTGCGGACCGGGGCGGCGATCGGGCCGTATCCTGCTGTCCGGACCGATCGCTGATGTGCGAACCTCTCCTGAGCGGACTCCCGGATGCGGGCCGACCGTGACCGGTCCGGCCCGTTCCTCTCGTTGCAGCAGGAGACCGCCGTTCCCCAGGAGACACCCGTGATGCGCCTCGATCGATTCCTCGTGTCCCTGGCACGCTCTGCGCGGTGCACGAACCGCTGCGGAGCCTGCGGGCTCGACTGCAGCACCGACGTCTTCATCCTGATCGCGCTCGCGACCGGCGAGAACCGCGGCGAGTCCCGCCTCCGAGAGGTTCTCGACCACCGCTCCGGTGACCGTGTCGATGTCGTCGAGGTGCGCAAGCGCCTCCTGCGGCTCTCCCGCCGGGGTCTGGTGCTCCTCGAGAGAGGCAGGAGGACCCCGCTGCAGCGCATCGAGCGCTTCTCGATCACGCGCGACGGCCGGGCCTTCCTGGCGTCCCACGCCAGAGCACTGGACCTCCTCGCCGAGGAGATCCACGTCGCGCTGCTGTCCCGCTGACGAGCCGAGTGCCTGTGCGGGCGCACGCGGGACGTCTCCTGGTCGGCCGTCGTCGGACCGGTCGTGTCGGTGACGCTCCAGGTGGAGCGACTTCGACACGTGCGTCGCCTCCGACCGCGTCCCGAGCGCTCCGGGGCAGCACGAGGCATCGCCGACCGTCATGGGCGCCGCGCTCGCGACCGTGCTGCCGCGGCGCGAGGCGGTGGCGGCGCTCCTCGAGGACGCCGTCGCTGCTGCATCCTCAGCAGTGTGAGGCGGGCGGGGGACCCGCCTCACGCCGGAACGCGCCCTTCGTGCATCACCCCGTGCTGGAGAGCTGGATGATCTCGGAGATCACCGCGGCTCGAGTGTCGTCCGGTATCCGATCGCCTCCGAGGGAGTGGTGTGACCACAGGCCGTCAGCCGCAAGGCAGGCGATGAACTGGCGGAGAGCGATCGGATCGGTCGCGGTCTCCTCTGCGGAGGGCGTCCACCTTCGGCGCACCTCCGCTACCGGCGCTCGGAGAGCGGTGTCGCTGCCCGTGGCCTGGAGGAGTCCGATCTGCATGTGCGTCGACGGCGTCAGGGCGACGGTGACGTAGGCACTCACGCGCTCCGTCAAGGTGGCCTCGTCCGCGGTCTTCCCCGCGACGTCGATCAGCTGGGCTTCCCAGCCTGCCGCGACGTGCTCCTGGAGAGCATGAGCGAGATCGGCTCGATCGCGGAAGTGGTACATCATTCCACCGCGTGTCAGCCCAGCCTCTTCGGCAGTCGCTTCGAGCGTGACGCGAACAGAACCTTCCCTCGCCGCGACACGGACCGCTGCGTCGAGGATCCGAGTCCGGTTGTTGGGTCGCGTCGCGCGAGGAGACGTCCGAGGAGAAGGCAGGACCCCCTCACCGCTGGGCGGGTTCGGTTCCATGTCGTGATCGATTCCGCCGCTCCCTCGGTCCGAGTGAGCGGCTAGGGATGGCGGGTGCTGAGGCGCCCGGAGGGTGTCGACGCGTCACCGCACGAGCGGGTGCGACAGTGTCGGCCGCCAGTCTGCCATCCTCTCCTGCCGACGTCGGAAGGTGAGGCTCGACCCCCTCGGTGTCGAGCCGTCCTGACGACGGACTGCAGCCGGAGGGACGGCTGTCACGGTCGACGAATCAGGAAGCAACTGTACATTCATGATTGTACAGTTGTGGAACGGTATCGGCCTGCCCAGCTTCGGAGCTGCGGGCGGTCAGATGCACTGCCGGTGCGGGATCCGAGGCTGAAAACCTCCAGCGACTTCATTCCTCAGAAGCCTGGAGGTTTCTTCATGTCCAGAATCGCGGACAAGCCGAACGCCCGCTGGTGGGCGCTCGCCGTTCTCGCCATGACCCAGCTCGTCGTCGTCCTCGACACGATGATCGTCACCATCGCCCTGCCTCAGGCCCAACTGGATCTCGGGATGAGCGACAGCCTGCGCCAGTGGGTCGTCACCGCCTACGCCCTCGCTTTCGGAGCACTTCTCCTTCTGGGCGGTCGGATCGCCGATTACTGGGGCCGCAAGCGCACCTTCATGGTCGGAATGATCGGCTTCGGAGCGGCCTCGCTCTGGGCCGGACTGTCGCAGAGCGGCATGGAACTCGTCATCGCTCGCGGCGTCCAGGGCGCCTTCGCTTCACTGCTCGCCCCCGCCGCACTCGCCATGCTCACCGTGACGTTCGCCCACGGCAAGGAGCGCAATCTCGCCTTCGCCGTCTTCGGCACGGTCGCCGGATCCGGAGCCGCAATCGGCCTGATCCTGGGCGGCGTGCTCACCGAATTCACCGACTGGCGCTGGTGCCTCTTCGTCAACCTCATCTTCGTCGCCTTCGGCCTCGTCGGCGGGGCTCTCGTGCTCCGCGAGAGCAAGGCGGAAGGAGACAACCGCTACGACGTCTGGGGAACCCTCACCGTGACCCTGGGACTGGGCGCGATCGTCTACGGGTTCACCCGAGCCGAGCACGGATGGGGCGCGATCGACACCGTCGCCTTCCTCGCACTCGGCATCGTCCTGCTGACCGTCTTCGTGCTCATCGAACGCACGGTCGACCAGCCGTTGCTGCCCCTGCGCGTCATCCTGCGTCGTGTGCGAGGCGGCGCGATCCTGATCCAGGCCGCCAATGGCGCCGTGATGATCGGGGCCATCCTCTATCTCGCGTTCTACTTCCAGATCGTGCTCGGAATGGGACCGCTGATGGCAGGACTCGCGAACCTCGCCATGACCGTCGCGATCATGGCGTTCTCGCCCGTCACCACGAAGATCCTCAACACGTTCGGCCCCCGACCCCTGATGATCGTCGGGCCGCTCGTCTCGGCAGCAGGACTCTTCCTGCTCCTCGGCATCACCCCGGACGGGAACTACTTCCTCCAGGTCCTGCCCGCCCTGGTCGTGCTCGGAATCGGACTCTCCATGCTCTTCGTGCCCGTCCAGAACCTCGCCCTTCTCGGGGTCGAGAACGAGGACGCCGGAGTGGCCTCCGCCGTCGTCAACTCCGTCTTCCACATCGGCGGGTCCATCGGTCTCGCGGTGTTCACCGTGTTCTACGCGAGCACCGCGGACTCCGCCATCGCGTCCGGAACGGCCGAGCTCACCGCATTCACCGACGGCTACAAGGCCGTGTTCCTGGCTGCCGCAGTGACCATGGTCGCCGCCTCCGTCATCGGATTCCTCCTCATCCGCGGGAAGAAGGAGGACCTCGACCCCGCCGGGGACGAGGCGGAGGCCGCCCTCGTCCACTGAGACGATGCCGAAGGGGCGGGCCGGTTCGTGCAGCAGCGGCAGACCGGCTCGCCTCTTCCCGTCCGACTCACGACACCCCGTACGTCGCCGACCGACGACCTCCCCTCGATGGGGAGTCGTTCGTGGATCGCAACGGTCCGGTCGTCCGACGCGGCCGCGTCATCCGGTGGGTCTTCTCCCGCGATGCCGGCTGCACCGCCGAGATCATCGAGGGTCGCGACCCGGTCGCCCGGCACATCACCGCAGACCGGAACGACGACGCCCGGCCGCCCTCAGGTGAGAGGCGGCCGGGCGTCGTCGGTCGGAGGACCCGGTCAGGTCAGCCGCAGCGGAGCGCCGGGTAGGCGGCGCTCACGGGAGCGGAGGCGCTGCCGACGGTGGCGACCCCCTGGACGGTGCCGGCGGCGACCGAGGCGGCCCGCGTGGTCACGGCCAGCGAGGCGGTCCGGCCCGCATCGATCTGCTGCGTCTTCGCGCCCCACAGGGTGTTCCAGCGGAGGTCGGCGGTCGACGCGGCCTTGTTGACAGTGGTCAGCGTGACCACCACCTTGCCCGCGACGCAGCGAGCCGCTGCAGTGGCGGTGACGGGCACAGCCGGCGCCTTCACGGTGATCGTCGCCGTGACGGTGCGGTTGGCCGAGGCCACCTCCTGCTCCTTCGAGAGCGAGAGGTCGAGCCGGCCGCTCGCGCGGATGTTCACGCCCTTGAACCAGGTGTTGCGGTCCGAATCGAACAGGCCGCCCGCGTTCTGCGGATCGGTCGCCGTGTGCGGGTCCGGGTAGGGGCGGGCGTGGTAGGCGAGGAGCAGGTTGCCCGACTCGTCCTCGACGAACGAGTTGTGCCCGGTGCCGGCCTGCTGGCGCGAGAAGTACTGCGTCTCGTCCGCGCCGAGGCGGCCCAGGTAGGTGTCCTCGGTGTCCAGCACCGGGAACGCGGTCTGCGTCCACGTCGCGGGGTTGAGGAGGTCGGCACTCGCGTCGGCCGTGAGCAGGCCGAGCGAGTAGTACTTGTCGACCGTTCCGCCCGAGTAGGTGAGGTACATGCGTCCTCCCTTGGACACGATGAACGGCGCCTCGACGACGCCCTGGTCGTTGCCCTCGGTGGTGTCGGACGGGGTCGGCGAGCGCTTGCCCGACTCCCACGGCTGGCTCTCGCCGTAGATGCGGGTGACCGCACCGGTCACCAGCGGGACGGTGCCCTTGGGCCCCATCGTCGCCTTGGCGAGGGAGAGCGTGTTGCCGTTGGGCAGGACCCAGTAGCCCTGGGTGGCGCCGTTCTCCTGGCGGTCGATGTAGCTGACGTCGAAGGCCGCGCCCTCGAGGACGACCGGCTCGCCCCACTTCGTCTGGTCGAGGAATCCGCCCTCGGCGATCGAGGCGTCGGTCCCGGTGTAGGGGATCAGGACGGTGTTGTCGCACCAGCCGCCCACAGGCGCGTAGCCCTTGTTCATGCCGGCGACGATCCACCAGGTGCCGTTGATCTTGTGGAACTCCTGCGCCCAGATGTATCCGCCCCAGCCGTAGAAGGTGTTCGGGTACTGGCTCTGGCGACCGGGCGTGCCGGCGTCGGGGTCGATCACGATCTGCTCGGGAGCGGAGTCGAGACCGGCGATGGTCTTCGAGCGCTTGAGGCCGATCTTGCGGTAGCTGGAGCTCTCCTCGATCGGGCCGAGCGAGTCCTGACCGTAGTGCGAGCCCGTGAGGTAGTAGTAGCCGTCGTCCTCGTTGAAGAAGACGTGCGGATCCGCGCGGGCCTCGTTGACCATCGCCTCGGGGTCCTGCTGGACGGAGCCGGTGACCCGGTAGGTCCCGGGACGCGAGGTGTCGACGGCGGTGGTCAGATCGTCCTGCCAGTCGACGTTGAGCGACTTGGTCGAGCCGTCGTTGTACTCCATCACGGCCTGCCCCGGGAGCGCTGCGGCGATCGCAGCGGATCCGGCGCCGGAGTCGACGGAGCCGCTGAGCGACTTCACACCGGTGTTCTTCAGGTCGACGTATTCGCGGTAGAACGTGCTGAACTCGGTCGAGGTCAGCGCCGTCTCGCCGGCCTGGCCCTGGGTGAACCCGGCGGGGAGACCCGAGCCCTGGACACCGGGGACACGGGCGTCGGCGCGGGTGGTCGCTCCGGGAGCGGTGCCGGAGGCGAGGTCCGTGAACAGCGTCACGCGGCCCTCGGTGGTGAGCAGATCGGTCCAGAACAGCTTGTAGACGCCGAGGGCGGAGTCGAAGACGATCCGCGGGTCGGTCACGACCGAGCCCGGCGCGACCCGGAGGACGCGCTGGTCGCGGAACGTGCGGCCGTCGGCGGAGCTCCAGAGGTAGACGGAGTCCGTGGCGTTGTTCTGCGACGAGACCGCGCCGAGCGAGCCGTCCTTCGAGCGGAACAGCAGCGGCGAGCCCATCTGGGCGTTCGGGCGCTGCGCCTGATCGCCGTCCTTGAGGACGGAGAGGATCGACTGCGAGCGGTTCAGCGGCTCCCAGGTGGTCGCGCCGGCGGGCAGTGCGGCCGTGAAGAGCGAGTCCGCGCGGCGGTCGTCGTTGTACGCCAGCGGGTCGTCCTTCACTCCGTTCGTCGTGGTGACGGTCTTGACGGAGGTGGCGATGCGCCCGCCGGGCACGGCGAGGGTGCTGTCCCACGCGTAGGTCTGCCCGGCGACGGCTGCCTGGAGGCGGACGGCGACGGGAGCGGTGAGGCCCGAGAGGTTCACGGCGCCGGTGGAGGAGACGCGCGCGGCGCCGGCGCCGGAGGCGGTCCACGTCACGGTGTTCCCGAGGACCTGCGCGGGCAGGTCGCCGAGCACGGTCGTGGGGACGTCGAGGGCGGCGCGCAGGTCGGTCGCCACAGTGCTGCTCGTCGCGCCCAGCTCGGCCCCGGTCAGAGCGCGGTCGTAGACGCGCAGATTGTCGAGGAGTCCGGCGAAGTACTCCCCGCCGCCCCAGTTGGCCTTGCCGATCTGCAGGACTCCGCCGGTCGATCCGAGGACCGTCGCGAGCGAGGGGCCGGCCGTCGTGACGGCGACGGGCTTCGCGTCGACGTAGAGGCGGGCGGTGCCGGCGCTCAGCACGAGATCGACGTGCTTCCACTCCGTGCTGCTCGGGCCGGTGAGGTTGCCCGAGGAGTCGCGGGCGCCGCTGTTGGCGTACCGCTCGACGGTGATGCCGTTCGTCCTGTCGAGGACGCCGACGTACTTCTCCTGGGCGTAGTCCTGGGTCGCGGCCGAGCGAGCGGCGAAGACCGACCAGCCGACGTTGTCCGCGGCGGCGGGCTTGGAGTCGTACGACAGAGTGACGGAGTCGCGACCCTTCAGCAGCGGCTGCCCGTCGGTCGCAGTGAGGTCGAGCCAGAACGAGGACGACAGCGAGACGGCGCTGCCCTGCCCGGTGCGGCCGGCGACGAGGGTCGGCGTGCCCTTCACGGCGGCGCGGGTCGACCTGTCGGTGAAGGCGCCTCCGCTCGGGGCGGTGTCGAAGGTGAAGTCCGCGAGCAGGCTCTGCGCGGGAGTGGTCGCCGCTGTCGCGGCGACGGCGACCGGCACGGCGGCGCCGGCGGCGAGGGCGATCGTCGCGGATGCGGCGAGGGTGGCGGCGAGCAGGCGCGAGGGCCTGCCTCCGCCCGGGGGTCGTGACGTCATCGTCGACGTGTCCTCTCGGGTTCTGCAGCGAACCGGTGGGCGGACGGGGGATCCCGCCTGCGGTGTGGTCTCCGCACGCTACCGGCGATTGTTCACGGTAACAAGGGAGCACGACCATCGGTTGCGAAACTCCCACACCCGTCGGACATCCGGGCGAGCAGAATGCCGAAGCGGGAGGGCCGGCAGCCTCTGCGCCGGCCCCGCCCGGTCAGTGCCCGCGCGCGATCCACTCCTCGCGGTGCGGCGCCTCCGCCCCGATCGTCGTAGAGTCGCCGTGGCCGGTCCGGACCACCGTCTCGGCGGGCAGCGTCAGCAGGCGCTCCGTGATCGAGTCGATGATCGTCGGGAAGTCGCTGTACGAGCGGCCGGTGGCCCCCGGCCCGCCCTGGAAGAGGGTGTCGCCGGTGAACACCGTGCCGAGCGCCTCGGCGACGAAGCAGACGGCGCCGGGGGTGTGGCCCGGGGTGTGCCGCACCTCGAGCTCGACGCCGGCGACGGGCACGATCCGCCCGTCGACCAGACCGCCGCTCGGGGCCGTGCCGGGGTGCACGGCGTCCCACAGCATCCGGTCGGCCTCGTGGAGCAGCACCGGGGCGCCGGTCGCAGCGCGGACTCCCTCGACCGCGTCGAGGTGGTCGTCGTGCCCGTGGGTCAGCAGTACGGCGAGGAGCCGGCGCTCGCCGACGGCCGCGAGGATCGCGTCCGCGTCGTGGGCCGCGTCGATGACGACGCACTCGGAGTCGTCGCCGACGATCCACACGTTGTTGTCGACGTCCCAGGTGCCGCCGTCGAGGCTGAAGGTGCCGCTCGTGACGAGCTGCTCGATCCGCGCGCCCATCAGAGCACCACCACCGAGCGGAGCACGTCGCCGCCGGCCATCGTGGCGAAGGCCTCCTCGATGTCCTCGATCCCGATCCGCTCGCTCACGAACTCGTCCAGGGGCAGGCGGCCCTGGAGGTAGAGGCCGGTCAGCATCGGGAAGTCGCGCTCGGGCAGGCAGTCGCCGTACCAGCTCGACTTCAGCGATCCACCGCGGCCGAAGACGTCGAGCAGGGGGATCTCGAGGGTCATCTCGGGAGTCGGCACCCCGACCAGCACCACGGTCCCGGCGAGGTCGCGGGCGTAGAACGCCTGGCGCCAGGTCTCGGGGCGGCCCACAGCGTCGATGACGACGTCCGCTCCGAAGCCGTTCGTCAGGGCCTGCACCGCCGCGACGACGCCCGCCTCGTCGAGGCCGCTGGAGTCGATGACGTGCGTGGCGCCGAGCTTCTCGGCCGCAACCAGCTTCTTGGGGTCCCGGTCGATCGCGATGACCGTGCCGGCGCCCGCGAGAGCGGCGCCGACCACGGCGGCCGTGCCGACTCCTCCGCAGCCGATGACCGCGACGGAGTCGCCGCGCGTCACGTTCCCGGTGTTCATCGCCGCGCCGAGGCCGGCCATGATCCCGCAGCCGAGCAGGCCCACCGCGGCGGGGTCCGCCTCCGGATCGACCTTCGTGCACTGCTTCGCGTGCACGAGGGTCTTCTCGGCGAAGGCGCCGATCCCGAGGGCGGGGCTGAGCTCGGTGCCGTCCTCCAGGGTCATCCGCTGCGTCGCGTTGAAGGTGTCGAAGCAGTACCAGGGCTCGGCCCGGGTGCAGGCCCGGCACTCGCCGCAGACCGCGCGCCAGTTGAGGACCACGAAGTCGCCGACCGCGACATGGGTGACTCCCTCTCCGATCGCGCTGACCCGTCCGGCCGCCTCGTGACCGAGGAGGAAGGGGAAGTCGTCGCTGATCCCGCCCTCGCGGTAGTGGAAGTCGGTGTGGCAGACACCGCAGGTCTCGATGTCGACCACGGCCTCGCCCGGGCCCGGATCGGGGACGACGATGTCGACGAGCTCCACGGGAGCGCCCTTCGACCGGGCGATGACGCCGCGCACAATGGTGGGCATGGGGGCTCCTTCGACGGGGGCGTGCAGGTCCGCTCCACAGTAACGACCGCGGGAGGCGGGTGCGCCGGGTGGACGCGGGCGCTCCCGCCCACTCCGGGGCCGGGCCGCCCGCCTCGCGGACCGCGACCCTGACAGTCGGTAGGGTGCGGGCCATGCGCACTCTGTACCCCGAGATCGAGCCCCACGACTCCGGCATGCTCGACGTCGGCGACGGCCACTCGCTCTACTGGGAGGTCTCGGGCAACCCCGAGGGCAAGCCCGTCGTGTTCCTGCACGGCGGCCCCGGCGCCGGCACCTCGCCCGCCCACCGGCGGCTGTTCGACCCCGAGAAGTACCGCATCGTGCTGTTCGACCAGCGGATGTGCGGCCGCTCCACCCCGCACGCCGGCGAGCCGGAGGCCGACCTCTCGACCAACACCACCTGGTACCTGGTCGCCGACATCGAGCGCCTCCGCGAGCACCTCGGCGTCGAGCGCTGGCTCGTGCTCGGCGGCTCCTGGGGCTCGACCCTCGCCCTCGCCTACGCCGAGACCCACCCCGAGCGGGTCAGCGAGATCGTCCTCCGCGGGATCTTCACCCTCCGCCGCGCCGAGCTCGAGTGGTTCTACGAGGGCGGCGCCGCCGCGGTCTACCCGGACCTCTGGGAGGGCTACACCTCCGTCGTCCCGGCCGGCGAGCGGGGCAGCCTCATCGAGGCGTACTACCGCCTGCTCCACGACGCGGACCCCGCCGTGCACGGCCCCGCCGGTGTCGCCTGGACCACCTGGGAGGCGTCGACCATCACCCTCCTGCAGAAGCCGGAGCTGATCGCGGACTGGTCCGATCCCGTCTTCGCGCTCGCCTTCGCCCGCATCGAGAACCACTTCTTCGTGCACAGGGGCTGGCTGGAGGAGGGGCAGCTGATCCGCGACGCCGGCGTCCTCCGCGACATCCCGGCCGTCATCGTGCAGGGCCGCTACGACATGTGCACCCCGGCCTTCACCGCCTGGGACCTGCACCGGGCCTGGCCCGAGGCCGACTTCCGGATGATCGCCGACGCGGGCCACGCCTTCGACGAGCCGGGGATCCTCGACGCGCTGATCGAGGCGACGGACCGCTTCGCGTCCTGATGGGCGGGGCGGTCCGCGCCTCGCGGCCGGGATGCCCCGGCGCCCGTGCCTGAGCGTCCCGCGCCCGGTGCCGTCGTGTCCCGGGAGCGGGTCTACCCTGATCAGATGCGCGCGGACGACGCCTCCGGGATGGAGGACTGGCCCACCGGCCGGCTGCTCTCCACCGCCTCCCGGATGGTCGAGCACGCCTGGCACGGCGCCCTCGCCGAGATCGGCCTCACCCACGCCGGCCTGATCGTGCTGCACCTCCTGCAGGCGGGTCCCGTCGCGCAGAAGGAGCTGGCCGCCGCGGCCCACGTCGAGGTGCAGACCATGTCGCGCACCATCGAGCGCCTCGAGCGCGAGGGCCACGTCTCGCGCACCACGGATCCGTCGGACCGCCGCCGGCAGCTCGTCGCGCTCACCGACGCGGGCGGCGAGGCCTGGCGCCGGGCGCACCGCCTCGAGGTCGACATGTTCCCGGGCTCGCTCGAGCACGGCCCCCTGCGCGAGGCGCTGCTCGAGATCATCCGCTCGGCCAGCGAGTCGCGCTGGGGCTGACCGCAAGCCCGAGCGGAGCCCGTCCGCGGAGCGCTAGCTTCGTCGGCATGACCTTCAACGACGACTCCCAGCTCAGCGGCGGCAAGGTCCGCCGCCGCGGCCGCACCACCGGCATCGCCGTCGGCGGGGGTGCGGTGGGCGTGGTCGTGCTCGCGCTGCTCTCGCAGCTGCTCGGCGTGAACCTCTCGGGCCTCGGCGAGGTGTTCGGCGGAGGCGGGTCCTCGCCGGAGGGCGTCACCTCCACCGCGGTGGCCTGCGACAGCGGCGCCGACGCGAACACGCAGGTCGACTGCCGCCTCGAGGGTGCGGCCGAGTCGCTCGACCGCTACTGGGGCGAGCAGACGCCGACCCTCGGAGTCGCCTACACGACCCCGACCGGCGTCGACCTGTTCGAGGACAGCACCACCACCGGCTGCGGGAGCGCGACCGCCGCGGTCGGCCCGTTCTACTGCCCGCCGGACCGGACGATCTACCTCGACACCGACTTCTTCGACGAGCTGCGCACCCGGTTCGACACCTCGGGCGGATCGCTCGCGCAGATGTACATCCTCGCCCACGAGTGGGGCCACCACATCCAGAACCTGACCGGCGCGATGGAGTCGGCGGACCGCTCCGGCACCGGCCCCGAGTCGGACTCGGTGCGCCTCGAGCTGCAGGCCGACTGCTTCGCCGGAGCCTGGGTGGGCGACGCCTCGACGGTGCCCGACGAGACCGGCACGCCCTACCTCAAGCCGGTGACGGCGCAGGAGTACCAGGACGCGCTCGGCGCCGCGGCCGCCGTCGGCGACGACCGCATCCAGGAGCAGGCCACCGGCACCGTCGATCCGGAGGGATGGACGCACGGCTCGGCCGAGCAGCGGCAGCGCTGGTTCCAGGCCGGCTTCGAGGGCGACGCCACCAGCTGCGACACCTTCGCGGCCGCGCAGCTCTGACCGGGCGCCGCTGAGGGCTCCTCGCCGCTCCCTGGGGACCCGCGCGGGTCAGGACACGGAGTCGGCCGGCTCCTCCATGTACCACTCGGTGAACGAGCGCGCCCGCCCGTCGGGGGCGAAGCGGATGACCCAGAGGTTCAGGTAGGTGCGGTCGCCCGGGTAGACGGTGCGCGCCTCCACCACGGCGGTCTCCTCCGTCAGCGCGACCAGGCCCCACGCGAACGTCGGGTCGGCGGGCTCCTCCTCCGCCCGCCACCACTCGACGATCGCGCCGCGCGGAGTGATCGCGTCGCGGTGCGGCGCCGTGAAGTACTCGGCGTCCTCGGTGAACAGTGCGGCCACGTCTGCCGCGTCGTCCGTGGCCCAGGCCTTCTCGTAGCGGGCGATCCAGCTCTCGATGTCGATCATCCGCCCATCCTCGTCCTGCCCGACGCGCGCGGGAAGGAGAAGGAGGGAACAAAGTGGCGCCCCGCGCCGTTGAGCCCCGAGCCGGTCGAAAGCAGAGCCGAGCGATACGATCCCGCCGACGACGGCCCGCCCGCCGCCGCGGTCCGGGTGCGCGTCCGCCGCCGACACGAAGGACCGCCGTGCCCGACTCCGACAGACGCTCCCTGACCCGCTCGCCGGACCCGCGCCTCATCACCGCCGTCCTCGCCTTCGCGGGCATGAGCGCCTCCTTCATGCAGACGCTGGTCGTCCCGATCCAGTCCGAGCTGCCGACGCTGCTCGGCGCCGACCGCACCGAGACCGCGTGGGTGATCACCGCGACGCTGCTGAGCGCCTGCATCCTCACCCCGGTCTCGGGCCGCCTCGGCGACCTCTACGGCAAGCGGCGGATGGCCGTGGCCGCGCTGGTCGTGCTCGTGATCGGCTCGATCGTCTGCGCCTTCGCGGGCGACGTGTGGACGCTGGTCGTGGGCCGGGCCCTCCAGGGCGCGGTGATGGGCGTCATCCCGCTCGGCATCTCGATCCTCCGCGACACCCTCCACCGCGACCGGCTCCCCGGCGCGATCGCCCTGGTCAGCGCGACCCTCGGCATCGGCGGCGCGCTCGGCCTGCCGCTCAGCGCCCTCATCGCGCAGAACACCGACTGGCACGTCCTGTTCTGGATGTCTGCAGGCCTCGGCGTCCTCGACATCGTCCTCGTCCTCCTGGTCGTGCCGGTGTCGACGCTGCGCTCGGCCGGCACCTTCGACGTGGTCGGCACCATCGGCCTCGCCCTCGGACTGAGCGGCGTGCTGATCGCCGTCTCGCGCGGCAACGACTCCGGCTGGACGAGCCCCGCGATCCTCGGCTCCGGCCTCGGCGGCATCGCCGTCCTGCTCCTCTGGGGCTGGTACGAGCTGCGGCAGGAGAGCCCGCTCGTCGACCTCCGGGTGGCCGCCCGCCCCGCCGTCCTCTTCACCAACCTCGCCTCGGTGGCGGTCGGCTTCGCGTTCTTCGGCGCCCAGATCACGCTGCCGCAGCGCCTCGAGCTGCCGACCGCGTCCGGCGTCGGCTTCGGCCTGAGCCTGATCGTGGCGAGCCTCGTGCTCGCGCCCTCGGGCCTGGCGATGATGGCGACGTCCCCGCTCGCCGCCCGCCTCTCGGCGCAGTCCGGGCCGCGGCTCGTGCTGATCGCCGGCTCCGGGCTGATCGCGGTCTCGTACCTGCTGATCCTCCCGTTCGGCGGCGAGGTGTGGCAGATCCTGGTGATCAACGCCCTCATCGGCGTCGGGCTGGGCCTCGCCTACGCCGCGATGCCGACGCTCATCATGCACGCCGTCCCCGCCTCGGAGACCGCCGCCGCGAACGGGCTGAACTCGCTGATGCGCACCCTCGGCACGACGCTCTCCTCCGCCGTGACCGCGGGCGTGCTCGCGCAGCTGACCGTGTCGGTCGGCGACGTGCAGCTGCCGAGCTCGCAGGGCTTCGAGACCACGTTCGTGATCGGCGCGATCGGAGCGCTGGTCGCCGTCGCCCTCGGCCTGCTCATCCCGCGGGCGCCCCGCCCGGAGGCGCGACCCGCTCTGCCCTGACCGGTCCGCGCGTCGTCGGCCGCGAATGCTCCTCGCCGAGGAGACCTGGTCGCGGCCGGCGACGCGCGGCCCGCTACTCGTCCTCGAGCAGCATCCGCTCGATCTGCAGCTCGCGCAGCCGCGTCGAGGCCTGCAGGTTCTCGCGCGCGGCGAGCACCAGGCGGCACAGCAGCACCAGCAGCACGATCGCGAGCACCGCGACCGCCGTCACGACGACTCCGTACAGCGCGGTCAGGACTCCCCAGGTCTGGATCATCCCTCGACGCTACGGAGCCGCACCCGCCCTCGCGTCCCCCCGCCCGACGGAGTGCGCGGGGCGGGGCGGGCAGCCGGTGCAGGGGCAGTGGACGCGCAGAGCCCGGCCCGCGACGGCTCAGCCCGCGAACGCCCCGCGGTACGCCCGCGCCGGGTGCGTCGCCGGCAGCTCGTCCGTCCCGAACAGCTTGCGGCGCAGCGTCCCCTCGGCGTAGTCGGTCTGCGCGAGGCCCCGCTCCTGGAGCACCGGCATCACCCTGTCGACGAACTCCTCGTAGCTGCCGGGCAGGATCCAGTTGACGACGTTGATCCCGTCGATCCCCGCGTCGCGCCAGCCCGCCAGGTGGTCGGCGATCTGCTCCGGAGTGCCGACGACCCGTCCGCGCAGCTTCGCCGAGAGCCGGGCCAGATCGCGGACGGTCGGCTCGCGGTCGGGGGAGGCGTCGCGGATCCACTGCAGGTGGCTCTGGCCGGCGTAGGTCCCGATCGCCGAGAGCGGCAGGTCGGGGTCGAGCCTCTCGCCCGTCGCCGGGTCGAAGCCGAGGTTCGAGTGCACGAGGAACGCGTCCGAGGAGAGGTACTCGTCGATCTCGCGCTCGGCGCGGCGCGCCTCCTCCTCCGTGTCGCCGGTGATGAAGGAGAGGCCCAGGTAGAAGGAGGGCGCACCCGCTCCGCGACCGGCCGCCGCGGCGAGGGCCCGCGTGTCCTCGATCAGCTCGCGGGTCTTCTCCGGCGACCCCGAGAACACGAACTGCGCCTCCGCGTTCCGCGCGGCGAAGCGCCGGCCCGCGGGGGAGGAGCCGGCCTGGAAGAGCACGGGCGTGCGCTGGGGCGACGGAGCCGAGAGGTGCGGCCCCTGCACGCGGTGGCGCTTCCCGACGTGGTCGATGCGGTGGATGCGCGCCGGGTCGGCGAAGGAGCCGCTCTTGTCGCGCAGGAGCGCGCCGTCGTCCCACGAGCCCTCCCACAGCTTGTAGACCACGTCGAGGTACTCCTGCGCCCAGGCGTAGCGCTCGTCGTGCTCCTCGAGCCGGTCGTAGCCGAAGTTGCGGGCCGCGCCGTCGAGGGCGCTGGTGACAATGTTCCAGGCGATCCGCCCCTTCGAGAGGTGGTCGAGGGTCGAGACCTTCCGGGCGAAGTCGAACGGATGCGACTGCAGCACCGAGCTCGTGAACGCGAAGCCGAGGTGCTCGGTGCTCACCGCCAGGGCCGAGAGCAGCACCGACGGGTCGTTGCTGGGCAGCTGCAGCCCCTCGCGGGCGTTGACGTCCCAGTCGCCGTCCGCCGGACCGTAGAGCCCCGCCACGTCGGCGAAGAACATCGCGTCGAAGCGGCCGCGCTCCAGCGTCCGGGCGAGGTCGATCCAGAGCTGCACGTCGTCGAACTCGTGCTGCCGGGCGTCGGGGTGGCGCCAGAGGCCGTGCTGGATGTGGGAGGCGGTGTTCATGACGAACGCGCAGAAGCGCAGCGGGCGGGGCTCGGTGATCACGCTCCCAGGCTAGGCCGGGTGCCTCCCACCGGTCTCGAACGACTCCGCGCGTAGGGTGTCCGACTGTGGAATCCCGCATCCCCGAACCCGCGCACGCCGTCCCTCCGCTGACGGACGCCGTCGCCGAGGCGCTCGACGCCACCACCGTCGCCGAGATCCGCGCACTGCGCGACGACTTCGCGCGCTTCATGCTCCAGTACAAGTTCGGGATGGACGAGATCGTCACGAAGGTGTCGATCCTGCAGGAGGAGTTCCGCGAGCTGCAGGAGTACAACCCGATCGAGCACGTCACGAGCCGGCTCAAGTCGGCCGACAGCCTGATCGAGAAGATCGAGCGCAAGGGCTGCGAGACGACCTTCGAGGGCATCGCCGACGCGATCACCGACATCGCCGGCGTGCGGATCACCTGCAGCTTCGTCTCGGACGTCTACCGCGTCTTCGACCTGCTCACCTCGCAGTCCGACGTGACGGTGCTCGAGGTGAAGGACTACATCGCCGAGCCGAAGGAGAACGGCTACAAGAGCCTGCACGCGATCGTCGAGGTGCCCGTGTTCCTCTCCGGCGGATCGGTCGACGTCTGCGTCGAGGTGCAGTTCCGGACCATCGCGATGGACTTCTGGGCGAGCCTGGAGCACAAGATCTACTACAAGTACGACCGCCAGGTCCCGCAGGAGCTCCTCGACGGCCTCGCCGACGCGGCCCGCACCGCCGCCACCCTCGACGCCGACATGGAGCGCCTGCACCGCCAGGTCCGCGGCCCGCTGCCCGGGGCGCGCACCTACGACGTCTGACGCGTCGCCCCACGCCGCCGATCGGGCCGCCCCGACTCCTGCCGATCGAGCAGCCCGCGCAACGGGCGTCTCGAGATCCCCCTACGGAGTCAGCAGCGGCAGCAGCGCCAGCAGCAGCACCGCGGAGCCGTTCAGCGTCGCGTGCGAGACGATCGCCGCTCCGAGCCGCCCGGTGATCGTCGCGATCCAGCCGTGCGCGAGTCCCGCGGTGACCGTGGTCACGCCGAGTGTCACGATCGTCGCCGGGTTCACCATCTGGTGCCCGTGCAGCAGGGCGAAGACCGCCGTGGACGCCAGGATGCTGAACGCCATCGCCCAGATCCGCCGGCCGCGGGTGGGCGGCGCCGACTCCGCGGAGCCCCGGAGCATCCGGTTCCGCACTGCGCGCATCACGACGCCGCGGCAGAGGACCTCCTCGACCAGCGGCGCGACGACGACGGGGATGAGGACCGAGCTCAGCACGAACCACAGCGGATCGGGGTCGATGTCGAGGTTCCCCTGCGCGTCCTGGAGGAGCGGAGCGAACGCGGCGAGCACGAACAGGATCACGACGCGCACCGCGATGCCGAGCCCGATCCCGATGGGCACGTCGATCCAGCGGAACCGCAGCCCGAAGTCGGCCGCCATCGTGCCCAGCCCGCGCAGCCGAGACGCCGCGAACGGGACGATCAGCGCGACGAGGTAGCTCGCGAGCGCCCCCGCGAAGGCGAGTCCGGCGGAGTAGGGGAGCACGCCGAACCCGAACAGCAGGATGAGCACGGCCAGCGGCAGGACGATCCCGACGATCGTGAGCACGGCGGTCGGCAGGCCCCAGCGGACGCGAGGATCGGGCAGGTAGAGGAGGGAGGAGTAGGGCGCCTGGACCGAGGGGAGAGGCTCGGCCGACCACGACGTCGTCGCAGCGGAGTCGGGCGCGAGCGTCGCGGGATCGGGCGGCGGGAAGGCGTCGGGTTGCATGGCCGGGCCAGCCTACGCAGACCGCCTGGACGGGATCCGGGCCGCAGTCACTGCTCGGCGCGGGCCGGAACGGGAGGGATGTGCGGCAAATCGCGGCGGCGGGGACCTCCGGGTACGAAGAAACCCCCGCCATGTAGAAGCTAGGCGAGGGTTCCAGTGGCTCCGACGGGCGTCGATCCCGTGACCTCACGATTTTCAGTCGTGCGCTCTACCAACTGAGCTACAGAGCCGTTGCGACGTGATGTCGCTGGAGAGGTGATCTCCTGAAAAAGGCCCTTCCTCTCGGAAGGGCCTCTTTGCGACCCTGACGGGACTTGAACCCGCGACCTCCGCCGTGACAGGGCGGCACGCTAACCAACTGCGCTACAGGGCCTCGTTGCGAAGACAAGCATACTGCCTTCGAGGCTGTTCTATTTTCACGCCCCGACCCTCTCGAGCCGGCGCACTTTCCGGTGGTGCTGGTACTTCTGGTGGTGCTGGTAGTACCGACCCATCCGTGACCCCAACGGGATTCGAACCCGTGCTGCCGCCGTGAAAGGGCGGTGTCCTAGGCCACTAAACGATGGGGCCGGAGACTCGCGGGGCGACCCTGCGGCCGACCCCCCATGACTACCGACACGCAAGCATAGGGGGCCGCGGCGCAGGATGCAAAATCGACGGTTCCGCAGGCGGCGTGCACCCCGTCCGGGGTTGACCCGGGTCTAGGAGATCGGGCAGGGCCGCGGTTAGGGTGGGGCGGAATCGCTCTTCCCCCCACCCGCGCGCCGGAGCCGCACCGCCGCGGAGGGAGGGCCCCCTATCCCCGAGGTCCCATGCCCCACTCCCTGCGCCGTCCGCGTTCCGCCCGCCTCCCCGGCGCGCCGCGACTCGGGCGACTCCGAGGTGCTGCCCTGGCCTCCGCCGTCGTCGCGCTCGTCGCCGGCCTGCTCGTCGCCACTCCCGCCCAGGCGGTCGAGTACCCGTCGTGGGCCGACGTCGAGGCGGCGAAGGGCGACACCGCCGCCGCGGCCGCTCAGGTCGACCGGATCACGTCCCTGATCGGCGACCTCCAGAGCGAGGTCGCCTCCGCTCAGCAGCTCGCGCAGCAGCGCGGCGACGAGCACTTCGCCGCTCAGCAGGCGTTCGACGAGGCCTCGGACCAGTCGAAGAAGCTCGAGGACCGGGCCGCCGCCAGCGCCGAGGAGGCCGACAAGGCCTCGCAGCAGGCGGGCCTGCTCGCCGCGCAGCTCTACCGCAGCACCGGCACCGACCTGTCCGTCAACATCTTCCTCGACCAGAAGGCCGGCCAGGCCGACCAGCTGCTGTCGAAGATCGGGAGCATGACCAAGCTGGTCGAGCGCTCCTCCGCGATCTACGAGCAGGCCAGCACCGCCCGCAACACCGCGTCCTCCCTCGCCGACCAGGCCGAGGTGGCGCAGACGGAGCGCGAGCGCCTCCGCGTCGCCGCCGAGCAGAAGCTGGCCGAGGCGACCGCCGCCCAGGAGGCGTCCGAGGCCGCGCTCGCCGAGCAGCAGGAGCAGAGCGTCGTGCTCGAGCAGCAGCTCGCCGCGCTCCGCGACACCGAGTCGAAGACCGTGGCCGAGTACGAGGCCGGCGTCGCCGCCCGCGAGGCCGAGCGCCTCCGGAAGCTCGCCGAGGAGGAGGCCGCCCGTCAGGCCGCCGCCCAGGCCGAAGCCGCGCGCCGCGAGGCCGCCCGGGCCGCAGCCGCGTCCAGCGGCGGCAGCGGCGGCGGCGGGTACGTCGCCCCCTCGGGCGGCGGCGGCTCCAGCGCCGTCAGCGACTCCGGCTGGGTCCGCCCTGCCGGAGGCCGCATCACCGGCACCTTCGGCCCGCGCGACAGCATCTCGACCGGCGGAGGATCCTCCGGCTCGTACCACCGCGGCACCGACCTCGCGGGTGGCTGCGGCATCCCGATCTTCGCGGCGCACAGCGGCACCGTCTCCTACGCGGGCCCCAACGGCACCTACGGCAACTGGGTGCTGATCGACCACGGCAGCGGCATCAGCACCGGCTACGCCCACATCATGTCCGGCGGCATCTACGTCCGCGTCGGCCAGCAGGTCCAGGCGGGCGAGCAGATCGCCGCCGTCGGCTCGACCGGCGCGTCCACCGGCTGCCACCTGCACTTCGAGACCCGCGTCAACGGCTCCGCCGTCGACGCCCAACCTTTCATGGCCCAACGAGGAGTCACCCTTGGCTGACGCACAGACGACCGCACGCACCTTCACCCCGGCACCCCGGGAGCGCGCCTGGAAGGGCCGCCTCCCGCTCGTCATCTCCGCCGCCTTCGCGGTCACGGCGGTCACCGCGTCCCTCGGCATCACCCCGGCCCTCGCCGACGACGCGAAGTACCCCTCGTGGGACGACGTGCAGAACGCCAAGAAGGACGAGGCGAGCAAGCAGGCCGAGATCGACTCGATCACCGGCCTCATCGCGAGCCTGCAGACCGCGGTCGACGAGAAGTCGATCACCGCGATGAAGAAGGCCGAGGCCTGGCGCCAGGCCAAGGAGGCGCTCGACGCCGCTGCGAAGGCCGTCGCCGACCTCGAGGAGAAGGCGACCACCGCCTCCGCCAAGGCCCAGACCTCGAAGATGCGCGCCGGCCTGCTGGCCGCGCACCTCTCTCGCGCCGCCGGCGGCGACCTCTCCGCCAGCCTCGTGGCCAAGGGCAAGGACGCGGGCGACCTGCTCTACCAGCTCGGCGCGATGTCGCAGCTCTCGGAGCAGTCGCAGAAGGTCTACGCCGACGCCCTCGCCGACAAGCAGAACGCGGAGTCGCTCGGCGACCAGGCAGACCGCGCCGTCACCGAGCACCAGGCGCTCTCGGACGAGGCCGACGCCGCGCGCAAGGACGCCGACGCCGCCGCCGAGTCGGCCCGCGCGTCGCTCTCGGCGCAGGAGGAGAAGTCGCAGGAGCTGGTCGCCCAGCTCGCTCTGCTGAAGGACTCCTCGGTCGAGGCCGAGACCCAGTACCTCGCGGGCGAGCAGAAGCGCCAGGCCGACGAGGCCGCCGCCCAGGCTCAGGCCGAGGCGGAGGCCGCCGCTCAGGCGCAGTCCACCGCCCGCTCCGCCCAGCAGCAGTCCTCGGCGCAGGCCGACACCGCCGCCCCGTCGCGTCAGACCGCGTCCCTCCCGCAGCCCGCCGCTCCGCAGCCCGCGCAGCAGCAGCCGGCTCCGGCTCCGGCTCCGGCCCAGCCCGCTGCTCAGCCGATCGCCCAGCCGGCGGCTCAGCCGCTCCCGCAGCCGGTCACCGCTCCGGTCCTGGTGCCGACCAGCGGCGCCGTCGAGAACGCGATCTCGTACGCGATGGCGCAGCTCGGCGAGGAGTACGTCCTCGGCGGCATGGGTCCGGACCAGTGGGACTGCTCGGGCCTCACCAAGGCCTCGTACGCGTCCTCGGGCATCTACATCGGCACCCACTCGGCGACGAACCAGTACAACACCATGGCCGGCGCCGGCAAGCTCGTCCCCTACAGCCAGCGCCAGCGCGGCGACCTGATCTTCTGGGGCGGCGGCGGGGACTACTACCACGTGGCCATCTACCTCGGGAACAACCAGATCATCGAGGCCGCCGACTACGGCAAGCCCGTGCGCATCTGGAACACCTGGGGCACGCCCGCCGGCATGGTCGGCCGCCCGGCCGCCTGAGCCACGGCCACACAGCACAACGAGAGAACCCCCTCCTGTCGAGACGACGGGAGGGGGTTCCTTCGTTGATGCGAGGGGTCAGTGACCCTCTTCGGCCAGCTTCTTGATGCCGTCCTGGACGATCTGCTCCGCCTCGGCGGCGTCGCCCCACGCGTCGACCTTGACCCACTTGCCGGGCTCGAGGTCCTTGTAGCGCTCGAAGAAGTGCTTGATCTCGTTCTTCGTCTGCTCCGGGACGTCGCCGATGTCCTGGATGTGCTGCCAGCGCGGGTCCTTCGCGGGGACCACGATCACCTTCGCGTCGGAGCCGGCCTCGTCGCTCATGTTGAGCACGCCGACCGGGCGGACGGAGACGCCCACGCCCGGGAAGACGGGGTACTCGAGCAGCACCAGCGCGTCGACGGGGTCGCCGTCGAGGCCGAGGGTGTTCTCGAAGTACCCGTAGTCCGTCGGGTAGACGAAGGAGGTGAAGAGCACGCGGTCGAGGTAGACGCGACCGGTCTCGTGGTCGACCTCGTACTTGTTGCGGCTCCCCTTGGGGATCTCGACGACGACGTCGTATGCGGCCATGCTCTCTCCTTGAGTCGGTGGCGCCGTGAGCGGCGCATCGGCGGACGGATCGGCCTCCGGAACGCTCGCGCGGGTGCGCGCGCGGGAGGGGCGGATCGCTGGCATTACGTTACTTGATGTGCCCGATCGCCCCCGCCTGACCCCCGCCGTCGCCGATCTGCGGCGGGCGGTGCGCGAGAGCCTCGACGGGCTCGACCCCGGAGCGCTCGTGCTGGTCGCGCTGAGCGGGGGAGCGGACTCGCTCGCGCTCGCGGCGGCGGTCGCCTTCGAGGCCCCGCGGGGCGGGAGGCGGGCCGGCGCGGTGATCGTCGACCACGGGCTGCAGGAGGCGTCGGCGGAGGTCGCGCGGCGGGCGGCGGAGCAGGCGCACGCGCTGGGGCTCGCGCCGGTGCTGCGCGAGGTGGTGACGGTGTCCGCCGAGGGCGGTCCGGAGGCGGCCGCCCGCAGCGCGCGCTACCGCGCCTTCGACGACGCGCTGACCGCGACGGGCGCCGCCGCGATCCTCCTGGGCCACACCCTCGACGACCAGGCCGAGACGGTGCTGCTGGGGCTCGCCCGCGGAGCCGGTGCGGCCTCGCTGCACGGGATGGCGCCGGCCAGCGGACCGCTGCGGCGCCCGCTCCTGGGCCTGCGCCGCGAGACGACCCGCCTCGCCTGCGCCGACCAGGGGCTCGTGCCGTGGGACGACCCGCACAACGACGACCCCCGCTACTCGCGGGTCCGGGTGCGGAACCGTGTGCTGCCCGTGCTGGAGGACGAGCTGGGGCCGGGAGTGGCCCAGGCTCTGGCGCGCACGGCCGAGCAGCTGCGGGAGGACGGGGACGCGCTCGACGCGCTCGCCCTCGACTGGGCGCTCGAGCTGGTGGGCCAGGACGAGGCGGGGCACGTCACGGTCGACGCGCGCGGGCTCGCGGCGGACCCGCCGGCGCTGCGGCAGCGGATCATCCGCCTGGTCGTGGCGAACGAGTTCGGAGTCGCGCTCTCGCGCTCGCAGACGCTGGCGGTCGCCGCGCTGGTCACCGACTGGCACGGCCAGAAGGGCGTCGACCTCCCCGGCGTCCTCGCCACCCGCCGCGGCACCACCCTCGTCTTCGCACCCGCGGCCCCCTGACCCGTTCCCGCGACCCCCGGTCCCCGCGCGACGCCCGACCCCTCCCCGCGAGATGCCGCTCCGGCACGCGACTCGCCGGCGGAGGTGTACAGGAGCGGAGTCTCGCGGAGGGGAGACGGGGGCCGGGCACCCGTAGAGTGGCCGGGTGGAAGCAGCCGACATCGCCGACGACATCACCGAGGTCCTCTACACCGAGGCCGAGATCCACGAGCGGATCCGCGACCTGGCCCGCGCCATCGAGCGCGACTACGCGGGCGAGAACCTGCTCATCGTCGGGGTGCTGCGCGGCGCCGTGATGGTGATGGCCGATCTGGCCCGCGAGCTCAAGCTCGACATCGTCATGGACTGGATGGCCGTCTCGTCCTACGGGAGCGGCACCAAGTCCTCCGGCGTCGTGCGGATCCTGAAGGACCTCGACTCCGACATCACGAACCGCAAGGTGCTGATCGTCGAGGACATCATCGACTCCGGCCTCACGCTCTCGTGGCTGCAGGGCAACCTCCGCAGCCGTGGCGCCGAGTCCGTCGAGATCTGCGCGCTGTTCCGCAAGCCCGCGGCCGCCAAGGTCGAGGTCGACGTGGCCTACGTCGGCTTCGACATCCCGAACGAGTTCGTGATCGGCTACGGGCTCGACTACGCCGAGCGCTACCGCAACCTCCGCGATGTCGCCGTCCTCGCCCCGCACATCTACGAGTAGCCCCGCGGACACCGCGCAGGAGAGCCTCGAGCGGCTCTTCGCGGTGCCGCTGCTGGGCTACCACATGAGCTACCCGACCTCGCTGCGGGCCGACCTCGAGTTCAACTACTGGTGGCTCGCGCACGCGATCGACGCGGCCGTCGACGCCTTCGAGCGCACGGGCGACGAGGCGCACCTGGAGCGTGCCCGGCAGATCCACCGTGCGATCCGCCTCCGCAACGGCGGGCGCCTGGTCAACGGCTACTTCGACGACATGATGTGGCTCGGCGGCGCGCTCGCCCGCCTCGGGGAGGCCTCCGGCGACCCGCGCTTCCTCGACCGGGCCGACCGCCTCTGGCGCTTCGCCGTCGCGAAGGGGTGGAACCTCCGCCACGGGGCGAGCCTCGCCTGGCGCCGCCGGCAGCTCGACTACAAGAACGCGCCCGCCAACGGCCCGTTCGCGATCCTCGGCGCCCGCCTGGAGCGGCTGCGGCCCGACGGCCGGGAGGAGCTCTCGCGCGCCGCCCTCGACTGGATGCACGTGCGCCTCCGCGACGACGACACCGGCTTCGTCGCAGACGGCATCGGCCGCGAGGGAGGCTCCGCGCGCGACGACTGGGCCTTCAGCTACAACCACGCCGTCTACATCGGCGCGGCGCTCGCCCTGCACCGCCTGCGGCCCGACCCCCGCCTGGTCGCCCACGCCTCCCGCACGGCCGAGGACCTGCTGGACCGGCTCGCCCCCGACGGCGTCTTCGTCGACCAGGGCTCGGGGGACGGCGCCCTGTTCGGCGGCATCGCCTACCGGCACCTCGTCGACCTCGCCACGACGAGTGGAGTCGCGCCCGCGGTGGCGGCTCGCGTCCGCGGCTTCGTCGCCGGCAGCGTCGCCGCGCTGCAGAGCTCGAGCGTCCGCCGCGGCGTGCTGCTGGCCGGGCCCCGCTGGGACGTGCCTCCGTCGCTGCCCGCCACGCTCTCGGCCGAGATCGGCGCCGTGCTCGCCCTGGAGGCGTCAGCGCGACTGGACCGGTCGCCGGTGCCGTCAGACTGACGGGGTGAAGGCACCCGAGAAGCGCACCGTCGCCGTCGTGATCAACCCGAGCAAGTTCGACGACGTCGGCGCCGCGGAGGACCTGGTCGCGACGATCGCGCGCCGCCACGGCTGGAACGAGCCGCTCTGGTTCGAGACCAGCCCGGGCGACTCCGGTGCCGCCGCGGCCCGCGCCGCGCTCGAGGCGGGCCCGGACCTGGTGTGCTCGATGGGAGGCGACGGCACCGTCCGCGCCGTCGCCACGGTGCTGCGCGGGACCGGCGTCCCCTACGGCCTGCTGCCCAGCGGCACCGGCAACCTCCTCGCGCGGAACCTCGGGATCCCGCTCGGCTCGCTGCCCGAGGCGGTCGAGATCGCCCTGCTCGGGCAGGACCGCGCGATCGACGTGGGCACGGCCGCGTTCGACGACGGCGAGGAGCGGGTGTTCATGGTGATGGGCGGGGTGGGCCTGGACGCCGAGATCATGGACAAGACGGACGAGGAGCTGAAGAAGCGGGTGGGCTGGGGCGCCTACTTCGCGGCGGGGGCGCCGGCGATGTTCAAGGCCGGATTCGAGGTGACCCTCACGATCGACGGCGCTGAGGAGCCTCCGCAGCGCTGCTTCATGGTGCTGGCCTGCAACTGCAGCTCCGTGGTCGCGAACATCGAGCTGGCCGCCGGAGCCGTGCTCGACGACGGCGACCTGGAGCTGGTGCTGCTGCGTCGGCGCTTCGGCCTCGCGCTGGACGTGGCGACCGGCAACCGCAACGGGCTCGCCTCCCTCCGCCAGTGGCCCGGTCGCGAGTTCTCGTTCGAGCTCGACCAGCCGGTGCTCGCCGAGCTGGACGGCGATCCGGTCGGCCGCACCCGCTCCGGGCGCTTCGGCGTGGATCCGGGCGCCCTCCTCGTGCGCCTGCCGGTGCCGACGCCGCGGAGCCCGGGACTGACTCCGCACGACTCGGTGATCGTCGACACGTCCGCCATCGCGACGCTGCTCCCGGAGCCGCCCTCCTCCTGATGCTTGCGCGCTCTTCTTTACGGTTGTAAGTTATCTGACGGACGTAAAGAAGGCGCTCCTCGCGCCGGGAAGAAGGACCCCGTGACCGATCCGCGGCTCACCCGCTCGCGCGAGCTCCTGCTCACCGCGATCACGAGTGCCCTCGACCGCCCGGGCGACGACCAGCCCTCCATCACGGAGCTCTGCGGCGCCGCGGGCGTCAGCCGCCCCACGTTCTACCAGCACTTCGGCGATGTGCCGTCACTGATCGAGGCCGCCGCGGTGGAGCGGATGCACGCGCTGTTCGGTGACGTCGCTCCCGGCACCGCCCCCGCCGACTGGGAGGGCGCGGTCCCCCGCATCGTCCGCGGGCTCCTCGAGGGCCTGCTCGTGCACGCCGACTTCTACCGCCGCGTGCTGAGCGGAGGCACGGCCCGCGCCGTGCAGGAGTCGGTCGTCGCGTTCCTCGCGCAGCGGCTCCTCGCCTTCTCGCCCCTCGCCGAGCGCGGATCGGGCGGCGGCGACCACGCACGCGTCGAGCGCTTCGCCGTCCTCCTCGCCGCCGGCACCACCTGGCTGGTCGTCGGCTGGCTCCTCGACGGCGACGCCCGCCGTCCCGCGGCCTCGGCCTCCGCCGACATCGCCGAGCTCCTCGTCACCGGAGTCGCGTCGCCGCGGCTCGCCGCCCTGCACTCCACGAAGTAGAAGGACCATGACCACCTCCCCGCTCCGCCGCGCCCTGCGCGCCGTGAACCCGCGCCTCGTCGTCGTCTTCGCCGCGATCGCGCTCATCCCGCTGATCTACGCGGGACTGCTGACCTCGGCCAACCTCGATCCCACGCACCACCTCGACACGGTGCCCGCCGCGATCGTCAACGAGGACACCGGCGCGACTGCCTCGGACGGCTCCGCGCTCGCCCTCGGCGACGACCTGACCGAGCAGCTCACCACCGACACGTCCGGCTCGGACTTCGCCTGGACGGCGACCGGTGCCGACGAGGCGTCCCGCGAGCTCGCCTCCGGCGACGTCCTCGCCGTGCTGACGGTGCCGGCCGGCTTCTCGGCCGACGTCGCCTCTGTCGGCGGCGACGACCCCGCCGCGGCCGTGCAGGCGAAGCTGTCGATCGAGACGAACGACGCGGCCAACCTGATCGTCGGCAACATCGCCTCCACCATCGGCACCACCGTGACGAAGACGCTGGAGGAGAAGGTCGGCGCGACCTACCTCGAGAACGTCTACCTCGGCTTCACCGATGTGCACTCGAGCCTCGAGCAGGCGGCCGACGGCGCCGCTCAGCTGGCGGACGGCGCCGGGACCGCCGCGTCCGGCTCCTCCGAGCTGGTCGTCGGGCTCGCGCAGCTGCAGGACGGCACCGCGCAGCTGGCGACCGGCGCCGACTCCCTCCGCTCGGGCGCGGGGAGCGCGGCCTCCGGAGCGTCCGACCTCTCGTCGGGACTCCAGCGGATCGCGAGCGGGACCGGTCAGCTGCCCGACCAGGCGGCGGCGCTCGACACGGGAGCCCGCACGGTCGCCGACGGCGCCCAGCAGCTCGACGGCGGAGCGGCGTCGCTCGCCTCGGGCGCCGCCGACCTCGCCGCGGGGACGTCGACCCTGAAGGACGGCGCGGCCTCGGCGGCGTCCGGCGCCGAGGCGCTGGCCACCGGGTCCGCCTCCCTCTCCGACGGAGCGGGGAAGGCCCTCGCAGGAGCCCAGCAGCTCGCGACCGGCGCGGGAGCGCTCGCGACCGCCACTCCGGGACTCGCCACCGGAGCGACCGGAGTCGACTCCGGCCTCGCCTCCCTGCTCTCTCGGTACGACTCGCTGTCCGACGCCCAGCGCGTGGCCGAGCTGACCGCCCTCGAGCAGGGTGCGGCCGCTCTCGCGGGCGGAGCCGCCTCGGCGGACGCGGGCGCTCAGACGCTCGCCTCCGGTGCGACCGCGCTCGTCGGCGACGACGGCAGCGGACTGACGGCGCTCGCCGCCGGTGCCGCCACGGTCTCGGGCGGAGCCGCCGACCTCGCGACCGGCACCGCCGCTCTGTCCACCGGGGCGACCTCCGCCGCCGACGGCGCCCAGAAGCTGCAGACCGGTGCGCAGGCCCTCGCCCAGGGAGCTGCGACCCTCGACGGCGGAGCCGCGCAGGTCGCCGGCGGAGTGGACACCCTCTCCGGCGCGGTCGGCCCGCTCACCAGCGGGATCGCCTCCGCGGCCGCCGGCGCCTCCGACCTCGCCTCCGGGACGGCCGCCCTCGCGACAGGCGCGTCGGACCTCGCGGACGGCGCCGAGACCGCCGCGACCGGCTCGGCCGACGCGGCCACCGGTTCGCAGGACCTCGCCGACGGGATCGACTCCCTCGCCTCCGGATCGCGCACCCTCGACACGAAGCTCTCGGACGGCGCGGACGACGTGCCCACCTACACCGGTGAGCAGGCGCAGGAGCTCAGCACCGTCGCGGCCGCCCCGGTCGGGATCGACGCCGAGCGGATGAACCGCGTGCCGTCCTACGGCTACGGCCTCGCCCCCTACTTCATGGCCCTCGCGCTCTGGGTCGGCGCGCTGGCCTTCTACCTGATGAGTGCCCCGCTCAGCTCCCGCCTCCTCGCCGCGCGCCGTCCCGCCTGGGTCATCGCGCTGCGCAGCTACCTGCCCGGCGCGCTGATGGCGGTCGCCCAGGGCGTCCTGGCCGCGCTCGTCATCCGCTTCGGAGTGGGCGTCGAGGCGTCGAACCTGCCCGGGCTGATCGGGATCGCCGTGCTCACGAGCCTCACCTTCGTGGCGATCAACCAGGCGCTGATCGCGCTGCTGGACGCCCCGGGCCGGTTCCTGGCGCTGCTGATGATCGTGCTGCAGCTGTCCTCGGCCGGAGGCACCTACCCGGTCGAGACCGCACCCGCTTTCTTCCAGGCGATCCACGGCGTACTGCCGCTGACCTGGACGGTGGAGGCGTTCCGCTCGCTGATCGCCGGCGGCAGCATCGGAGTCGCGCACGCGGTCCTGGTGCTCGTGCTCTGGCTGGTCGGGGCGCTCGCCGTGACCGTGCTGGCCGCCGCCCGCCGCCGCCACGGCCTCGTGCCCGCCCTCCGCGACCCGGAGCCCCTCCTCGAGTCGGCCTGACGCGGACCGGGCGGGCCCGGCTTGTCCGTCCGCGCCTGCTGCCCCTTCTCGCGGCACGCCCCGCTCGGACGCCAGCGCCCCCCGAGACCGCAGTAGTCGTCGCTGTCGAGCTCGAGTGCGACAACTCCTGCGCTCTCGCGGCACGCCCCGCTCGAACACCTTCGCCCCCCCCGAGACCGCAGTAGTCGTCGCTGTCGAGCCCGAGTGCGACAACTCCTGCGTTCTCGCGGCGCGTCCTGCTCGGACACCTTCGCCTCCTTCCCGAGACCGCAGTAGTCGTCGCTGTCGAGCCCGAGTGCGACAACTCCTGCGCTCTCGCGGCGCGTCCCTACCGCCGAAGCGCCGATCCCCGCGACCTCCACCCGCAAGACAGAGGACTCGGACCGGGAAACGCGTGCCAGCGTTTCCCGGCAGTCCGACGCACCCCGCTCTGCGGAACGCACCATCTCGCGAAGCCGACCGCGCGCGGGGATGCGGCCCGCCGCATCCCCGCCGGACGGTGCCGACGCGTGTCAGCGTTTCCCGGCAGTCCGACGAGACCCGCTCTGCGGAACGCACCACCTCGCGAAGCCGACCGCGCGCGGGGATGCGGCCCGCCGCATCCCCGCCAGACGACACAGCCCGCGGCGGTTCGGCCCACGGCGAACGCGTGGGCGGCGCTCAGAGTGCGGGAGGTAGCCTGGCAGGCACAATCTCCTCGTCAGAAAGGCGCCGGGTGTCGCACCCGCAACAAGCATGAACGTGAAGCGCATCTTCCGGGGTCCCATCCTCTACGTCGTCCTGGCGATCGTCGCGGTGTGGATCGGCTCCTCGCTGATCACCATGTCCGGCTTCCGGCCGGTCACGACGCAGGAGGGTCTCGACCTCCTGAAGGACGGCAAGGTCGACTCGGCGAAGATCGTGGACGGCGAGCAGCGCGTCGATCTCACGCTCAAGCAGGCCGACGGAGACAACGGCACGCAGGTGCAGTTCTACTACGTGGCCCCTCGCGGCGCGGAGGTCGTCGACGCGGTGTCCGCGGCCGATCTCGGCAGCACCGGCTACAACGACGAGGTCCCGCAGACCAACTGGTTCCTCTCGGCTCTCGGCTTCCTGCTCCCCATCCTGCTGATCGGCGCGTTCTTCTGGCTGATGCTCTCGGGCATGCAGGGCGGCGGCAACCGCGTCATGCAGTTCGGCAAGTCGAAGGCGAAGCTCGTCTCGAAGGAGTCGCCCAAGGTCACGTTCGGCGATGTCGCCGGCGCCGACGAGGCGATCGAGGAGCTGCACGAGATCAAGGAGTTCCTCAAGGAGCCCGCGAAGTTCCAGGCCGTCGGCGCCCGCATCCCGAAGGGCGTCCTGCTCTACGGCCCTCCCGGCACCGGCAAGACCCTGCTGGCGCGCGCGGTCGCGGGCGAGGCGGGCGTCCCCTTCTACTCCATCTCCGGATCGGACTTCGTCGAGATGTTCGTCGGCGTCGGCGCGAGCCGTGTCCGCGACCTGTTCCAGCAGGCGAAGGAGAACTCGCCGGCCATCATCTTCGTCGATGAGATCGATGCCGTCGGCCGCCACCGCGGCGCCGGGATGGGCGGCGGTCACGACGAGCGCGAGCAGACCCTCAACCAGCTGCTGGTCGAGATGGACGGCTTCGACGTCAAGACGAACGTCATCCTGATCGCGGCGACGAACCGCCCCGACATCCTCGATCCCGCACTGCTGCGTCCGGGCCGCTTCGACCGCCAGATCGGCGTCGACGCCCCCGACCTGCTCGGCCGCAAGCGGATCCTCGAGGTCCACGGCCGCGGCAAGCCGCTCGCCGGCGGAGTCGACCTCGAGGTCGTCGCCCGGAAGACCCCGGGCTTCACCGGCGCCGACCTGGCCAACGTCCTCAACGAGGCCGCGCTGCTCACCGCCCGCTCCAACGCGCAGCTGATCGACAACCGCGCGCTCGACGAGGCCATCGACCGCGTCATCGCGGGGCCGCAGCGCCGCACGCGGGTCATGCGCGACAAGGAGAAGCTGATCACCGCCTACCACGAGGGCGGACACGCTCTGGCGGCGGCGGCGATGCGCCACACCGACCCCGTGACCAAGGTCACGATCCTTCCGCGCGGTCGCGCCCTCGGCTACACGATGGTTCTCCCACTGGAGGACAAGTACTCCACGACCCGCAACGAGCTCCTCGACCAGCTCACGTACGCGATGGGCGGTCGCGTCGCGGAGGAGATCGTCTTCCACGACCCCACCACCGGAGCGTCGAACGACATCGAGAAGGCGACCTCCATCGCCCGCAAGATGGTCACCGACTACGGCATGTCCGCGAACGTCGGAGCGGTCAAGCTCGGCCAGTCGTCGGGCGAGATGTTCCTCGGCCGCGACATGGGCCACCAGCGCGACTACTCCGAGCAGATCGCCGAGACGGTCGACGCCGAGACGCGCCAGCTCATCGAGCAGGCGCACGACGAGGCGTGGCAGGTCATCAACGACAACCGCGACATCCTCGACCGCCTCGCGATGGAGCTGCTCGAGAAGGAGACGCTCGACCACGACCAGCTGGCCGAGATCTTCAAGGACGTCCGCCGCATCGACGAGCGCCCGCAGTGGCTCTCGAGCGACAAGCGCCCCCTGTCCGACCTGCCGCCCATCGCGGTCCCGGTCGCCAAGGCGCCGATCGACTCGGGTGCGACCGACGGGGGAGTCTCCTCCGCTGGTGCCGACGAGGTCGCGCCGAAGCGCCCGCCGCTGATCAACCCGCGCCCCGCGACGGCGTAGCGCGCGCGTGCCCGTCGACAAGGCGCGCATCGAGGCGGCCGTCGCCGAGATCCTCGCGGCCATCGGGGACGACCCGGGCCGCGAGGGACTCCTCGACACGCCGCGGCGGTTCGCCGAGGCGTACGAGGAGTTCTTCGGCGGGTTCGACGACGACGCCGCAGCCCAGCTGACCGAGACGTTCGCGGTGGTCGAGGGCGGCCAGGAGTCGCCGCTCGACCAGACGGTGATCGTGCGCGACCTCGCCTTCCGCTCCGTCTGCGAGCACCACCTCCTGCCGTTCCTCGGCGTCGCGCACATCGCCTACCGGCCGCGCGAGCGGGTCGTCGGCCTCGGCCGGCTGCCGCGCGTGGTCGAGACGGTCGCGTCGCGACCGCAGATCCAGGAGCGGATGACCGAGCAGATCGCCGACGCGCTCGAGCAGGGCCTCGCTCCCGAGGGAGTGCTCGTCGTGGTCGACGCCGAGCACGGCTGCGTGCGGATGCGCGGGCCGCGCCAGACCGCGAGCTCGACCGTGACGGTCGCCGCCCGCGGCTCCCTCGCCGACCCGGCCGCCCGCGCCGAGATCATCGCGCTGATCGGCGCCGCGCGGGGGGAGTGACGTGGCCACCACCGTCGCCGACCTCACGCCGACCGGCCGCGCCGCGCTCCTCGGGATCCTCAACGTCACTCCGGACTCGTTCAGCGACGGCGGACGCTGGCTGTCCGTCGACGACGCCGTCCGCCACGGCCTCGACCTGACCCGGCCCGCCGGGGACGGACCCGCCGCGTTCGGCGCGGACCTGGTCGACGTCGGCGGCGAGAGCACCCGCCCCGGTGCGGCGCGCGTCGACTCCGCCGCCGAGCAGGGCCGCGTGCTGCCCGTCGTCCGCGCCCTCGCCGCGGAGGGGGTGCGCGTCAGCATCGACACGATGAGCGCTGCCACAGCGGAGGCCGCTCTGGACGCGGGCGCCGTCGTCGTCAACGACGTCTCCGGCGGCCTCGCCGATCCGCGGATGCTCCCGCTCGTCGCCGAGCGCGGCGCCGTCTACATCGCGATGCACTGGCGCGGGCACAGCGCGGGCATGACCGCTCTCGCCTCCTACGGCGACGTGGTGGCGGACGTCCGCGGCGAGCTCGAGCGCCGCGTCGACGCCGCCCGTGAGGCCGGGATCCGGGACGACCGCCTCCTGCTCGACCCCGGCCTCGGCTTCGCGAAGGTCGGCGCGCACGACTGGGCGCTGCTGGCAGGGCTCGACGCGATCGTCTCGCTGGGCTTCCCGGTCCTGGTCGGCCACTCGCGCAAGCGGTTCCTCGCTCCGTTCGCCCCCGCCGGCGCCCCGGCCGCCGAGCGCGACGAGGTCTCCGCCATGCTGAGCCTCATCGCCGCCGAGCACGGCGCCTGGGGCGTCCGGGTCCACGACGTCCGCTCGTCCGCCCGTGCCCTGGCCCTCGCCGCCCGACTCCAGGAGGAGACCCCGTGACCGCGATCGACCCCGCCGCCCTCGCCGTGCGCGACTCCATCACCCTCACCGGGCTGCGCGTGCGCGCGCACCACGGCGTCTTCGACTTCGAGCGCGAGAACGGACAGGACTTCGTGATCGACGCGACGGTCTGGCTCGACACCGCGCCGGCGGCCGAGGGCGACGCGCTGGCCGAGACGGTGCACTACGGCGAGCTCGCGATCGCCCTGGCCGACGCGGTGACCCGCGACCCGGTCGACCTCATCGAGACCCTGGCCGAGCGCCTCGCCCGGGTCGCCCTGGGCTTCGCCGCCGCCGACGTCGTCCGCATCACCGTCCACAAGCCGGACGCGCCGATCCCGCTGCCGTTCGAGGACGTCGCCGTGCAGATCACGAGGACCCGCTCGTGAGGCCGCGGCAGGAGCGCGTCCGCCCGGTGCGCCACGTCGTGCTCGCGCTCGGCAGCAACCTCGGCGACCGCCTGGCGCACCTCGAGGAGGCGCTGCGGGCCCTCGCCACGACGCCGGGCCTGCGCATCGAGGCGGTGTCCAAGGTCGTCGAGTCGCCCGCGTGGAAGCCCGAGGGCGTCGACGAGGACGCGCCCGGGTACCTCAACGCGGTCGTGACCGGCTCGACCGTCCTCGAACCCGACGACCTGCTCGCGGCGACGGCGGCGATCGAATCGGCCGGCGGCCGGATCCGCGGCGAGGGCGAGGAGCGCTGGGGCGACCGGACCCTCGACATCGACGTGATCGCGGTCGGCGGCGTGCTCCGCGACGACCCGCACCTGACCCTCCCGCACCCGCGGGCGGCCGAGCGGGCCTTCGTGCTCGAGCCCTGGCTCGACGCCGAGCCGGCGGCGGTCCTTCCCGGGGCCGGACCCGTGGCCGAGCTGCGCGCACGGGCGACCGACCGCGTGACCGACCACCCGGCCGGGCTGACCTGGCCGGGGCGCGACTCCGCCCGCGGCACCACCGCCGACCCCGAGAGCAGGACCCCGTGAGGCGCACCCGCATCAGCACCCTGCTCGGACTCGGCCTCGCCGGGGCCGTCGCGGGGTTCCTCCTCGACCTCGCGATCGCCGCCGCCGGCCGCCCCGTGCTCATCCCGCCGCTGACGGTTCCGCTGACCCTGATCGTGGTCGCGGCCCTCGTGCTCGGCTTCGCCGTCCCGATCCACCGCGCCACGAAGGGCACGCTGCGCCGGCCCATCGATCCGTTCCGGGCGATGCGCGTCGTGGTGCTGGCGAAGGCGTCCAGCCACGTCGGTGCTCTGCTGCTCGGAGCCTCCGGCGGCATCCTGGTGTACCTGCTGAGCCGTGCGATCCCTTCGCTAGGCTCCGTGTGGCAGGACGTCGCGACCATCGTGGGTGCGCTCGTCCTGCTGGTGGCCGGCCTGGTCGCCGAGCACCTGTGCACCATCCCGCCGAGCGACGACGACGACACCGCCGTCGGCGAGGTGAACCACGCCTGACGCCGACGCCCGGATCGCCGCGGGCAGTGAGGACGACGCCATGCCCGCCGAGCCCGAGGACGCGTCGCCGACGACCCGCCGCGACGCGAGGGGACGCCGGCGGGACCGCCTCGACATCACGGGGGAGTGGCGCCGCGTCTCGCCCCGGTACGTCGCGGTCGAGATCGTGTCGGCCGTCGTGTCGAGCGTGCTGCTGCTCGCCGTGCCCGTGGTGCTGATGCTGATCGGCCTGCCGTGGGGCTGGATCCCGCTGGCCGCCGCGGCCATCCTCGCGGTGACCCTCCTGATCGTGGCCCCGCGCCGTGCGCGCGCCTACGGCTACCTCCTGCGCCAGGACGACCTCCTCTTCCGCCGCGGCATCATGTTCCAGCGCTTCGTGTCGGTGCCGTACGGGCGGATGCAGCTCATCGACGTCAACCGCGGGCCGCTCGCCCGGGCGCTCGGCCTCGCCGACCTCCGCTTCGTCACCGCCGCCGCGGCGACCGGCGTCAGCATCCCGGGCCTGGCCGAGCAGGACGCGGAGGAGCTCCGCGACCGCCTGGTCGAGCTCGCCGAGTCGCGCCGGGCCGGCCTGTGACCGAGCTCCGCGCCGTCGAGACGGACCTGGCCGACGGGGAGTGGCACCGCCTCCATCCCGCGACCCCGGTCCTCAAGGGCGGGATCGGCCTGCTGGTCGTCCTCGGCATCGTGATCACGAACCTCCGCGAGCGCCTGGTCGAGCTGTTCCTGCCCGGGCCGGAGGGGTTCGAGAGCGGCGATCCGGTCGACGAGCTGCTGCGCCGCGGTCTCGTCGGCTGGGCGCTGCTGGCGGTCGCGGTGGGCCTGGCGGTCGCCGTCTTCGCGTTCTGGCTGTCCTGGCGGATGCACACCTTCCGCATCACGGACGAGCTCGTCGAGGTGCGCTCCGGCGTGCTCTTCCGGACCAACCGGCGGGCGCGGCTGGACCGCATCCAGGGCATCGCGGTGCAGCGTCCGCTGTTCGCGCGGCTGTTCGGAGCCGCGAAGCTCGAGGTGAGCGTGGCCGGGCAGGACGCGAACGTCCAGCTGTCGTACCTCGGGTCGCGCTTGGTTGACGCCCTGCGCCGCGACATCCTGCGGCTCGCGTCCGGGGTGCGCGAGCGGGAGGCGACGGTCGACGGTGCGGCTCCGGCGGGCGGGTTCCTGGCGCGCCGGCTGGAGGAGTTCGGCGAGCCTCAGGACGAGACGCCGCCCGAGTCGGTCGTCTCGATCCCGCCGGGCCGGCTCCTCGGCTCGCTCGTCTTCAGCGGCTTCACCCTGTTCCTGGCCGCCTCGGTCGTCGCCGTGGTGTTCGTCGCCGTCTACGGCTCGCCCTACGTGCTCTTCGCGATCCTGCCGGGCCTGATCGGCTCGGGCAGCTACTACGTCCGCCAGTTCGTGCGCTCGCTCCGGTACTCGATCGCCGCGACGCCCGACGGCGTGCGGGTCGGCTACGGCGTGCTCTCGACCAGCAGCGACACGATCCCGCCCGGCCGGATCCACGCCGTCGAGATCACGCAGCCGCTGCTCTGGCGCCCCTTCGGCTGGTGGCAGGTGCGGATCGACCGCGCCGGCCACGCGGCCTCCCGCGGGGCGAACGGCGAGCCGAACACCACGATCCTGCCCGTCGGTGACCTCGCCGCGGTCGAGCGCGTCCTCGCCCTCCTGCTGCCCGGACCGGCCGAGGGAGCGGAGTCGACGCCCGTCGGAGACGCACTCCGGCACCGCGACGCCGCCGGCTTCACCCGGGCGCCGCGCTCGGCGGTGTGGCTCCGCCCCTTCTCGTTCCGGAGGACCGGGTACCGGCTGACGGACGAGGTCGCGATCCTGCGCAGCGGAGCGGTCTGGCGGCGGGTCGCCGTGGTGCCCCTGGCGCGGATGCAGAGCGTCGGGGTCCAGCAGGGACCGCTCCAGCGCCTGCTCGGGCTGGCCTCGGCGCGCGTGCACACGGTGGCCGGCCCCGTCACTCCGCTCGTGCCGGTGATGAGCGCGGCCGACGGACTCGCCTTCTTCGAGAGCCTCGCGACGGCCGGAGTGCGGGCCGCCGACCGCGACGCGAGCCACCAGTGGGGGCGGCGCGCGGCCGCACCCGCCCTGCCCGACTGGCCCGCTCCGGAGGGGGAGCCGCATGCCTGAGAACCGCCGCGACGGACGCTTGGGCGTCGGCGTGATCGGTGCCGGACGCGTGGGCCCGGTGCTCGGTGCCGCGCTCGCCGGGGCCGGCCACGCCGTGATCGGGATCGCCACCACCAGCGAGAGCGGCCGCGAGCGCGCCGACGCGCTGCTCCCCGGAGTCCCCGTGCTCGCGATCCCCGAGCTCGTCGAGCGCAGCGAGCTGGTGATCGTCGCCGTCCCCGGGAGCGAGATCGCCGCCCTGGTCGCGGGGCTCGCCGCGACCGGAGCGTGGCAGCCCGGCCAGCTGGTGCTGCACACGGCGCCTGAGCACGGCTACGGGGTGCTCGCTCCGGCGCTCGCCTCCGGGGTCATCCCCCTGGCAGTCCACCCGGCGATGGCCTTCAGCGGCACCAGCCTCGACCTGGCGCGCCTCGCCGAGACCTACTTCGCCGTGTCGGCACCGGGCCCGGTGCTGCCGATCGCGCAGGCGCTGGTGGTCGAGATGGGCGGGGAGCCGGTGACCGTGGCGGAGTCGGACCGCGCCGCCTACGCGGAGGCCGTCTCGACCGCCACGACCTTCTCGACGGCGATCGTCGACCAGGCGGCGGGACTGCTGGCGGGCATCGGCGTCGAGAAGCCGGGCTTCTTCCTCTCCAGCCTCGTCCGCTCCTCCGTCGACGACGCCCTGCGCCGCGCGGCGGGCTGACGCGCGGTGCCGCTCGTGACGCCGCTCCCCGGGTGGGACGCCGCTCGGGAGGCGGTGCCTCGCGGAGGAGCACGGCGTCCCGGTGCCGAGGGCCCCGGCGGCCGCGGGACCGCCGGTAGCATCGTCGGGTGATCAGCACCGTCCACCGCATCGGCGACCTCCGCGAGCGGCTGCAGGAGGCGCGGCGGGCCGGTCGGCGCATCGCGCTCGTGCCGACGATGGGCGCCCTGCACGCCGGGCACCTCGCCCTCGTCGAGCGGGCGCGCGAGCTGGCCGACGTCGTCGTCGTGTCGGTGTTCGTGAATCCGCTGCAGTTCGGTCCGACCGAGGACCTGGACCGCTACCCGCGCGACCTCGAGGGCGACACCGCCCTGCTCGACGCGGCCGGGGCCGACCTCCTCTTCGCCCCGGGAGTCGCCGAGATGTATCCCGACGGGCCGTCCTCGACGCGGGTCGTCGCGGGCGAGGTCGGCGGCCTCTACGAGGGGCGCGCGCGGCCGGGCCACTTCGACGGGATGCTCACCGTCGTCGCCAAGCTCCTGAGCATCGCCCAGCCGGACGTCGCGGTCTTCGGGCAGAAGGACGCGCAGCAGCTGTTCCTCGTGCGCCGCATGGTCCGCGACCTCGACCTGCCCGTCGCGATCGAGGGCGTCGGCATCGTGCGGGAGGAGGACGGGCTCGCCCGCTCCAGCCGCAACCGCTACCTCGACGAGGAGCAGCGCCGCGCGGGCCTCGTGCTCCCGCGCCTCCTCGCGGCCGCCACGGAAGCCGCGGACCGCGGTGCCGCCGCAACGATCGAGGCCGCCGAGGCCGTCGCGCACGCCGAGCCGCTCGTTAAGCTGGACTATCTCGTCGTCGTGGATCCCGCGACGCTCCTCCCGGTCGACGCCGACCACCGCGGCCCGGCACTCGTGCTCGTCGCCGCGATCGTCGGCACCACCCGCCTCCTCGACAACGCCCCGATCCTGCTCGCCTGATCGCGGCCGTCCGCCCCGAACCGAAAGCACCGCGACCCCTCATGGCCGACACCCCCGACGTCCCCGAGACCACGACCCCCGCCGCCGAGCAGTCCGACTCCGAGCAGGCCGCCGCCGAGCGGGCCGCGCAGCAGGAGGCCTCCGAGCAGAAGGCCGTCCGCCTCGCCAAGCGCGAGCGCCTGCTCGAGCTCGCGGGCGACGACCTCGGCGCCGGCGCCTACCCCGTCGCGGTCGGAGTCACCGACACCATCGCGGCCGTCCGGGCGCGCCACGAGGGCATCGAGCCGGACGTGAAGACCGGCGAGCGCGTCGGCCTCGCGGGCCGCGTGGTGTTCCAGCGCAACACGGGCAAGCTCTGCTTCGCGACGCTGCAGGCCGGCGACGGCGAGCGGATCCAGGCCATGGTCTCGCTCGGCGACGTGGGCGAGGAGTCGCTGGCGGCGTGGAAGGAGCTCGTCGACCTGGGCGACCACCTCTTCGTCGAGGGCGAGGTCGTCTCGAGCAAGCGCGGCGAGCTGAGCGTGTGGGTGTCGGAGTGGACGATCGCCGCGAAGGCGATCCTGCCGCTGCCGAACCTGCACAACGAGCTCGGCGACGAGACCCGGATGCGCCAGCGCTACCTCGACCTGATCGTGCGCCCCCAGGCCCGCGAGACGGTCGTCACCCGCGCCCGCGTGAACGCCTCCCTCCGCGACACCTTCGCCTCGCACGAGTTCCTCGAGGTCGAGACCCCGATGCTGCAGGTGATGCACGGCGGCGCCTCCGCCCGCCCCTTCGCCACGCACTCGAACGCGTTCGACACCGAGCTGTACCTGCGCATCGCGCCCGAGCTCTACCTCAAGCGCGCCGTCGTCGGCGGCATCGACCGGGTCTTCGAGATCAACCGCAACTTCCGCAACGAGGGCGCCGACTCCACCCACTCGCCCGAGTTCGCGATGCTCGAGGCCTACCAGGCGTACGGCGACTACAACTCGATCGCCGACCTGACCCAGGAGCTGATCCAGAACGCGGCCCAGGCCGTCGCGGGCTCGCACGTGGTCACCTGGGCCGACGGCACCGACTTCGACCTCGGCGGCCGGTGGGACCGCATCTCGATGTACGAGAGCCTGTCGCTCGCGGCCGGCATCGCGATCACGCCGGAGACGGAGCTCGCCGAGCTCGAGACCCTCGCCGCGCGCGAGGGCGTCGAGGTGCACGTCCCCACGCACGGCAAGTACGTCGAGGAGCTGTGGGAGCACTTCGTGAAGGGCGGCCTGACGCGTCCGACCTTCGTGATGGACTTCCCCGTCGACACCTCGCCGCTCGTGCGCGCGCACCGCAGCATCCCGGGCGTCGTCGAGAAGTGGGACCTCTACGTCCGCGGCTTCGAGCTGGCCACCGGCTACTCCGAGCTGATCGACCCGGTCGTGCAGCGCGAGCGCTTCGTCGAGCAGGCCCGCCAGGCCGCCGCGGGCGACGACGAGGCGATGCGCCTGGACGAGGACTTCCTCCGCGCCCTCGAGCACGGCATGCCCCCCACCGGCGGCATGGGCATGGGCATCGACCGCCTCCTGATGGCGATCACCGGCCTCGGGATCCGCGAGACGATCCTGTTCCCGCTCGTCAAGTAGGGTCGCAGGAGCCGAGGGGGAGACATGGTCAGGGCATCGAGCATCGTCGCGGCCGTCGCGGCGGGCGTCCTCACGATCGCGCAGTTCGGAGTGGGGACCGCGGTCGCCGCGAGCGTCCTCACCTCCTCCGGCGACGTCGGCACCGCGCTGGCCGACCGGCGGGCGGCCGAGGCGTTCACGCCCGACCCCACGATCGCCGGCTTCGCGGAGCGGACCGCCATGTCCGACCGCGGCCGCGCCCTCTACTACGCGTCGAGCCCGTCGGTCGAGCCGACCGCCGGCTTCAACGACCTCTGCGGCTACGGCGCCTCCGACGACATCGTCCTCGGCTGCTACACCGGCACCAGCATCTACATCTCGGACGTCGCCAACCCCGACCTCGACGGGATCCGCGACGTGACGGCGGCCCACGAGATGCTGCACGCCGCGTGGGTGCGGCTCGACGCGGAGGAGCAGGCCGAGCTGGGCGACGAGCTCGAGGCCGCGTACGAGTCCCTCCCGCAGGACGGCACGATCGCCGAGCGCCTCGAGCTGTACCGCACCGGCGGCCTCGGCGAGCGCGTCAACGAGCTGCACTCGATCCTGGGGACCGAGGTGGCCGACCTGCCGCCGGCGCTCGAGGCGCACTACGCCGAGTTCTTCGACGACCGCTCGGTCGTCGTGGGCCTGAACGCCCGCTACGAGGCGGTCTTCACCGATCTCGAGAACCGCATCGAGGACCTGGTCTCCCGGATCGAGACGATGTACGCCGACCTCACGGCGCGGGTCGACGCGAACAACGCCGAGTACGACGCGCTCAACGTCGAGATCGACGACTTCAACTCGCGCGCCGACAGCGGCGACTTCGGATCGACGGCCGAGTTCGAGACGGAGCGCGCCGATCTGCTCGCCCGCAGCCAGGCCGTCGACGCCACCCGCGCCGCCATCGACGCGGACATCGCTGTGTACGACGGCCTGCGCTCGGAGCTGGAGGGCCTCAACTCCGACGCCGCGGCGCTGAACAAGTCGGTCGAGAGCCAGTAGCGCCCAGCGCCCGCGAAGGCCGCTGGGCGCACGGGCCTCCGGGCTCACGGCTCCCGCGCCGGTGCCGCCAGTATGATCGCCGCATGGACTGGGAGCTGTGGAACCAGGGGCTGTGGGCCCTCGTGCCGACGATCACGGTCGGAGCCATCTTCTGGTTCGTGATGCGCGCCCTCATCCGCTCGGACCGCAACGAGCGCCGCGCGTACGACCGCATCGAGGCCCGCGAGCGCGAGCGCCGCGGCCTGCCTCCCCGCGACGCCTCCTGACCACCGCCGCCGAGCGGGTGCCTCCCGCGCCCGCTGAGCGGCCCCGCACGACGAACGAGGAGGCGCGGTGCCCGCACCCGACTGGGCTGTGATCCTCCCGATCGCGGCCGTCGTCGTCGAGCTCGTGGTCCGCGTGATCGCCGTGATCGTCGTGCCGCGGAACCGCCGTCCGACCACCGGCCTCGCCTGGCTGATGGCGATCTTCCTCATCCCGTACGTCGGCATCCTGCTGTTCCTCTTCATCGGGAGCTACCGGCTGCCGCGCAAGCGCCGCCGGAAGCAGCAGGAGATCAACCGGTTCATCCTGGAGTCGACCGACGGCATCGACCGCGTCGCCCGGGAGCACCCGTGGCCGCAGTGGCTGGAGTCGGTGGTCACCCTCAACCGCAACCTCGGCGCCATGCCGCTGGTCGGCGGGAACGACGCGCGCCTCCAGGGCGACTACGAGCAGACCATCCGCGCGATGGCCGCCGAGATCGACCGCGCCCGCCGGTACGTGCACTGCGAGTTCTACATCCTCGCCGCCGACTCGACCACCGCGCCCTTCTTCGACGCGCTCGACCGCGCGGTGGCGCGCGGGGTGCGCGTGCGGATCCTCCTCGACCACATCGCGTCGATCCGCGTGCCCGGCTACTACAGCGGCACCCACCGCCGGCTGCGCGCCCTCGAGCGGGCGGGCGCCTCGTGGTCGTACATGCTCCCCGTGCGGCCGTGGCGCGGGCAGTACCAGCGGCCGGACCTGCGCAACCACCGCAAGCTGCTGATCGTCGACGGCAACGCGGCCTTCATGGGCTCGCAGAACGTCGTCGACTCCAGCTACAACAAGCGCGGCAACATCCGCCGCGGCCTGCACTGGCACGACCTGATGGTGCGCCTCGAGGGGCCGGTGGTGCAGGGCATCAACGCCATCTTCATCACCGACTGGTACAGCGAGACCGACGAGCTGCTCCTCCGGGAGTCGGAGCCGATGGAGGCGCTGCAGCAGCGCGACACCATCGACTGCCAGGTGGTGCCGAGCGGCCCGGGGTTCGAGGGCGAGAACAACCTGCGCCTGTTCCTGACGCTGCTCTACTCGGCGCAGAAGTCGATCATCATCACCAGCCCGTACTTCGTGCCCGACGAGGCGATGCTCTACGCGATCACGACGGCGACCCGGCGGGGCGTGCACGTGGAGCTCTTCGTCTCCGAGATCGGCGACCAGGCCGTGGTCTACCACGCCCAGCGCTCGTACTACGAGACGCTGCTGACCGCGGGCGTGCGCATCTGGATGTACCGCAAGCCGACCATCCTGCACGCGAAGCACTTCACGATCGACGACGACGTCGCCGTGATCGGCTCGAGCAACATGGACATGCGCTCCTTCACGCTCAACCTCGAGGTCTCGCTGATGGTGCGCGGCTCGGAGTTCGTCGAGGACCTGCGCCAGGTGCAGCAGGACTACCGCGAGCACTCCCGCGAGCTGACCCTCCGCGAGTGGCGGCAGCAGCCGCTCCGCTCGACCCTGCTCGACAACCTGGCGCGGCTCACCTCGGCGCTGCAGTAGCGCGGCTCCCGTCCGCCCGCCTGCGGAGGATGCGCGGCCCCGACTCGTCGCGCAAGTCCCTGTGCGGGCCGCCGCGCCCCGCGTAGCGTCGGAGCGTCCTCAGCACCATCCGGTTCCGCCTGCCCGGCGCCGGGTTCGAGAAGGGAACGGACATGACGGCATCCCGTACGACGCGCATCCTCATCCTCGGCGGCGGCTACGTCGGCCTGTACACGGCCTGGGGCCTCGAGAAGAGACGGGGGGAGGCGCCGATCGACGTCACCGTCGTCGAGCCGAACCCCTACATGACCTACCAGCCGCTGCTGCCCGAGGTCGCCGGCGGGCACGTCCAGCCGCGCCACGTCACGGTGCCGCTGGTCTCCGCGCTCAAGCGCACCCGCGTGATCCGCGGCGCGATCACCGGCGTGAGCCTCGCCGAGCGCAGCGCCACCGTCGCCGCGATGGACGGCTCCACCCGCACGATCGAGTTCGACCAGGTCGTCTTCGCGCTCGGAGCCGTCACCCGCACGTTCCCCACACCGGGTCTCGCCGAGCACGGCATCGGCTTCAAGACGGTGGAGGAGGCGGCGCACCTGCGCGACCGCGTCATCGAGAACATCGCGAAGGCGGCGCTCACCACCGATCCCGCCGAGCGCCGGCGCCTGCTCACCTTCGTCTTCGTCGGCGGCGGCTACACCGGCGTCGAGGCGCTGAGCGAGCTGCTCGACCTCAGCCGCAAGACCCTCGCCGCACAGCCCTCCCTCTCGATGGGCGACGTCACCTGGCACCTCGTCGAGGCGCTGGACCGGGTCGCCCCCGAGGTCGGTCCCGAGCTCTCGAAGTGGACGCTCGACCACCTCCGCTCGCGCGGCGTGCACGTGCACCTGAAGACGACGATGCCCTCCTGCGAGGACGGCGTCGTGGAGCTCTCCTCGGGCGAGCGCATCCCGACGGCCACGATCGTGTGGACCGCCGGCGTGAAGCCGAACCCGATCCTCGACGCGACCGACGCGCCCCGCGGGCCGAAGGGCCACGTCATGGCGGATGCGCGCCTGCGGGTCATCCGCGAGGACGGCGAGCCGGTGGGCGGCGCCTGGGCGGCCGGCGACGGCGCGCAGGTGCCGGACCTCACCAGCGAGAAGCAGCCCGCGTACTACCCGCCGAACGCGCAGAACGCGGTCCGGCAGGCCAAGCTCCTGGCGCGCAACATCATCGCCGACCTCACCGGAGGCACCGTGGAGGAGTACCGCCACGCCTCCGTCGGGACCGTCGCCGAGTACGGCATCGGCAAGGGCGCCGGCCTGATCAAGGGCGTGAAGCTGCGCGGCCTCCCCGCCTGGCTCGCGCACCGCGCCTACCACGGAGCGGCGATGCCGACCCTGGACCGCAAGTGGCGGATCATCACGGGCTGGCTCGTCGACGCCGTCACTCCGCGCGACCTCTCGCCGATGAGCGCGCTGCAGGATCCGCGCCGCGCCTTCCGCGAGACGGCCGAGGCCACCGATCGCGAGGCAGCAGCGAAGGCCGCCGCGAAGAAGGAGTCGGACGCGTCCTGACGCGCCGGTGAGAGCGCGGGAGTCGCGGTGGTCGAGCGGGATCATCGCGACTCCCGCGCTCCCGCGTCGTGGGCCCCGCCTCGGAGTGCGTCGGCCTGACGGTCTCGGCTCAGGCCCGGCGGCGCGGCTTGAGGCGCACGGTCGGCAGCACGGGCGCGGGGAGCGCGCGTCCGCCGTACCCGTCGACGGTGCCGAACGGTCCCGCGGGATCCGCCCCGGCGATCACGTCGGACTGCCAGCGCTCGCGGGCGGCCGCCACGTCGTCGTGGCTGCGGCCGACGAAGTTCCACCACATCACCAGCTCCTCGGCGAACGGCTCGCCGCCGAGCAGCACCACGCGGGCGCCCGCGTCCCCGGCGGTCAGCACCAGGTGCGAGCGGCCGGGCGCCAGGTAGGCGAGGTCCGAGCGCGGGACGTCCGCGCCCTCGACCGCCACGGGGCCGGCGTCGACGAGCACGCCGTACTCCCACGACACCTCGACCGGCAGCTCGACCCGGGCACCCGGCTCGAGGTCGATCTGGGCGGCGACCAGCGGAGTGAAGGTGCTCGCGGGCACCGACGCGCCCAGCATCCCTCCGACGAAGACGCGCACCAGCGCGCCGGGCAGATCCACGGGCACGCCGCGGTGGTGCTCGAAGAACGGATCGACGAGCCGCGCCTCCTCGGGCAGCGCGACCCAGAGCTGCACCCCGTGCAGGACGGGCGCGCCCCCGGTCGAGACCTCCGAGTGCGAGATGCCGCGTCCGGCCGTCATCAGGTTGAGCTCGCCCGGGCGCACCACGGCGAGGCTGCCGACGCTGTCGCGGTGCTCGATCTCGCCCTCGAAGAGCCAGCTCACGGTCTGCAGGCCGGTGTGCGGATGCGGCGGGACGTCCATCCCGGCCTCCTCGCCGAGCCGCACCGGGCCGTAGTGGTCGGCGAAGCACCATGCGCCGATCGTCGAGCGCGAGCGCTGGGGGAGGGTGCGGCGCACCTCGATCGCGCGCGGACCGCCGAGCGGGACGAGCCGTGCCTCCAGGATCTCGACCGCGCCGGGCTCGCGAGGGACCGGCTCCGCGGCGACGGGGAGCTCGTCGGGATGCTCCTCCAGGTTGCTCATGCGGGAAGTGTATGCCTTCGCATGGACCGGTGGACGGGACCGCCGCCCGCACCCCTCCCGGATCGCGTGCACGCCCAGGGCGAACAGGCCTGCTCACCGGGGGGAGCGCTGGTTACAGTCGACGTATCGGAGCCCACCCCTGCGGGTTCTGTAGGGAGTGACAGCATGTTCGAGAGATTCACCGATCGCGCGCGGCGCGTCGTCGTCCTGGCCCAGGAAGAGGCCAAGATGCTCAATCACAACTACATCGGCACGGAGCACATCCTGCTCGGCCTGATCCACGAGGGCGAGGGAGTGGCCGCCAAGGCGCTCGAGTCCCTCGGGATCTCGCTCGACGCTGTGCGCGAGCAGGTGCAGGACATCATCGGCCAGGGGCAGCAGCAGCCGACCGGCCACATCCCCTTCACGCCTCGGGCGAAGAAGGTCCTCGAGCTGTCCCTGCGCGAAGCGCTGCAGCTCGGCCACAACTACATCGGGACCGAGCACATCCTGCTCGGCCTCATCCGCGAGGGCGAGGGCGTCGCCGCTCAGGTGCTGGTCAAGCTCGGTGCCGACCTGAACCGCGTGCGCCAGCAGGTCATCCAGCTGCTCTCCGGCTACCAGGGCAAGGAGCAGGTCGCCGTGGGCGGTGAGCAACAGCAGCCTCAGGGGGGATCGCAGATCCTCGACCAGTTCGGACGCAACCTCACCCAGGCGGCGCGCGACAACAAGCTCGACCCGGTCATCGGGCGCGAGAAGGAGATCGAGCGGGTCATGCAGATCCTCTCCCGCCGCTCCAAGAACAACCCCGTCCTGATCGGCGAGCCCGGCGTCGGCAAGACCGCCGTCGTCGAGGGCCTCGCCCAGGCGATCGTGCGCGGCGACGTGCCCGAGACGTTGAAGGACAAGCAGCTCTACACGCTCGACCTCGGCTCGCTCATCGCCGGATCCCGCTACCGCGGTGACTTCGAGGAGCGCCTGAAGAAGGTCACGAAGGAGATCCGCACCCGCGGCGACATCATCACCTTCATCGACGAGATCCACACCCTCGTCGGCGCAGGGGCCGCTGAGGGCGCGATCGACGCCGCCTCGATCCTCAAGCCGCTGCTCGCCCGCGGCGAGCTGCAGACCATCGGCGCGACCACGCTCGACGAGTACCGCAAGCACTTCGAGAAGGACGCCGCTCTCGAGCGCCGCTTCCAGCCGATCCAGGTCGCGGAGCCGTCGCTGCCCCACACGATCAACATCCTCAAGGGGCTGCGCGACCGCTACGAGGCGCACCACAAGGTGTCCATCACCGACGGCGCGATCGTCTCGGCGGCCAATCTGGCCGACCGCTACATCAGCGACCGCTTCCTCCCCGACAAGGCGATCGACCTGATCGACGAGGCCGGCGCACGCCTGCGCCTCTCGATCCTCTCGGCGCCGCCGGAGCTGCGCGACTTCGACGACCGCATCGCCGTGGTCCGCTCCGCCAAGGAGGCCGCGATCGAGGACCAGGACTTCGAGAAGGCCGCGTCGCTCCGCGACGAGGAGAAGCAGCTGCTCGGTGAGCGCCTGCGCCTCGAGAAGCAGTGGAAGTCGGGCGACGTCAAGGCCACCGGCGTGGTCGACGAGGGCCTGATCGCCGAGGTCCTCGCCCAGGCGACGGGCATCCCGGTCTTCAAGCTCACCGAGGAGGAGTCCTCGCGGCTCGTCTTCATGGAGAAGGCCCTGCACCAGCGCGTCATCGGCCAGGAGGAGGCCATCGCGGCACTCTCGCGGACGATCCGCCGCACCCGCGCGGGCCTCAAGGACCCCAAGCGCCCCTCGGGCTCGTTCATCTTCGCCGGCCCCACGGGCGTCGGGAAGACCGAGCTGGCCAAGGCGCTCGCCGAGTTCCTCTTCGACGACGAGAACGCGATGATCTCGCTCGACATGTCGGAGTACGGCGAGAAGCACACCGTCTCGCGGCTGTTCGGCGCCCCTCCCGGGTTCGTCGGCTTCGAGGAGGGCGGCCAGCTCACCGAGAAGGTGCGCCGCAAGCCGTTCAGCGTGGTCCTCTTCGACGAGATCGAGAAGGCGCACCCGGACATCTTCAACTCGCTCCTCCAGATCCTGGAGGAGGGTCGACTGACCGACGGCCAGGGCCGTGTCGTCGACTTCAAGAACACCGTCATCATCATGACCACCAACCTCGGTGCTCGTGACATCGCCGGTGGTCCCGTCGGGTTCCAGATCGAGGGCGACAACGCCACCGGCTACGACCGCATGCGCGGCAAGGTCAACGAGGAGCTCAAGAAGCACTTCAAGCCCGAGTTCCTCAACCGCGTGGACGACGTCATCGTCTTCCCGCAGCTGTCGAAGCCCGAGCTGCTCCAGATCGTCGACCTCTTCATCAAGCGCCTGGGCGACCGCCTGCTCGACCGCGACATGACGGTGGAGCTGACGCAGCCGGCCAAGGAGCGCCTGATCGAGGTCGGATTCGACCCGGCCCTCGGTGCGCGCCCCCTGCGCCGGGCGATCCAGCGCGAGATCGAGGACCAGCTGTCCGAGCGGATCCTGCACGGAGAGCTCGGCGCCGGAGACCACATCCACGTGGACTTCGCCGACAACAGGTTCGTCTTCACCACGACCCCGCGCCTGATCTCGATCAGCGCCGGCGCGTCCACCGGAGCGGCCACGGCCGGCCCGGCGACGCCCGACCTGATGTCGTAGCAGGCTGCCGAACGACCCCGTGCCCGTCCCCTCTCGCGAGGGGGCGGGCACGTCGTCGTCCGGGGGTGGGCGCCTGCTCGCAGGATCCCGCGCCCGGTGCGGCCTAGGCTTGTCGAATGGCCGATTGGAAGTACCCGGTGCGCCGCGCGCGCACGAGCGATGTCCCCTTCATCCAGGAGCTCAGCGAGCCGCTCGTGAACGAGCGCATCCTCCTGGGCAAGGACCGCGTGGTGCTCTACGGCGCCGTGCAGGAGTTCCGCATCGCCGAGGACGGGCACGGGACGGCGATCGGCTGCGGTGCGCTCCATGTGATGTGGGACGACATCGCGGAGGTGCGCACCCTCGCGGTCGCGCAGGACTGGCTCGGGAGGGGTGTGGGTCACCACATCCTGGAGCGCCTCGAGAACGACGCGCGCGAGCTCGGCCTGAAGCGCCTGTTCTGCCTCACCTTCGAGGTCGACTTCTTCGCCCGCCACGGCTTCGAGCCGATCGGCGAGAAGGTCGTCGACCCCGAGGTCTACGCCGAGCTGCTCCGCTCTCCCGACGAGGGAGTCGCCGAGTTCCTCGACCTCGCCCGGGTGAAGCCGAACACGCTCGGCAACACCCGCATGCTGAAGACGCTCTGACCGCCGCCACGTCGTAGCCTGTCCCGGTGACTCCGCCGCCCCGCCGCCTGCCCTCCCGGGTCTACCGGCGACGCCGCGCCGGAGTGCTGCTCGCGCTGGTCGTCATCGTCGCGGGCCTGGCGGTGGTGCTGTCGCTGCTCCCGCGGATGACCGGCTCCGACGCCGCGTCGAGCCCCACGCCGACCGTCGTGCTGCCGACGCTCTACCCGACCACCTCGCCCGGTGCGACGCCCGGCGCCGCACCCGCCTGCACGGCCGACTCCGTCGCCGTCACCGCGGTCACGGACGCCACGAGCTACGCGCCCGGCGAGGATCCGCAGCTCTCGCTCTCGCTGGCCAACATCTCGAGCACCGACTGCGTGATCGACGCGGGCACGAGCAAGCAGGTCTTCACGATCACGAGCGGCTCCGAGCAGATCTGGACCTCGACCGACTGCCAGACCGGCGCGGCCGATCTGCCGGTGCTCCTCCAGGCGGGCCGCTCGGTGATGGGCAGCGCGCTGACGTGGGACCGCACCCGCTCCTCCGCCGACACCTGCTCCGGCGGACGCGAGGCGGTCGAGGCGGGCGGCGCCGCTTACAACCTGTCGGTGTCGGTCGCCGGCATCCCCTCGGGCTCGCCCACGCAGTTCCTGCTCCAGTAGTCCGCCCGGGGGACGTGCCGGGTGCGCGGCGGCGCGTAGCATCGCAGGCATGTGGGGGCTGCTCGGCACGATCCTGTCCGCCTCGACCGGCCGGGCGGGGGTGGTCGCGCGGCGCGCGGCGGCCGTGGCACTCGCGGTCCCGCTGCTGGTCGGCGGAGCGGCGGCGCAGGCCGTGGCGGCTCCGCACCCTGTCGCGGCTCCGCAGCCCGTCGCGGGTGTCGTGCGCGCGGATGTGGACGGCTTCCGGTTCTCGGAGTACTCGGCCGACTTCCGCCTCGACCGCGACGAGGAGGGCCGCTCGACGCTGACCACCGTCGAGACCTTCGTCGCCGAGTTCCCGCCGTCGCAGAACCGCGGCATGCAGCGCGCGATCCCGCTCGACTACGAGGGGCACCCGACCGACGTCGACCTGGTGTCCGTCACCGACGGCGACGGGGCGGCGCGGCCGGTCGACACCGAGCGCGAGGACGGCTTCCTCCTGGTCACCAGCGCAGCGGACGAGTTCGTCAGCGGCAGCCAGACCTACGTCTTCACCTACACGCAGCACAACACGACCCTGCCTGGATCCGGCACGCGCAGCGGCGAGGACGAGTTCTACTGGGACGTCAACGGCACGGGCTGGCGCCAGTCCTTCGACCGCTACGACGTGCGCGTCGAGCTCGCCGGTTCGCTGGCCTCCGCCGCGACGGGGACCGTCAGCTGCTACCGGGGGCCGGAGGGCTCGACGACGCCCTGCCCGATCGGCCGCGACGGCGCGGTCGTCACGGCGTCGGGGGAGTCGCTGGCTCCGGGGGAGAACGTGACCGTGGCGATCGGCTTCGCCCCCGAAACCTTCACGCCGCGCGACGACCGCTACCTCGCCTCCGGCTGGTCCTGGGTGCAGCTGGGCGGCCTCGCCGCGGTCCTGATCGGCCTCGCGCTCGCCGTGCACCGGCGCCGGACCGTGCTCCGCGACGCTCCCGGCCGCCCGACCGTCGTCGCCGAGTACGACCCGCCCGCGGAGGGGCTGTTCCTCTCCGCCGCGCTGCTGCGGAAGACGTCGAAGGCCCCCGCGGCCGGACTCCTGGACGCCGCCGTCCGCGGTCTCGTGCGCATCGAGGAGACGGGGGAGGGGCGGAAGCAGGAGTACGCCGTGCGGGTGCTCGACCCTGCGACGACGCCGACGCGACGCGCGGGACGCCCGCGGCCCCTCGCCTCCGACGACCGCGAGTTCCTCGACATCGCCCTCGGCCGGGCGCCGGGGACGGTGCGTGAGCTCTCGGGCAAGGACAAGGAGTTCGGCAAGGCCGTCGGACAGTTCCGGACCGCGCTGGGCAACAGGGTGACCGAGGCGGGACTGAAGAAGGCCGGGACGATCGGCGGCAGCGTGCTCGTGATCGTCCCGCTGCTGCTGGGTGTCATGGCCGCCTTCCTGGGCGCGATCCTCCTGATGACCCGCTCCTTCGGCGGAGCGCTCCCGCTCGTGCTGATGCTCGTCGCGATCGTCGCGGCCGTCGTCGGGACGATCCTGGTCTCGAGGGTGCCGCTGACGGCCGCGGGCGCGGAGCTGCGCGACCATCTGCGCGGGCTCGAGCTGTACATCCGCCTGGCCGAGGCCGACCGGATCGCGATGCTGCAGTCGCCACGCGGGGCGGACCGGCGCACGGTCGGACCGGTCGAGGTGGTCGAGGTGACGGAGCGCCTGCTGCCGTGGGCCGTGCTCTTCGGTCTCGAGAAGGAGTGGTCGGCGGAGCTCGCGTCGGCCTACGAGCGCACCGGTGAGGAGCCGGTCTGGTACTCCGGACCGAACGGCTTCCACGCGGCGGCCTTCGCCGGCAGCGTGTCCTCGTTCTCGTCGTCGACGTCGAGCTACGTCGGATCCTCGTCGAGCTCCTCGAGCGGCGGCGCGGGCGGTGGCGGCAGCTCGGGCGGGGGCGGCGGAGGCGGCGGCGGAGGCGGCGTCTAGGGGCAGGCTGCGACGGGCGGCCGCGGCGGATCGGACGCGCGCGTGGTCGGGCGGAGCTGTCGGGCAGTGCCCATCGAGCCGGTGTTCGCCTCCGGTGGCGATCCTCGACCATGCGGTGGACGGGGGCGCAAGCGGCTCCGAGCGGTGGACGGGTGCGTGTGCAGCGTGCCGGGGACGCGGCCGTCAGTGCGTGGGCACCCGCTCCGGACGGATGCGCTCGGGAACGGGGACGAGCGCGTGGGTGATCGCGCTCGAGAGGGTGAAGGCGCTGGAGTCGAGGTGCGAGGAGTGCCCGAGTCGTGTCGCTTCGGAGGCGCGCTGCTTCGCTCCGGAGGCGGGCCGAATGTCTCCCGAGAGGCTGATCTCGCCGAACGCGGCGATCCCGGGCCGCAGCGGCGTGTAGGCGTGGGCGGAGGCGATGGCGACCGCGATCGCCAGGTCCGCCGCCGGCTCCATGAGCTTCACGCCGCCGACGGTCGACACGTAGACGTCGCAGCGCCGCAGGGGGATGCCCGCCTGCCGCTCGAGGACCGCGAGGATCATCGCGACCCGGGACGCGTCGACTCCGTTCGTGACGCGGCGGGGGTGCTCGCCGTCGTTCGCGATCACGAGCGCCTGGATCTCGACGGGGAGCGCGCGGCGTCCCTCCATCGCGACCGTGACGCAGATGCCCGGGGTGGGGAAGCGGGTGCGGCTGAGGAACAGACCGCTCGGGTCGGGGATCTCGGCGATGCCCTCGGCGGTCATCTCGAAGCAGCCGACCTCGTCCGTCGGGCCGAAGCGGTTCTTGAGCGAGCGGACGAAGCGCAGCGCCGTCTGCCGGTCGCCCTCGAAGTGGCAGACCACGTCGACCAGGTGCTCGAGCAGGCGCGGCCCCGCGATGGAGCCGTCCTTCGTGACGTGTCCGACGAGCACGAGGGGGAGCGCCCGCTCCTTGCAGACGCGGATGAGGGTCGCGGCGACCTCGCGGACCTGGCTGGGACCGCCGGGCAGGCCGTCGACGGTGTCGCTCGCGACCGTCTGCACCGAGTCGACGATGAGCAGATCCGGCCTGACCTCGTCGATCTGGCCGAGCACGGTGGCGAGGTCGGTCTCGGCCGCGAGGAAGAGGCTGTCGTGCATCGCGCCGGTGCGCTCGGCCCGCATGCGCACCTGCGCGGCCGACTCCTCCGCGCTGACGTAGAGGACCCGCTGGCCCTCGGCCGCGGCGCGGCTCGCGACCTCGAGCAGGAGGGTCGATTTGCCCACGCCGGGCTCTCCCGAGAGCAGCACGACCGCGCCGGAGACGATCCCGCCGCCGAGCACGCGGTCGAGCTCGCCCACGCCGGTGGGGCGGTGCGCCGCCGACGTGGTCTCGATCTCGGTGATGGGCCGCGCGATGCGGCCGGCGGCCGGAGCCACAGCGGCGACCGCGCGGACGAGGCCGGTGCGCTCGGTGCTCTCGATCACGGAGCCCCACTGCTGGCACTCGCCGCAGCGGCCTACCCACTTCGCGGTCGTCCATCCGCACTCCGAGCAGCGGTACGGGGCGGTGCGCGTCTTCGAGGAGGCCATGAGGTCCTTTCGGGGCGGAGGAGGGGGACGAGCGCGACGTTACGGGGGACCCCCGACACCGCCGCTCGTTCGAACGTGTCTTCGACAGTACCGTCGACTACCGACGCCGGGAGCGGGGCGCGCCAGGCCGGGGGTGAGGTCGCGTGGAAGCCGTCTGTGGAGGAGCGTCGTCGCGGAGGGGCGGAGGCGGAGGATCGCGCCTCGGAAGACGACTCCCGAGCGCCGCTCCGTCGGCGTCGGACGTCTGCGGGAGACTGGGGGACATGCCCTCGACAGTGCACGTCCTCAAGTCCGGCCGCCCGCTCGGAGTCAGCTGGTCCGGCCCCGAGGGCGCCGAGCGGGTCGTCGTCCTGGCGCATCCCGCTCCCGGCTCCTCGGACTTCGACCCCGACCCGGAGGCGACCGCGCGCCACGGGGTGCGCCTGCTCTCGTTCGACCGCCCGGGTTACGGCGCCTCCTCCCTCCTGACCGACCTCGACCCCGCCGGAGCGGGCGTCGGCGCCAGCCCCGAGCAGGCCGCCGCCGACATCGCCGAGTACCTCGCGACCGTCGGCATCGCCTCCGTCAGCGCCGCCGGCTGGTCGGCGGGAGGCCGCGTGGCCCTCGCGCTCGCCGCGAACTACCCCGGCCTCGTGGAGCGCGTCGCCGTGATCGGCACGCCCGCTCCCGACAGCGCCGTGCCGTGGGTCGGCGACGAGAACCGTGCCGAGCTCGCGCGCCTGGCCGAGCTTCCGCTCGACGAGGCCGTCCGCTCGCTCACCCGCACGCTCGAGGGCGCCTTCGGCCCGGCCCCCGCCCCGGACGCCCTGCTCGGGATGCTCGGCTCCGGCGATGCCGACACGGCGGTGCTCGAGACCCCCGGAGTCCGCGAGCGCCTCTCGCGCATGCTCGAGCGCGCTGCCGCCCAGGGCGCCCTCGGCATGGCCGCCGACCTCATCGGCTACGGCGTGCAGGAGTGGGGCTTCACCGTCGAGTCCGCCGAGCCGCCCGCGCTCCTCCTCTACGGCGCCGAGGACGCGGTCGCCGGCCGCCGCCATGCCGAGTGGTACGCCGCCCGGCTGCCCGACTCCCGCCTCGAGGTCGTGCCCGGCCGCGGCCACCTGCTCGCGATCCCGGAGTGGGACCGTGTGCTCGGCTTCCTCCTCCCCGCCTGACGGCGGCCCGTCCTCTCGATTGGCGCGACTTCCGGCCGTCGCGTACACTCGACCCCGGTACCGTGTCCGAGCGGCCGAAGGAGCATGTCTCGAAAACATGTGTGGGCTTGCGTCCACCGTGGGTTCAAATCCCACCGGTACCGCCAACGAGAAGGCCCCCCGCTTCCACGGAAGCAGGGGGCCTTCGTCGTTCTCGGCGTCGGGCGGCGGTCGCGACGTGCGGGTCAGCCGGCGTGGAGCAGCCAGGAGCGGCCGGCGCGCAGGGCCCGGTACAGGCGCCTGACCGCGTGGTCGGCCTCGGCCGAGCCGACGTCCGAGAAGGAGCCCGCCCCGCCCCAGAGCCCGAGCGCGTCGGCGGCCGCCGCCCGCACCTCTCTGCGGGTCGTCGCTCCGGCGAACAGCTCGTCGAGCCGGTCCGCGACGCGGGCCCGCGCGCCGTCCTGCTGCGACCGTGCGACCTCGCGCACCTCAGCGACGGCCGCCGTGATTTCGGCGAGCACTGCGGGGATCGCGCGGTCCATCCTCCAGAGCCTAGGAGCGCGAGCGCTGCGAGGCGGCGTGGGTCAGGAGCGTCGCCACGACTCCGACGAGCACGCCCAGCGCGGTCTCGAGCGCCCGGTCGCGCAGCAGCACGAGCTCGTCGACGGGATGCGCGAGCTCGACCATGAGGATCGCGAGCGGAGTGACGAAGGCGAGGGTCAGGCCGTAGTTGCGGCCGACGATGAGCTCGGCGGTCATCTGGAGGAGCACCACCACCACGATCACGGCGAGCGGGGAGAGCGGCAGGGCCAGGAGCGCGGCCGCGATCAGCACTCCGACGATCGTGCCGAGCATCCGGTGGCCCGCGCGCACGAGCCGGGCGCCGGCGTCTGCTCCCGAGACGGCTGCGACGGCGGAGACCATCGCCCAGTAGGGGTGGCCCAGGCCGGTCGCGGTCGGGATGGTGCCCGCCACCAGGACGACGGCCCCGAAGCGGAGCAGGGCGGCGCGCGTCGCCGGACGGGCCGCCGCCGCGCGGAACGAGGTGCGCCACGGCGTCGGGGCGAGGCGGCGTGCGCGGCGGAGCGCGAGACCGCTCAGGCCGACGACGAGCGAGAAGGCGGCGGAGCCCGCGGCGAGAGCGACGGCGAGCGGGATCCGCGAGGGCTCGGACGGGACGGACGCGCACGCCGTGACGGCGAACACCGGGAACAGCGGGCCGGGCGGATGCCAGTGCAGGGCGTCGCTGAGATAGGCGGTCGCGACGGTCACGGCGACCACGACGGGGATGATCAGCCAGTCGCGGTGAGGAGAGAGGGAGACGACGGTGCCGAGGGTCACGGTGGTGACGAGGAACGCGGCGGCCGACAGCTGCATCAGCAGGCGCGGCCGGTGCGTGTGCTGGCGTCCGTAGAGGGCCGTGAAGGCGCCGAAGGTCGCGTAGAGGGCGAGATCGGTGCGGCCGAGCGCCCAGAGGACGAGCAGCGGGACGGCGATCGAGACGCCGGCGCGCAGGGCGACGCGATGGGCGCCGGCGTGCGGGCCGAAGGCGAGGAGCTCGCGGGGGTGGGGCAGAACGGGGGTGGTGGCCATCGGGTCCTCTGATCGGGGTCCGAGCGGCGGCGGCCGGAGAAGTGGTTCACGGGTGAAGCAGATATACTTTACGCGTGAATGACTCTGAAGGCCAGCCGGATGACGCGGTCGACGAGATCAGGGCGGGCTGGGCGGTGCTGCGGCCCGAGCTCGACACCTCCGCCGTCGACGTCGTCGGGCGGGTGATCCGCGCCTCCGCGCTGATCGTGCGGGCGACGGAGGAGCTGCTCGCCGCCCACGGGCTGACCCGCGGCGAGTTCGACGTGCTCTCCACGCTGCGTCGCGCCGGCGCTCCGCAGTCGCCGACGACCCTCCGGACGATCGCCCTCGCCTCCGCTCCCGCGATCACCAAGCGCGTGCACTCGCTGGAGCGGCGGGGCCTGGTGCGGCGCGCCGCGAACCCGGCGGACGGGCGCGGCTCGCTCATCACGCTGACTCGCGAGGGGGAGGAGCTGGTCGACCGGGCCTTCCCCGAGGTGCTCGACGCCGAGCGGGTGCTGCTCTCGGGGGTGCCCGCCGATCTGCGGGCGGAGGCGTCGCGCTCGCTCCGCGCGGTGCTCGCGAGCGTCGAGGCGGCCGCGAGCCGGTGATGCGCGCGGGGACCGCGAGGCAGCGGGTGCTCGCTACCGTGGTCCCATGCGCCTGACCTCGAGCTTCACCGTGCCGACGCGGCCGCCGGTGCTGCAGCTGGTCAAGACGGCGGCGGCCACGGTCGTCACCTGGCTCCTCGCCGGCGTCGTCTTCCCGGGGACGCTGCCCGTCTTCGGCGCGATCGCCGCGCTCCTCGTCGTCGCGCCGAGCATCAACCAGTCGTTCTCCAAGGCCCTCGAGCGCTCGGTCGGCGTCATCATCGGCGTGATCGTCGGATCAGTGATCGGCACGGTGCTCGGCGGCGAGAGCATCATCGTTCTCCTCGCGATCGTGGCCGCGATCGCCGTCGGGTGGGCCGTGCGCCTGACCCCCGCCTCCGCGGTGCAGATCCCGATCAGCGCGATGCTCGTGCTCTCGGTGGGCGCGGTCACGCCGAACTACGCGCTCGACCGCATCCTCGAGACCCTGCTGGGCGCGGCGGTGGGAGTCGTCATCAACGTGCTCATCGTCCCTCCGGTCGTGCTGGCACCGGCCGAGCGGGCGATCGGAGACCTCACCGCTCAGCTCGCCGCCGCCCTCGACGACCTCGGCGACGCCCTCCAGGCCCCCGTCCCGCGACGCCGGCTCGACGAGCTGCTCATCAACGCCCGGCTGCTGCAGACCATGCAGAGCAAGGCGGAGGAGGCGATCGCGACCGGCGAGGAGTCCCTCCGCCTCAACCCGCGCCGCTCCGCCCACCGCGACCGGCTGCTGGCCCTCGACTCCGTCGTCCCGCGGCTGGGGCGCATCGTGACCCGGGTCCGGGGCATGACGCGGACCGTGCACGACCTCTACGACGACGAGCTCGTCGGGGAGCCGACGATCGCCGACATCGCCGTCCAGCTGCACCGGGCCGCCCACGATCTGCGGCTCCTCGTGCAGTCCTCGGTCGACGTTCCCGAGCCGGAGGCGATCACGGACGAGCTGCCCGCTCTCACCGCGCCGCTCGTGATCGCGACTCCGCATCCGCAGCACTGGATCCTGCTGGGGGCGCTCGCCGAGGACCTGCGGCGCATCCGCGAGGAGATCGTCGGCGCCGAGTCCTGACGGGCGGGCGCCGAGTGGCGTCGGCGGGAGGGCTGCTCTCGCGAGCGCTCGGCGTCTCGCGCCGCGCGACATGCGGCTCGTGGTGGCCTGCGGTGGTCAGCCGTCCTGCTCGCCGTCCTTCCTCGGTCCGCCGCCCTCGACGAGTTCGCCGTCGCCCGGGTCCGGAGCGACCTGGTGCAGTGCCTCGGGATCGCTCGCCTCGGCGTGGAGGGTCTTGCCCTCGGCGATGAGGGAGTCGTCGTCCACGAGGATCCCGGCCAGCTCGGTGATGCGTCCCCGGAGAGCGCCGATCGGGTCCTCGGTGGGCGCGTCCTCTTCGGAGTGGTCGACCTCCGAGTCGGGGTAGCGGCGGAGGGCGGCCTCGTCCCGGTCGGGCTGCGGCGCCCGCGCGTGCTCGACGCAGAGGCGGGCGACCTCCTCCGCGTGCGCGTGCATCACGGAGTGGGAGGCGTCGGGGATCTCCCAGGCCCGCGCGTGCGGCATCGACCGGGCGATCTCCTCCGCCCACTCGCGCGGCACGAGCCGGTCGAACTCGCCGCGGATGACGAGGGCGGACGCGCGGATCCGGGGGACGGTCTCCTCGATCCGGTAGTGCATCATCTCGGGCAGCACACGGGAGAACCAGCGCGGTCCGCAGAGGAGGTAGGCGCCCGCGGCGAGGATCGCGACCTTGATCGGCTCGCGGACGCTCGACTGGGCGAAGCGGAGCGCGGCGGTCGGGAGGCGGCGCTCGTGCCGGTTCATCACGGGTCCGAGCAGGACGATGGTGGTCAGCTCCGGACGGCGCGCGGCGAGCTCGGCCACCACCTGCGTCCCCATCGAGTGGCCGAGGACGACGGGATCGTCGAGGCCGAGCTCGTCGATGACGGCGCCGACCAGCTCGGCGTAGTCTCCGATGTCCATGCGGCGCGCGTCGATCGGGTGCGGTACGCCGCCGAAGCCCGGCAGGTCGAGAGCGTGCACCGGACCGAACTCGTTGAGCGCGGGCGCGAGGCGCTCGAAGTAGGTGGCCGCGACTCCGATCCCCGACACGAGGACGAACGTGCGCTCGCCGTCGCGCCCCACTGTGCTCACCCGCGCCCAGACGTCTCGGTGGTGCACCCGCTGGACCGAGACGTCGGTGCTGCGGGTGCGGCGGTGCGGATCCCGCCCCCGGGAGCGCGTGGTCGCGAAGACGTCGCGGACTCCGCGCCGCAGGGTCGTGGCGAGGGTGGGGAGGAGGTCGCTCGGGCGGAGCACGGGGCCTCCTTCGATCGGGGGAGTCGGTCGCTGCGAGCCTAGGCGCTCGCCGCCGGGCTCAGATCAGCATGTCGTCCGACCTGTGGAGGATCAGACGGGCGGGCCCGGTGTTCAGGACGCCGTTCGTGAGGGGTGCGGTCCGGACGCCGCCGCGCCGGCGCATCGCCCGGAACGCCCCGGGGGCGAGCACGACGTCCATCCAGGCGCAGGGGTTGGCCGGTCGTCCGCCCTGGAACTCGATCCGCTCCCCGCCCTGCTCGATCGCGAACGTGCGGCCGGCGAGCGCATCGACGTCGGCGCCGCGGACGATGATGTTGCGGCGGGCGTCGGCGGGGTCGAAGGGCCCTGCGCCGAGCTCGGCGGCGATGTGCTCGAGGGTCTCGACCGCGAAGAGCGTGATCGCCGCGGGGCGGTGCGCGCGCTGGGCGAAGAAGCGGTCGCCGACGATGCCGAGGCCTGCGCGGATCTCGATCCGCTCGGGCTGCTCGTTGCCCTCGGACGGCACCGGGCCATCGGCGGGGCGGCCCTCGTAGCGGTGCAGCGGAGAGACGACGAAGCCCACGAGCTCGATCGCGGCGGCCTCCATGAGCCCACGGTACGCCGTGAGGGGGAGCAGCGGCATCCGCCCGTCGGAGGCTCTGCGGCGCGTTCCGGGACACCGCGACGGAGCCTGGGTTCTCGTGGCTGCGGCGGCGTCCCGAGACGGAGCCGTCTGCGCCGCCGCCGCCGATTCGCGGAGGGGGCTCCCGGCATGTATAGTCGTACCTCGTTGCGTGCGCCTCTGGCCCACGCGATGGACTGCGCCCGTAGCTCAACGGATAGAGCATCTGACTACGGATCAGAAGGTTGGGGGTTCGAATCCCTCCGGGCGCACTCTGGTTGAGACAGAGCAGAACGGCCCGCTTCGGCGGGCCGTTCTCGTTTTAACGGTCAATCGTTCCGGTGGCTGTCGGCGTCGGTCTCCCGGAGAGCGCGGGGCGACGGAACGGCCGGTCCTCCGTCTCGCAGGACGCCTCTTCGCGCCGTCGACGGCGCCGACCGTCTTCCGCCCGCATCCGCGATCAGTCCGCGCTCGTGCTCGCGATCACTCCTCGCGGGCTCTGCGATCACCCGTCGCGAGCACGCCGCTCGGCTCTTCTCGCGCGCCGTTTCCTCCTCCACAGCGCCCATCTCGCGCCGTTCTCCACGGATGCAGCCGTACCGGCCGCGGTGACGTCGAACCGAGCAATACTCTCCTTCCGTGGGGCTGAACGGTCGCCGCCGACGCAGTGCGCTCGGTCGGCAGAGGAGAGGACATCGGATGAGTCGAACGGAACAGTCGGGGCGGGACGAGCGCGGACGACCCCGAGCGCGGACGGCGCGAGCGCTGGTCGGCACGACGGCGGGCTGCGTGCTCGTGAGCGGGCTGCTGGGCGGAGGCCTCGCACCGCCGCCCGCCCTCGCCGCCGACGGTCCTCACACGACGATCGAGAACACCCTCTTGCAGGGAGGCGCGACGAACGCCGGCGTGACGACCGTCTCGGCCTGGGTCCAGAAGGGCGAGACGCTCCGGGTGGACCTCCACCCGCTCCAGGCGGGCTCGGGCACCGGCGAGGGCGAGACCGGCGGCGGTACCGCCCGGGTGACGGCTCCGGGCGGAGCCGTCCTCGACGAGCAGGACTTCGCGCCCGGAGCGGCGCCCTCGGTGTCCGCCGGCGGCTCGTTCGTGGCGGACGAGACCGGGGTCTTCCAGATCCGGGTGTCCGACGACGACGTGACGGCGCCGGTGAACCTCGTCTGGAGCATCGGCGTCCAGGACGCGCGGGGCGCGGCGGTCGCGGGCCGGGTGTGGTCCGAGTCCTATGCGATCCAGTCCGGGGCGAAGGAGTCCTACTCCTCGCCCGAGGAGAGGCGCTCGTCCTTCACGCTCCACGCCGTCACGGAGACGGGCGCCCGCTACGAGCTGGGGCTGCGCGGCTACGACGGGGTCGCCTCGACGGTCCAGGCCACGAACAAGGGCAACGTGAAGGTCGGGTCGTCCGATCCGTCCTATCTCTCGGTCCCCATGCCGCAGTCGAGCGAGGCGGGCGGCATCGGGGCGCAGTACGTCCAGGCGTCCGGACGCTCCGGGATCGACGGCCTGCAGACCTACAAGCTCTTCCTGGACCCGCCGTCGTCCGACCTGCCGGAGTCGATCGCTCCGCCCTACCAAGCGCCGACGATCGAGGGCCTCGCCTTCCGGCGGTCGTCCGCGGGCTCCGACGCGGGCACGCTCACGGGCGTCCTGGGGACGCAGCCGGGCACCGTCGTCGTGGACGTCGATGCGGACGGGGACGGCTCCTACGACGGCGAGCGCGACGTGCACCTCACCCGGATCGCGGGGACGACCGGTCCCTTCTCGGTCGACTGGGACGGACGGGACGCGAAGGGCGGGGCGGTCGACGTGACCGACCCCGACGTCACCTTCCGCGCCTCCATCGGCCGCACGAACGAGTTCCACTTCACGCGGGTCGACGCCGAGACGTCCGCCGGCGGCGTGTCCGTCGTGAGGTCGACCGGCGGCGGCGACGACCCGTCGATGGTCCACTGGGACGACTCGCTCCTCGCCGGATCGAACTCGGAGCGGTACTCCGGCACCTCCGCGGTGACGTCCGGCGACGGCGGCACCGACTCGTCCGGCGGGGTGCACCGCTGGGAGGGCGACGACTCCGGGCGGGGCCGCGTCCCCAACGCCAACGACTCGGTGCACGGCTCCTACGGCGACCTGCGGGCGATCGACGACTGGGCCTACGGCTCGGACGGTGCGGTCGCGGTCGCACGCCTCGATCCGCTCGCGCCGCACGTGACCATCGCGAAGACCTCGTCGGTCGACTCCGCCACTCCGCTGCTCCGCGGCGGCCGCGTGCCCTACCGGGTGACGCTGACCTCGGACGGGACCGGGGACTACTCCGACGCCGCCGTCATCGACTACCTCGACAAGGGCGTGCTCGACGACGCCGAGCTCGACTCCGGCTCCCTCCGCGCTTCGCAGGGCACGGCCATGATCGATGCGGAGACGGGCCGCATCTCCTGGGCGGCCGGCAGCCTGCCGGTCGGGGCGACGGCCGAGCTGACCTTCGACGTGATCGTGACCGGCGAGGGGGACCGCGCGCTGACGAACACGGCCTGCCTCGCCGATGCGCCCTTCGCTCCCGCCTCGTCCGGCACGGGGACCGACGCGAACCCCTGCGCCACCGTCCCGCACGACATCGGCGAGGGGTCGCTCCTGATCCGGAAGACCGCGTCCCAGGCGAGCGCCGAGCACGGCGGCACGGCGGGCTTCGACATCGTCGTGGCGAACACCGGAACGGTCGACGCGACGGACGTGACCGTGACCGACGTCCCGACGCTCGACCACCTGCTCGAGGCGACCATCGAGAACGGCGCCGGAGGAACGCAGCCGGCCACGGAGCCCGTCACGGGTCTCGACATCCCCGCCGGCGGCCAGGTGTCGCTGCACGTCAGCGGCCGGGTCGCCGACGGGTACGACGCCGCGACCCTGCCCAACCGCGTCTCGATCACCCACCAGCCCGAGGGCTTCGACCCGCCGACGGTCGCGAACGCCTGCGCTGACGATGCGACGTCGTCCTGCGCCGAGATCCCGGTGCCGCCCGTCGAGGGAAGGCTCTCCATCGAGAAGACGGCGATCGGGAATCAGGTCGACCACGGCGGGCGTGCCGGGTTCCGGATCGTGGTCGCCAACGAGGGGGCTCGGCCGGCGGACGGGGTGACCCTCACCGACATCCCCGAGCTCGCGCACCTGAGCGACGTCACGATCTCCCGGGACGGCGGCCCGGCGTCGTCCGACCTGACTGTCGAGAACCTGTCTCTGGCCCCGGGAGCGTCGACGACGTTCACCGTGACCGGACGGGTCTCCGACGGCGTGGACGCGTGGACCATCCCCAACCGGGCACGCCTGACCGAGGTCCCGGAGGGCTTCGATCCGACGACCGTCCTGCACCCGTGCGCGGACGACGGTGGAGCCAGCTGCGCCCAGGTGGCGGTGCCTCCGGTCGGACTCGTGCCGACGGTGCTCGCCTCGACGGGAGCGGCGGCCGGGCCCCTCGCGGCCGGAGCCGGCGCTCTGCTCCTGGCCGGCGGCGCTCTGACGGCGCTGCGCCGTCGCTCGACCCGCACCTCGTGAACCGGAGCCCGGGCCGCTGCAGCGCGGCCCGGGCTCCCGGACCCTCTCCTCGAAAGGCACTACTGCATGACCGAGCACGGCCTCCCGTACCGCATCACCGAGCGCTTCCCTCTCCCCGATGGACGCGTCGGCGTCAGCACCTGGTGGTCCGCCGACCCGGAGCAGCTGGAGCAGCAGCTCCGCACGCGCTCCGGGCATCCGCATCCCGAGAGGGAGCCGGTCCGGAGACTGCACCTCGCGACCGCGACGATCGTGCTGATCGAGGAGCGGACCGCGGGAGGCTTCCGCCCGCTCGACCCCCACCTCCGAGCCCGCACCGATCCGCGCTGGCGCCGGGCTCTCCTGCGGTCGCGCAGGTCGGCCCGGCTCCGACGGGTCATCGGTCCGCGGGACCTGCCGAGGGCGGATCCGCCGGTCGAGGTGTCACGGCACGTGGATCCGACACGTCGAGTGTGAAGGAGGCGGGCGGAGAGCTCGGCACCTGATGCGCGGTGAGGGTCTCCCCGCAAGGACGCCGTCGGGTCAGGCGGCTTCCTCGAGGTCGTCCGCGACCGCGACGGGCGCGTCGACCGGGGCGCACGGGGGAGCCGACTCGGCTGGGGATGCCGAGGCCGCGATGCGCGAGCGCTCGAGCCCGGCGAGGAGCACGGCGAAGGCCTCCTCGAGCTCGGCGGTGTCGCGGAGCAGGACGCGCTCGCCGCTCGTCGGGTCGAGGCGGACCGTCCGGTAGGCCGGGCGGGGGAGATCGGAGACCAGGGTGATGATGCCGAGGACGACGCCGCTGCGGCGGGCGCGCGCGGTCCAGCGGTTGGCGTGGGTGCGGAGAAGGATCATGACCGGGGCCGTCCTCGGTGACGTGGTGCAGGAGCGGGGGGAGGGGGGTGTCGCTGGCGGTGCGGGGATCCTCTCGAAGCTTGCTGCACGAAGGGCCTCCGCTTCCTGTGCTTGACAGCAGAGCCGAGCAGCGGTCACCGGCGCCGGGCGGCCGCCGCGGCGTGCAGGGCCCGCAGGAACTCGGGGACGACCGGGTTTCCGGTGTCGCGGGCGAGCACACCGATCTCACGGCTCGCGCCCGGATCGTCGATCGGGATCTCGCGGACGTCGTCGTCGACCGAGGACGGGCTCGGCGGCAGGATCGTGAGTCCGAGGCCGGCTGCCGCGAGTCCCCGGGCGGCGCGGTAGTCGCCGACCTCGAACGCCGGCACGGGGTCGCGGCCGTCCACGGCGAGCAGGCGCCGGGCCGACTCGTGGAGGCCGTAGCCGGGCGCCAGCATGATCAGGTCGAGGCCGCGGAGGTCCTCCACCGTGACCGAGCGCCGCGAGGCCAGCGGATGACGGGGGTCCACGACCGCGAGAAGAGGCTCCGAGTAGAGGGTCGTCGTGGTGGTTCCGGGGAGATCGGGCGGATCCGCGACGATCGCCAGCTCGGACTCGCCCTCCGCCACGGCCCTCAGGCAGAGGGCTCGGGAGCCGTGACGGAGCCCGAAGCCCACCTGCGGCCAACGTCGGCGGAACCGGCGGATCACATCCGGCACGAAGCTCTCCCCGAGGAGCGTCTGGAAGGCGAGGTCGATCCGGCCGTGCTCCACGTCGCCCGCCTGCCGCACCTCCGCGAGGCCGGCGCGGATCACCGACATGCCGTCCTGAGCGACCTCGGCGAGACGGGTCCCCGCCTCCGTCAGCACCACCCCGCGGCCCTCCCGGCGGACCAGGGGAGTGCCGACCAGGCCGGACAGCCGGGCGAGCGACCGGCTCGCGGTCGGCTGCGGGATCCCGAGCTCGGCGGCCGCCGCCGTGACGCTCCCGGTCTGGGCGACCGCGACGAGCAGGGGCAGGAGGCGGAGGGTCGCGGGCCAGTCGTCGGACACGCCACCACCCTAGATCCGGACATGACCAGAACGCATGAACAGTACGAGAAAGGGCATTAGTGATGCACCCGCAGGCGGTCTACCGTCGGAATCATGAGCACCGCCGCACGCACCCGACCGATGCGCGCAGCGGCGCCCTTCTCGCAGCGGCGGCTGACCATCGCCCTCCTCGCCGCCGGGGTCGCGACCTTCGCCGAGCTCTACGCCGTGCAGAGCGTCCTCCCGCAGCTCGCGCGGGAATGGGCCCTCGCCCCGTCCGACGCCGCGCTCACCGTCTCGGCCGCGACCCTCGGACTGGCGCTCTCGGTGCTGCCGTGGGCCTCGGTGGCCGAGCGCATCGGACGGCTCGAATCCATGCGGATCGCGGTCCTCACGTCCGTGGTCCTGGCGCTGCTCGCCTGCGTCGCCCCGACCTTCGAGCTCCTGCTCGTCCTGCGCTTCCTCGGGGGAGCAGCACTGGGTGCCGTCCCGGCGCTCGCCGTCGCGGCGATCCACGACCGGGTCGGAGGCGCCGGAGCGACGGCCGCCGCGACCGCCTACGTCTCCGGGACCACGATCGGCGGTGCCGCCGGACGCCTGCTCGCCGGACCGCTCGCGGCGGCGCTCGGATGGCGCGGAGCCCTGCTCGTCGTGACGGCCGTCTGCGCAGCGGCGGCGATCGTCTTCGCGGTGCTCGCGCCCCGGGGCGGCGGCGCGCGCGAGACTGCTCCCGGCGGCTGGCGAGCAAAGACGGCGCAGGTGCTCCGCGATCCGATGCTCGTCGCGATCGCGCTGCAGACGTTCCTCGCGGTCGGCGTGTTCGTCGCGGTCTACAACTACCTGGCGTTCCGGCTCGAGGCGCCCCCGTTCGCACTCGCGCCCGCGCTCGTCTCCCTCCTCTTCGCCGCCTACCTCGCGGGAACCGTCTCCTCCCGGCTCGCGGGGAGATGGGGGCCGCGGATCGGCCCCCGCCTCGTCATGCGGATCGGCGTCGCCCTGATGATCGTCGGACTGCTGGTGATGCTCGCCGAGAACGTCGCCGTGGTGATCGCGGGACTCCTCGTCTTCACGGCCGGCTTCTTCGCCCTGCACGCGACCGGCGCCGCCTGGACGGGAGCGCGCGCGGCTCCGGCACTCCGTGGGCACGCCGGCGCGGTCTACACGATCGCCTTCTACGCGGGCTCGGCCGCCGGCGGCTGGCTCCTCGGCCTGGCCGTCGGAGCCGGAGGCTGGTCGGCGCTGACGGCGGTGACGATCGGCCTGCTGCTGGTCGGAGCGGGGATCGTCAGCCTCCCGTCGCGCACCACCGCGGCCGGGCGCTGAACCCCCGCCTCCGTCGACCGCCCCCCGAGCTCCGCCCGGCACCTCCCCGCAGCGGGCGAGGTGCGACATGATGGCCCGACTGCACGAAGCGGGGGACGGCATGGCGCGGAGCACCGGAGCGGACGGCTCCCCACGCGAGAGCGGCGGGACGGACGAGGGCGGCACCGACCCGCGCTACCACGCGGGCTTCCAGCGCGGCTACGACGGACGCGGCGCCGAGCGGCGCGGCAGCGGAGAGGAGCGCCTCCGCTCCCCGTTCCTGTCGGGCGGCGCCGCGGGCACCGGGCGCTCGGCCGGCCGGAGAGGCGGCGGGTCCGCTCCCGAGCACGAGGACGTGCGATCGGTCGGCGGCCCGACGGGCTCCCGAGTCTCCGGCCGACTCACCGCTCCGGAGCGCGCGAGAGCGGCGGTGCGGGCCGTCCCGACACCCGCGGAGCCGACCGCGCCCCGACCCGCAGAGCCGACAGTCCCACTCCCGACCGAGCCGACCGTCCCGCTCCCCGCCGAACCCGACTCCGCTCCCCGCGACGCGGCACCCGGCTCCGGTGACCGTCGCGACGCGACCGACGCCGACCCCCGCCCCGCCGTCCCCTTTCGCCGCATCGCCGGAGCCCTGGGGGTCGTCGGCGGCGTGAGCGTCCTCGTCGGACTCCTCGCCCTCTGGAACAGCTCCCACAGCTGGTACGACTACTCGCCGTCGCAGAGCGCCTTCGGGCCCGAGCAGTACCTGCGCGTGCTCAGCGACAACGCGATCGGACCGTTCCTCACCGTCGGCCTGATCGCGCTCGGCCTGGCTGTCGTGGTCCCGCTGCTGAGGGCTCCCCGCCGATGACGCGGGTCCGCCTGCTCTGGGCCGCCGCGATCGCGGTGACCGTCGTCCTCTGGGCCGCAGTGCTCGCGCTCCCGGTCGTGGTCCTCCTGCTGCCGAACCAGTACCAGGGCGATTCGATCACGGTCCCGCCGGAGCTCTACGTGCGGCAGGCGCTCGCGATGGTCGCGCCGCCGCTGCAGACCGCCGCCCTGGTGATGCTGGGGGTGCTGATCGTCGTCGCGGTGGCTCGGCGCGCGCCCGCGAAGGCCCGTGCGACGGCGGCGGCGAGCGGCTGGGACGACGCCGTCCTCCTCGACCCGGACGGCCGCGAGCAGCGCGGAACAGGCCCGGCAGGCCGCTGAGCAGACGCTGCTGCGTCGGAATCCATCCGCTGCTCCCCGGTCAGAAGCCGCTGCTCCCCGGTCGGAAGCCGCTCCTCCGGACGCACCCGCCCCTCACACCGGCAGCAGCTGGAACCGCTCCCGCGCCGCCCCGCCGGCGACGAGGTCCGCGAGCAGCTCGCCCAGGACCGGACCGAACTTGAAGCCGTGCCCCGAGAACCCGGTCGCCAGAGTCACGCGGCCCACGCGGTCGAGCACGAAGTCCTCGTCGGGCGTGCTGTCGTAGAGGCAGCTGATCGGAGTGGCGCTCGCCGCGTCCACGCCCGGAATCCACTCCGCGACGTAGCCGACGAGGCGGGCGAGCGCTCCGGGCTCGGGCTTGAAGGTGCGCTCGTCCGGATCGACGACGACTCCGGTGCTGTGCTCGCCCACCTTCACCCCGACTCCGGGCGTCGCGAGCCCGTAGACGACGGGCAGGCCGGCGCGGTGGTGGGCGAAGCTCGGCCAGGAGTCGAGGGGCAGGTCCGTCGCGAAGTGCGCGGGCTGCTCCTGCGTGACGCGCAGCGGAGGGAGGCGTCGGCCGGCCGCGCGGATGAGGCCGTCCACGAGCGGAGGCGTCCAGGATCCGCCGGCCACGACGACCGCGTCGGCTTCGATGGCGCCGTCGGTGGTCAGCACGCGCACGTCGTCGGCGCGCTCCTCGATGCCCAGCACCCGCGTCTGCGTCCGGAGGACGGCGCCGCGTCCGAGGGCGGAGTCGAGCATCGCGTCGATCGCGGCCGCCGCGTCGAGGCGTCCGCCCTCGGGGTGCAGCAGGACGTCGGTCTCGAAGCGGAGTCCCGGCCAGCGCCGCTGCGCCTCGTCCGCCTCGATCCGCACCACGGGGATCCCGTCGCGCAGGAGGACAGCCTCGACGGCGGCCAGGACGGCGGGGTCGCCGTGGTCGATCGCGCCGACCGGGTGCAGCAGGCGGCGGCCGGTCTCGGCCTCGAGCCGTGCCCAGGCGCGCCCGGCCCGTCCGGTGAGGGCGCGGTAGTCGTCCTCGAGGTAGCCGCGGCGGAAGATGCGCGTCGCGCCGTGGGACGAGCCGCGGTCGTGGCCCCGCTCGAACTGCTCGACGAGCACCACGCGATCGCCGCGCTCGGTGAGGGCGCGGGCTGTCGCCGCTCCGACCAGGCCGGCTCCGACGACGACGACCTCACGGGTCACGGGGTCTCCCGGGAGGCGCGGCGCACGCCGAGCAGGACGACCAGGCGGAGGAACCCGACGAGTCCCATGCCGATTAGCGCGGCGATCAGCATCAGCACGGCGACACCGGCCACCCAGGTCGTGTCGCCCGTCACCGACTGCGCTGCGAACTCGGTGCAGAACAGCGCCAGTCCGGCGTAGCTCAGGATGAGGACGGTGATCGTCCCGGGGCGGCGGAGGCGCTGCGCGGGCGTCCGCCAGAGGGCGGGCGGCTCGAGCCAGCGGCGCAGCAGCCGGATCACGAGGGTGCCGACCAGGCCGAGGAAGCCGGCCGCGATCAGGATGATGCCCGCGCCGCCCAGCCCCGACGCCTCGACGCCGGCCAGCTCGAGGGCGATCCCGATCGCGACGCCGACGGCTCCTGCGCCGCCCGCGATCATCGCCGCCCACACTCCGAAGCCGCCGCGGAGGACGCTCTCGCGCTCGGCGCGGCTCGGGTCGGCGTCCCTCGGGCGCTGCTGGCGCGGCCGGATCGGCGCGGGGGGAGCCGACGACGGCGCTGCTGCCGGAGCGGCCGCGGCCTCGGACACGCCCCAGACCGGAGCGGCGTCCGGCGTCTGCGACTCGATCACGTTCTCGCGCACCGGCACGTAGCGCAGCGGCGCGTCGATCCGCACCTGCGGCCGCCCGCGCACGACGATGGTCGCCCCCAGGTCGGCCCCGCGCTCCAGCGCGACGGGTCCGAGGAGGAGCCCGACCGCCGGATCGATCCGCCACGCGTCCGACCGGGGAGCCGACCCGTACCACTCCGCCGACACGGCCCCGCCGAGATCGACCGAGATGGGCCGCCCGTCGCTGTAGCTCGTCACCGGCACGAGCGAGCGGCCGGAGTTGCGCACCCGCGCGCCCACCCGCCACCAGTCGTCCCCGGCGTGCGTCAGCCGCACCTCGACGTCGACCAGCGACGCCGGCATCGCCCGCCGCCGTCCGATGACCACCGCGACGACCGCGAGCCCGGCGATGACCAGCCCGCCGAGCAGGCCGACCACTCCGATGAAGATCTCCATGGGAGCAGTCAAGCAGGCGCGGGTCGACGACGCGGGCGCGACGAGGTGGCCTCCGGGAGGCTCGATCCCGGCCGTCGACGCTGTCGCTCCGCGCGGCCGCCCCCTGTTCCCGACCCTCCGCCCGACCGTCGAGCCCGGAGCGGGTCACTCCGCATACTGAGGAGGCGCGTCGCGTCGACCGCATCGCGGGTCTCATCGCAGGAGGGGTCGATCATGCGCCACTGGCCTACGTCCCCCGTGCGCCGGCGCCCTCGTCGACGGGCTGGTGCGATCCTCGCTCTGCTGGGGGCTGCGGCGCTCGCCGTCGCCGCCGTCGCGCTGTCGGACACGGCGGGAGGAGGCGGACCGGAGGCGGTGTCCTCCTCGGCCGGTGCTTCTGCGGCGTCGAGCAGTCCGGCTGCTCCCGCGCCGAGCAGCCCCTCTGCTCCCGCGCCGAGCAGCCCCTCGGCGGACGTCAAGCCGTCCGCTCCGGAAACGGAGCCGTCCGCTCCGTCCCTCGCGACGCTGGCCGCTCTCCCCTCGGTCGAAGGCCCCGCCGCCGTCCCCTACGACCGCGACCTCTTCGGACAGGCGTGGTCGGACGTCGACCGCAACGGCTGCGACACCCGCAACGACGTCCTCGGCCGCGACCTGCTCGCCCCTGTGTTCAAGCCCGGCACCCGCGACTGCAAGGTCCTCACCGGCACCCTGATCGACCCCTACGACGGCACCTCGGTCGCCTTCGTCTCCGGGACCGACACGTCCCGCCTCGTGCAGATCGACCACGTCGTCGCCCTCGGCTGGGCCTGGCACCACGGCGCCTGGTCGTGGACGGACGACCAGCGCCTCGCCTTCGCGAACGACCCCGCGAACCTCGTCGCCGCCTCCGAGCAGACCAACCGCGCGAAGAGCGACGCCGGCCCGGGGCAGTGGCTGCCTCCGGCCGCGGAGCTGCGTTGCGGGTACGTGGAGCAGTTCGTGGGGGTGCTCAGCGAGTACGGGCTGGCGGTCGGGGCGCAGGACCGGGAGGCGGCGGAAGCGGTGCTGGCCACGTGCTGACCCGCACTGATGCCATGCGATCGGAGATGCTCATCCGCTTTGCTCCACTATCTCGAGCGGCTCCATGGCCTTCGATTCGGATTCGGACTGGGGCGAACGGGACCCGTTCGATCGGTTGTCACCTCCCCCGCCGCTCCGCCGTCGCCTCTCCGCCCGCGCGGACCGCCTGACCGCAATCCTGCTGGTCGTCCTCCTGCTGGTCCTCGGCGTCGTCCTGTCCTTCTTCGTGCTGGTCGAGCAGCTGGCGATAGATCGGTGCGGGGGGAGCTCCGGGCGAATTCGACTACGGGCTCCTGAGCACGACGACCGTGCTCGTCCCCGGAGTCGTCGCCCTGACCTTCATCGTGACGGTCGTCGCACTCGTCCGGCCGAACACGTCGCGTCGGATCTGGTGGATCCCCGCGATCGGCACAGTGGCTGCCGTCCTCGTGTTCTTGCTCGCGTCGGGCCTGGTCTTCGTCGCGACGCACTGAGCACTTCGACTGCCCCTCGGTCAAGCCTGGACGTGGTGCGGGCGACAGATGTCGGTTGCGCAGACCAGAATGGCGGAGCTGAGAGGGGGCCCCGATGGCCGCGAGCGCATACGAGGACTTCGCCTTCGAATCGGATCTGCCGAGCGCCTGGAGCGGCGCGTTCCCCTGGCTGGAAGGGCATGCCACCGCCGACAGGGCGGAGCTCCGAGCAGCCCTGACCGGCCGGGACCTGGACGACCCGAGCGCCCGTTCCGCGATCGTCGAGCACATCCTCGAGTACCGCACCTCGTCGACCCTTCGCGAGCTCTTCCCGGCCGTGAGCGCCCGCGACGTTCCAGGCCAAGTGGAGAGCGTCCGCCTCCGCAACGTCTTGATCCGAGAGGACATCACCGATTTCGAGGCTCTCGCCCCCATGAGAGTGCGAGGCGTGATGGTGCTCCGAGGCATGGGGGCGCGCAGCGCGACCGAGCTGCTCGGCTGGGCCGTCGACGAGGCGATCCGCTCCAACAGCACGTCGCCGGCTCCTCCCGCCGTCTCCGCCGCGCTCACACGGCGTTCGCGTCAGGCGGCGGAGGCCACCCCGAGGACGAAGCTCCTGGACGCGGTGCAGGTCGCAGCGTCATGGCGACAGGCTCTCGGACAGGGAGAGGCCCCACTGCTCTCCGCATCGCGAGACCTCGGTGCTGCTCCCGCGGCCGTCGTCGAGGCATGGGCTCTGCTCGACGCGCTGACCTCGGACGAGTGGGTCGGCGACGGCTCGGGCTTCGCCTCCCTGCCCGAGCAGCTCGGCGTCCACCTCGCCGCCCTCGATGACCGTCAGCGGATGATCTTCCTCGGGCGCCATGTGGGCGGTCGCCGGGTGACCCTGGACCAATTGGGCGAGCGCCTCGGGGTGACGCGGGAGCGCGTCCGTCAGATCGAGGTCCGAGTGCGGGAAGCGACGTCGAGTTGGCTGGAGCGGGACGAGGGCCTGGCCTTCCGAGCCGCGGCAGTGAGGTCGCGGATCGGCGTCCTCTCGCACGTCGAACTCCTCGCCTCCGTCCCGGGACTCCTCGATCCCGTCGACGACGACGGGACGACAGCGCTGGCCGTTCTCGACGCGGTCGACGACGGATTCGAGGGAGACGGCGACTGGTTCGCCGTCCCCTCCCTCGGTGGCGCCCGGTCGGAGACGGAGGTCCGCTTCGCCGACCTCGCCGACCAGCACGGCGGTGCTTCCCACTCGGACGTGCTCGCGTCCTTCGCGGAGTGGACGGCGCTCTCTGAGAAGCGCGTCGTCGAGTGGATGACCGCGCTCGGTCACGTGAGGATCGGCGACGTGTGGGCGAGGACGCGCCGGGCGTCCATCGGAGATCTGACGGTGGCGCTCCTGAGTGTCGAGGGAGCACCGCGGTCGATCGAGTGGATCGAGGCCGCCTTCGAGGGGGAGCGGGAGCCTCGGTCGATCCGGAACGCGCTCGCGAACGACGATCGGCTCATCCGCGTCGGCCGCGGCGACTGGGGGCTCGTGGAATGGGGCGGTGAGGTCTACACAAGCATCAAGGACGCGATCGCAGCGGAGGTGGAGCGGAGCGACGGCGCCGTCGCACTCGACGCACTCCTCGAGGACCTCCCGGAGCGGCTGTCGGTGGCCGCGAGCAGCGTGCGCGGCTACGCGGCGGGCTGGCCCTTCGTCACCCGCGCCGGAGTGGTCCGCTTCGCGGAGCGGCGTGCCGCCGTCCGCAAGCGGCCTGGCCTGACGAAGAACCTCTACTTCCTCGACGACGAGAGGGTCGCCTTCCGGCTCGAGGTGACGGCCGAGCACCTCCGCGGGAGCGGCACGGTGCTGTCCTCAGGCGTGGCGCTCGCGCTCGGGCTCGCGCCCGGCGAGCGGAAGCGCTGGCACGGCGATGATTGGGGCGTCACTGTCACGTGGGAGGGGACTCAGCCGCAGATGGGGACCATCCGAGCCGCTCTCGCCACGATCGACAGCGCCGGCGGGGACGTCGTCCGGCTGGACTTCGCTGAAGATCGGGTGACCGTGACGGCAGTGGAGGACTCGGGGGACGTCACGGCGCTGACCGGTGTCTCGGCTGAGGATGATCGCGCTCTGGCCATCGCCGTCGGCCTCGATCGGAGCGCATCTGCCTCAGACGTCCTGTTCCGGTTGGAAGAGCGCGGCGAGGCCGATCTGGCCGCACTCCTTCGCGATCGAGCCGCCGACTGAAGCAGCCGGCGCGAGGTCGGCGTCAGTAGGCGTCGGCAGCGACGAGATCGTGCTCGGCGCTGCGGTCCAGCGCAGCGAGCGCTCGGGCCGCCTGCCTCTCGCTGGGCACGGTACCGGGGACGGCGAGGCGCTCGATCAGAGCGCGCTCGATGGGGCTGACGATGCCTCGCACGACTCCTTCACCGAGCACAGCCGCCCAGACCGCGGGATCGACGCGCAGAACCCGAGCAACCGACTCCACCACCGAACCACCTTCCGGTGTGGTCGCGCTGGGTGCTCCCGGTGCCGCGTGCGCAGCGCTGGTCAGCGTGAGCTCATCGACCAGCGCAGGAGGCAGAACCACCCGCTTCTTCTGCGCGGAGTCCCAGCAGGCGTTCTGCTTCGCCCACTGAGTCACGTTCTTCTGAGGCCGGTCCGGATCGGTGAGCACTGCATGCATGGCTCGAGAGATCCCCAGCAACGCCTCCTCGGTGATCGGACCAAGCGCCTGCTGACGCCACACTCGGTCGAAGTCGAATCGGTGGTCGGGCATCTTACGGCCCAGCTCGAAGGCGAACTTGGACATCGCGTAGGCGACGATGTTGGCGAGATATCCGCCCTCGTACCAGTCCGCCTTCATGACGGCCGCCCTCAGTCGGTTGTACATGATGACCTTGGCGATGCTCTGCCGGTAGTAGTCGTCGTTCACTGCATCGGCCGACTGCTCCCACAGGCGGTCGGTCGCCACCGCATACGCCATGAAGTTGCTCTGCGCACCCCGGCTGACCTCGTGAGGCTTCTGCTCCCAGGAGAAGGCGAACTTCGCCCAGTCCGTCTTCGTGATGACCTGGCTCTTCGGGAACTCGAGTTCGAAGCGCCGCTGCTCTGCAGGCGTCCGCGCGTTCCTCGTGTTCTCGTACTGACCGCGGGTCCTCTCGTAGAACCAGCCGGTGCCGAACTGCACCCCGTCTCGGGCGGGCGCCTTGACGCGCAGGCTGATCTGCTCGAGTCGCACATGGAAGGGGCTGTTCGAGAAGAAGTCGGCTTCACTCACCTTGTTCTGGCTGTTCGCGTAGCGGGACACCTTGGCGACCAGATCCGCCGCCTGAGCCGGAGCCACCGTCACCAGCTTCATCTGGACGAAGACGCCCTCCAGGGAGCGGTCCTTCGCCAGCCGGACGAAGTGCGCGAGAGACGACGTCGTCTGTCCTCCGTTGACGATCTGCCAGTTGTCGATCGAGGTGATGAAGCTGGCGCCGTCCCGCTGCTCGACCGTCACCCCCGTGGCGGTCGTCGTGAGGCCGTTGTTGTAGGCAAGGAACATGTCGGGCTCCTCAGCGAGAGTCGACTGGATTCCCTTGTTGACCTTCCCGCGTGCGCTGAGGAAGGTCCTGACGTTCGACTCGAGCAGCTGGCTACCGTAGCGCTGGAAGGCATCAGCCAGGAGCCGCCCAGGAAGAACCGCGAGATAGCTCGTCGCGGCGGCGCCGTTCTCCGCGCCGATGAGGCAGGGGAGGCCTTCCGGCATCCACTCCGTGAGGTCGACCCGGATGTCATCGCGGCCACTCTCGGAGGCAGCCAGCTCCTCGAATCGCCGGAGGTCCCAGATGGAGTACGACGCGGGCTTGCCGGCGACGACTTCATCCTCGATGGTGGTGACCCGGGAGCTGAGCGTGGCATCGGTGACGAGGATGAACTTCAGACGGTTGAACTTCGCCAGATTCTCGCGGAAGTAGATCGCGTACTCCGCTTCGCGGGAGCTGGGCTCGAGGTTCTCGGAGAGCCAGCCGTCCACCGAATGCTCGAGATACGCCTCGCCGGCGCCGAAGATCTTGCGTGCCTCCGTCTTCGTGAGGATCGAGCCTGGAGAGTCGTAGTAAGCACCGACGATGACGACGAGCGAGTCGTCTGCGGTGTCCTCGGCGTATCCGAGGATCTCCAGCTTCTTCGATCGCCGCCCGGAGCAGCGAAGAGGCTCGACTGTCGCATCGAAGACGACTTCCGCCTCCTGGAGACGGGCCACCAGCTCCTCGCCGAAAGCCTGGACGGCGAAGGAGGAGGAGCCTTCCGCTCTGATGGCGATGCGCTCACGAAGCGCTTCCTCGAAGGTCATTGATTGTGCTCCGGTTCGTGCTCAGTGCAGTCGAAGACTGCTCGCGTAGTCGGCGAGCGACGCGATGTTCAAACGGTAGGTGACGCTCGTCACCGCGGCCGGAACCGAGACGGCGCGCACGCGCGGGAACTCGTCCACGACATCGAAAGCCAGGATGTCCCCGATCCGGAACCACCAGTCGGCGTAGTAGCTGTCCTCCCGGTCGAAGCCGAGAGCGTGGACGGCATCGATCCAGAGCTTCCTGGAGCCCGGGTCGTGATCGGCCTCGGCCGCCAGGGCATCGAAGAGCTGGAGCAGGTTGCGAGCCTCCTGGTCCGATGCGTCGGATCTCTCCATGGGCAGGACTGCCAGCTGCAGCGTCGCGTTGGCAGGTTCCAGCTGCTGCAGGCTCGAGATCGTCACCTCCATGGACGGCCGGTGGGCTGACTTCACCTCGACGCAGTGCCCCGAGGGGAAGATGAAGTCCTTGCTGTTGCCGAAGGGGCCGCTCCAGTCCCGGAGGGCAGTGGACGGCGTCTTCACCGCGGTGAGGATCATCTCGAGGATCGTCAGCTCGGCCATCAGCCCTCGCAGTGCGTCCTCCCCAAGTCGACCGCGCGGCTTCGCGAGGAAGTCCCGGAACGCCTCGAGACTGCGTGCGAACGCCTCCACGCTCGCCTCCGCGCCGTCGACCCGCTGGCTCTCTTCGAGGAGGTACCGGCAGAGCACGAGGAAGGCCGGATCGAGTTCCGGCTCGAGGGAGGTGATCCGCAAATATGTGAGTCCTGTCTGAGGGGTCTGCGAGACCTGGACTGAGAAGCCACGCCCCCCGTCGATGAAGTAATCGAGCGTTGACGGAAGCTCAAGCACGAGAGCCGGATGCCGCTGACTGTTCTGGACGAAGACGCGAAGCCACAGATGACGAAGCCGGACGACCTGGCCGTCCTCCCCGCGAAGGACGGTGGCGAAGGCCTCTTCAAGCTTCACGCGGCTCCCTCATCTGATTCCTCGTCTGCCGACTGCATATTGAGATTCATGCGCGCGTACACCGTGTTCGCTACGAATCGGGACACCCGGCCCTTCTTGCTTCCCGCCCGCTCTTCATCGTCGGAGGAGACCGGGAATGCCACCACGACGGCGACCAGCGGTTCATCCGCTCGTATCTTCGGCCGCTTGTCGTCTTTCACCACGGCGCCATGCACCTCTTCGGCTCTCGCGTCGGTGAATGTCTGAGTGATCACGCTGTATACGAGAAGCAGGGGACGCTCCAACGCATGGCGGATGATGGTGGGCTCCGAGAGTCGCTCGCCAGCACCTAGACCGGCCTCGAGCTCGCGGATGACGTCCTGATTCATCGCATTCTTGATGTCGGATCCTGCTGCAACGCGTCGATTTCCAAAACGCAGTGACTTCCCCGAGCTCGCCTCCACTCCGGTCCGGAGGCTGGTCTTCGGATCACCCGGAAGTCCGAGCGCGCTCGACTGATCCCCGGAGCCCGTGACGAATCCGACATCCCAGCTCTCCGCGTTCACCGCATCAGCGAGGTGCGCGGCCAGTTGTGCCTTGTCGCTCTTGGTTGTGCGACCGAAGAATGTCTCGGTGTCATGACCTCTAAATTGCGCGAAGAAGCGCGCGACAACTTCTGCGGGCACGCTTTCCCACAGGAGTGACCCGCGATTCGCGGCCGGGCCCTCCAGGGTCTTCAAGGTCTCCACCAGAGCAACTCCTGCTTTCAAGTTCCGGTCAAGGTCCCCAGTCTCTGAAGACAGTACATACGATTCGAAGAAAGCTCCATTAATATCCACCTCGCCTTCGATTTGCAAAGCATTCTTCTGCTTGTTCGCGGCTGTGATCAGGAATGCCTCGGGGTGCCTGCGCATCTTCAATCCGAACTGCTGCGGCGTCATCTTCAGGGAGTTCATCAGGCGGAGGGACCCGCGCAGATCGTCCGAGACATCTGCGACGTACTTGAAGAGATCCACGACGGCAGAGTCGATCCACACTCGAACGAGGTCCTCGTAGCCCGGTCGGTAGCCGAACCACCGCCCCATCTGCAGCAAGGTATCCGCGGCTGCTGCCTTCCTGACGAAGTAGCTCACCTGCAGTCCGTCGAGCGTGAGGCCCCGCGCGAGGACATCGCCTCCGACGAAGATCGTTGGCAGTCGTGATTCGGCCTCACGGTCCTCCCGTGACATCTCGCTCAAGCGCTTGTTGCGAGGGCCCATCGTCCCGCTGTTCACCAGGACGACGGTGATCTCGGCTGCAATGTCGAGGAGGTGCGGTCGCAGGTCAGTCCACGACGCTGTTCCCGGATACTCCTCCTCGAAGACGTCTTCGAGTACTGAGGCTGAGGACCTGCCATCTGCCAGCTCGTCCTCCGGCAACGCATACTCCGCGAGCACTGCTCGCGTGACCTCGTCGAGGAAGTGCTTGACCTGCGTGGTCACGTTCTCCTGCACATCGTTGAATCGGGAGACGTTGATCATCATCGACGCAGGACGAGTCTCGCCGTCTCGTACCCGCCGAATCGCAGTACCCACGAGGAAGGTGCTCACTGCCCTGACCATGCTGGTCGGCAACTCCTCCAGCTGTGCCGTCCGCTTGTGACTGAAGGGAAGGACTTCGAGGCAGTCCTGCACGTCGGTCCGGATGCGCCTCGGCACTCCCGGGGCGGTCTCCCGACCGAAATAGGACTCCACTCCGGTGTAGTTCGAGGGACTCTCGAGAGCCTGGATGAAGTCGCGGGGGAAGAGGTCCTCGTCGACCGAGTCGTCGATGAGCACATTCGCGAATGGAGTCGCCGTGATGGCCAGGTACGAGCTTCGACTGGAAGTGGCGAGAAGGCGGCGGATCACCTTGTTCACCGCTGCCGCGTCGTCCTCCGTCTTCGTGTTCACGGAGGCCCAGTCGGCCTCATCGTCCAGCACGACCAACGGAGCGTTCAGCTTCCCGTTCTGAGCCTGGCCGACGAGGTAGTTGGCTAGGTTCGCGAGGACTCTCGCGTTCTTCTTGACGACGAAGATCGTCGGAGTATCCCCCTCGAGGGCGACGACACCGGCGTTCTTGCTGGCGGCGCTGAAATCGGAGCGCGTCGTGGTGAGGATGTTGCTCTGGATCGTGGAGTCGATCTTCCCGACGCCGATGCGCATGTTCGCGTAGCGGGAGTCGATGTTGTCCGCGATGTAGACGGAGTCGACACCGGTCATGTCCTTGTCGAGTCGCTGCTGGGTCTGACGTCGGAGTTCCTCCGTGTGCCCGCCGATCACGACGATGATCTTGTATCCGTAGTCGATCGCCTTGTTCAAAATGCCGAGGTAGCTGGCGGTCTTGCCTGACTGCACCTCTCCAATCACGAGCCCGCGTCGAGCCCACTCGCCGTGGATCTTCGGATCGCCCATGCTTTCGAGGACAGTATCCGTCAATTCGTCGAGCTTTTGGATGACATTCGGGCTCCACTCGCGATTGACGAGGAGCTGTCGGTAGGCATTCCACCGCTTGGTGTCCGTCGTGGCTCTTCGTTCGGCGAGCCATTCCTTGAACGTCGCCGGGTCGACGACGATCGGAATGAGATCGATCACGACCTTTCCCACCTCAGTCACCCGAGCAACCACATCGTCGACATCTATCGCGCCGAGCTGGGGTGCGAGAATCGGGGCGAGCAGGCGCGCCTTCGTCTCGAGATCGTCCAGCGGAATCGACCGGTCGTTCAACAGCGTCATGTTGAGAGCGTCGAGCAGGATCTTCTTCTGTGTTTCGATTGCCGTGCTCGTCATGCGCTTGCGCTCCATACCTGCTTGATGAGTCCGTCGAGGTCCTCGACGCGATCGAATGGCTCGGTGGCCCGGAGTACCGACGCGACCTGCGCCGGGGAGAAGCTGCCGAAGCCGCCCGAGCGTCGAAGTGCGGAGAGCTGCTCCAGCACCTCCGTCGTGGTGACTGACGGTGCAGAGCTGGTCTGGCCCTTCGCCGCCTCGATGTAGAGGTCCGCGGTAGGAAAGGTCTGTCCGAGGTCAGCGAGCAGTCGGCCGAGCTGTCGTCGCTGCTCGTCTGTCAGCGTCTCCTGCAGCGCGCTGACAAGTGGATGGTCGGCGTTGATCTGGTAACGGTAGCCGTCGCGCTCGGTCACTTTCTCCCACATCCTGGCGACAGTGTCCCCTGTTGCGCGTCGACCTCGGAAGGTGTGAACCCGCTTGCTCTTCCCGATGACCTGGTCCATCACCCGGCGGAAGTGGGTCCGGAAGGCCTGAGGAGGTTCGGCTCGGGACTTCTTGATGTCCAGCTGCCAGAGGTGATCGACGGTGTTGGGGATGTCGACCATCACGCGCGATTGCTTCGACAGCTCCTCGCGCCGGGACAGCCCGAACCAGTGACCGTAGGAGATCAGCCGGCGGTTGCGATAGATGTAGAAGCCCTGGCGCTCTCGCATGCCTGCACCGAGATCCCAGCGCTCGCGCTCCTTCTTCGAGAGTGCGGAGGCGTGGGGGAGGGTGTACGCCTGGAACTCAATCCGCTGCCCCTCGATGGTCAGAGGCTCCCGATAGGACTCCTGCGTCCGAGGGTTTCTCGAGAGGAAGGGGTCCAGGGCGGGCACATCGATGCCATTCACGGTGATGACGAGCGGATTCCGCGTGCCGTCATCCAGGAAGCGATGGAACGTGAGCGAGAGGTGACCCCTGAGATCCTGGAGGCGCTCAGCCATCACGACGTCGGGGCGCGCCGCTGCGCCCAGCATGTAGTCGAGCTCTTGCCAGACCACCAGTGTGCCGGCGCTCCGAGAAAGCAGGGAATCAGCGCGGGGCAGTGCCTCGTACTCGTTCTCGCCGAGAATGCTGAGTGACCATTGCCCTGTGGTGAGCACGTGATCGATGTCCCATTGGAGGGCGGTCGTCTCGCCGTTCTTGCGGGTGAGAACCGTCAGTCGCCTCGCCTGGGAGAGCGATGCGGTCTTCAGGCCTAGACCGAAGCGTCCGAGGTCGGAGCCGGCGCGTGTCGTCGTCCGCGCGCTTCCCGCGAGCTGCAGCGCGGTGCGCGCCTCTTCTGGGCTCATTCCTATGCCGTCGTCGAGAACGGTAAGGAATGAGGAATCGATCGGATCTCCAGTGATCTCGACTCTCCGCGCATCAGCGCTGATGCTGTTGTCGACGAGATCGGCGATGGCCGCTTGAAACGAGTAGCCGACAGACCGCATCGACTCGAGAAGCTCCACGCCGGGAACCAGGATCTCGTGCTCCAAGCCGCCCCCTTGATGAACCTCAGCACAGCCTACGTGGCACGAGGACCTCCCTTGTGCATGGGCAGTGCTGTCCGTGAGCACTTCCTCTCACCGGAGGACCGACTGCCGTGGAGAAGCGGTGCTGCGTCGGCCTCCTCGGCCGTCCACGAGGTAAGCTGCTTCTGCCCCTCGGGCGCTGGACGAGATCGTCGAGCGCGCGTCCGATCGGGCGTGCTCAGGAGTGGGATCGGGCGCATCGGCTGATGTCGGTGGCCGGATGCACACTGACGCGGGGCGGAACGAGAGGCAGCACGTGGAATTCAGGATGGGTGAGCTCTTCTGCGGGCCGGGCGGCATGGCGCTGGGCGCGCACCGTGCGGCGCAGGAGCTCGGAATTGAGCTCCAGCACGCGTGGGCGAACGACTACGACGCCGACACGTGCGCGACCTACCGGTCGAACATCCCCGGCGCGACGGCTGAGTCCGTGATCCATGCCGACGTCCGTGTCCTCGAGACCGCTTCGCTCGCTCCGATCGACGGCTTCGCCTTCGGCTTCCCCTGCAACGACTTCAGCCGGGTGGGCGAGCGCAAGGGGATGATGGGGCGCTTCGGGCCGCTGTACAAGTACGGCGTGAACGTGCTGAACGAGCACTCCCCGTCCTGGTTCGTCGCTGAGAACGTCGGCGATCTGAAGGGGGCCAACGACGGCCACTCCTTCCGTCAGATCCTCCGCGAGCTGGAGCGGGCGGGGGACCAGGGCGGGTACGTCCTCACCCCCCACCTCTACAAGTTCGAGCAGTACGGGCTCCCGCAGCGCCGTCACCGCATCCTCATTGTCGGCATCCGGAAGGACCTCGACGTGCAGTTCCAGATCCCCGCCACGGAGCCGTACGCGCACATCGACAACTCGGCTGGCAATCGGCTCGAGAACCCTCCGATCGGGCCGCTCGTTACGCAGAACGAGCTGGCGAAGCAGAAGCCTTGGGTCATCGAGCGGCTCACGCACATCAAGCCCGGGCAGAGTGCTTTCACCGCAGAGCTGCCGGAGCACCTGCGCCTGAATGTCACCGGAGCGACGATCAGCCAGATCTACAAGCGGCTGGAGCGAGACAAGCCCTCGTACACCGTGACGGGCTCCGGTGGAGGGGGGACGCACGTCTACCACTGGGATGAGCCGCGCGCGCTGACCAACCGCGAGCGGGCCAGGCTGCAGACGTTCCCGGACGAGTACGAATTCGTCGGAGGCCGCGACAGCGTCCGTCGTCAGATCGGCATGGCGGTCCCCGTGGAGGGAGCCGAGGTCGTCTTCTCGTCCCTCTTCAAGTCCTTCCTCGGAATCGACTACGAGACGATGCAGACCAATCTCCCGCGCTCGGTGGCGACCGTGATCAGGACGCCAGCAGGCAGGTAGTGCGCGGGTGAGCAGGGGGAAGGCGCCGGAGTCCTGGGCGTCCTCCGATAGCGCTCGCCGCACGATGCGCGGCAATAAGCGAAAGGACACCGCGCCTGAGCTGGCTGTCCGCCGCCGGCTGCATGCTCTGGGGCTGCGCTATCGGGTCGACTACGGGCCTGTGCGCGGCCTCCGCAGGCGGGCGGACATCGTCTTCACCCGCCGCCGCATCGCAGTCTTCATCGACGGTTGCTTCTGGCATAGCTGTCCCCTCCACGCAACGCATCCGAAGCAGAATTCGCAGTACTGGTCGCCCAAGCTCGCCACGAATGCCGAGCGCGACCGGGACACCGACGCCCGGCTCCGCGGGGAGGGCTGGCAGGTGCTCCGGTACTGGGAGCACGAGGACCCGGACGCCATCGCAGCCGATATCGCCGCATGCTGGAATCGCAGCGCAACGCCGACTGCTGGAAGGAGCGGCCCTAGTTCAACTTGAACGTCGAGATCAGGACCTCGATCAGCTCCCGGGCGGTCCGCTCGTCGAGCTGGAAGGTCTGGCTGCTCTTGGGCCCGGAAGCGCGGTTGTCCGATCCGAATGTCGAGAGGTGGATGTACGGAGTGCCGTCCTCCGCCGTGATTGCCTGATAGGTGCAGTCGACCTCGGTCTGGTGGACAGTGACGCGTTGCGTGCCGGGGTGCAGAGACCTGATCCGTGCCATGGCGGAGACTTCTTCCTGATAGTGCTGAGCTCGACGTGATCAGGATGTCATCGAATACTCCAGTACCTTCTCCTCTTCGACCGAGTACTCGATCGGTGGCGACGCCCTGCGAGACCGCGTTGCAGCGCACTTTGACGCCCCACCCACCCCCGTGTTAGCGTCGCTCTCGGACATGTGACTGGTCGTGCAGGCAGGATCCGACGAAACGCGTAATGAGCGTCGTCGGATCCTTTTTTTGTGCCCGGACGCCTCCTGACGCTCCGCCGGAGCACCGATGACGGTGCCGGAGGGGGCGGGGACGGCGACGGACGGCCGGGCAGCACAGCGCAGGGAAGCGCGCGTCCCCACACACCCGGAGGAGTACCGATGAGTACCCAGGAGAGCGCGAAGGCGATCCTCGAGCACGTCGGCGGCGCCGCCAACGTGGCGAAGCTGCAGCACTGCTCGACCCGTCTGCGGTTCGCGCTGGCGGACGACGCGAAGGCCGACGTCGAGGCGCTGAAGGCGGTGCCCGGCGTGATCGGCGTCGTCACCGGCCCTCAAACGCAGGTCATCGTCGGCAGCGGCGTCAGCGAGATGTACGCGGCGGTCGAGAAGCTGCGCGGCGGCACCACCGCATCCGCAGAGCAGGCGAAGCAGCCGCGATCCCTCAAGCGCCTCGGCGCGACGATCATGGACTTCGTGGTCAGCGTGTTCACGCCGATCATCCCGGCCATCGCGGGCGCCGGCATCTTCAAGTCGTTCCTCGTCCTCGCCTCGGCGCTGGGCTGGCTCGACCCGGCCTCCGACAACTTCAAGCTGCTGTCCGCCATCCCGGACGCGGTGTTCGGCCTCCTGCCGTTGCTCGTCGCCTACACGAGCGCGAAGAAGCTCGACGTGAACCGGCCGCTCGCGCTCGGGCTCGTCGGCGTCCTGGTCTTCCCGGCGTTCACGACGCTGCTCAACCAGGAGGGCGGCGTCGCGCTCTTCGGCATCCCGGTGCCGGTCATCGCCTACAACGCCCAGGTGTTCCCGGCGATCCTGGCCGTGCTGCTGCTCTCGGTCGTCGAGCGCTTCTTCACGAAGCACTCGTGGGGTCCGATCCGCACGTTCTACGTGCCGCTGATGTGCCTCGTGATCGTCGCTCCGGCCACGATCTTCCTGCTCGGCCCCCTCGGCTACTGGCTCGGCTCCATGCTCACCGGCGCGATGATCGGCCTCTACGGGGCGCTCGGCTGGGTGGCCGTCGCGCTGCTGGCCGGCGTGCTCCCGCTGATCATCTCGGTCGGCATGCACAAGGCGTTCATCCCGCCGACCATCGCGACGATGGCCAGCGCGGGCAAGGACACCTTCTACCTCGCCTCCTCGCTCGCCCACAACGCGGCGGAGGCCGGCTCCAGCCTCGCGATCGCCCTGCGCACCAAGAGCGCGACCCTCCGCGCCACCGCCTTCTCGGGCGGCCTCTCGGCCCTCTTCGGGATCACCGAGCCGGCGCTCTACGGCGTCACGCTGCAGAACAAGCGCGCCCTCGTCTCCGTCATCACGGGCAGCGTCGTCGGAGGCGCCTACATCGGCGCCACGCAGGTCGCCGCGTTCGCGCTGGTCAGCCCCGGCGTCGCCAGCATCTCGATGTTCATCGACGGGCTGAACCCCTGGAACCTGCTCAACGCCGTGATCGGCCTGCTGATCTCGGTCGCCGTCTCGTTCGTCGTCTCCTTCGTCATCTGGCGCGACGACGCCTCCGCCAGCGTCCAGGCGCTCGGCGACGTGGCGGCCGACGCCGGGAGCCCGCTCGCGCTGCAGGCGCCGCTCACCGGCTCCGTCATCCCCCTCTCGGAGGTGCCGGACCCCGTGTTCTCGGCCGGCGTGCTCGGCGAGGGGCTGGCGATCCGCCCCACCGACGGAGCCGTCCGGGCGCCGTTCGCGGGCGAGGTCATCGCGCTGCTCTCCTCCCGCCACGCCGTGGGGCTGCGCCGCGCGGACGGCGTCGAGGTGCTCATCCACGTCGGCATCGACACGGTGCAGCTGGACGGCGCGCCGTTCGAGGCGCACGTCGCGGTCGGCGACCGGGTCGAGGCCGGGCAGCTGCTCCTCACCGCCGACCTGGCCGCGATCACCGCGGCCGGCTACGACACCACGACCCCGGTGCTCGTGACCAACTCCGCCGAGTACACCGTGCTCGTCGAGGCCGCCGAGCGGATCACCGCCGGCGACCGGATCATGACCGTGACGCAGAAAGAGAAGGAGCTCGCCGATGGCGCTTCCTGACGGATTCCGATGGGGCGGCGCCCTCGCCGCCAACCAGGTCGAGGGCGCGTGGCGCGAGGGCGGGCGCGGCCCGGCGGTCAGCGACGTCGCCTCCTACAAGCCGAAGGCGGACCCGAAGGAGTACGCGATCCACCACCGCAACACGGTGGAGAGCATCACGGCGGCGATGGCCGACGACGACACCGAGTACTACCCCAAGCGCCGCGGCATCGACTTCTACCACCGCTACCCCGGCGACCTCGCGCTGTTCGCCGAGATGGGCTTCACCACCCTCCGCGTCTCGATCGCCTGGACCCGCCTCTACCCGACGGGGGAGGAGGCGGAGCCGCTCGAGGAGGGCATCGCCTACTACCTCGCCCTCTTCACCGAGATGCGGCGCCTCGGGATCGAGCCGCTGGTCACGCTCTCGCACTACGACCCTCCGCTCGCGCTCGCGCTGAAGCACAACGGCTGGGTCGACCGCCGCACGATCGGGCTGTTCGAGCGCTTCGCCCGGACCTGCTTCGAGCGCTTCGGCCACCTCGTCGACATGTGGCTGACCTTCAACGAGATCGACGGCATCATCCGCCACCCGTTCACCTCGGGCGGGATCATCGAGGAGACCGTCGAGGGCAGCGTGGAGCAGGCCTGCTACACGGCCCTGCACCACCAGTTCGTCGCCTCCGCCTCGGTCACGAGGACGCTGAAGGAGCTGTGGCCCGCGTCGCGGATGGGCTGCATGCTCACGATGCTGACCACCTACCCCAACACCTGCCACCCCGACGACGTCGCGGCGACGCAGGCGAAGGAGCGGATGCTCTACCTCTGCACCGACGTCCAGGCGGGCGGCGCCTACCCGCGCCTGGCGCTGCGGGCGCTCGAGAGCCGCGGAGTCGAGATCCCGTTCGAGGCGGGCGACGTCGAGCTGCTGCGCGAGCACCCCGTCGACTTCATCTCGTTCAGCTACTACATGTCGATGACGGAGTCCGTGCGCCCCGACGCCGAGCGCACCCCCGGCAACACGGTCCTCGGCGTCAAGAACCCGTTCCTCGAGTCGAGCGAGTGGGGCTGGCAGATCGACCCCGTCGGGCTGCGGATCTCGCTGATCGACCTCTACGACCGCTACGGCAAGCCGCTGTTCATCGTCGAGAACGGGCTCGGGATGCGCGACGAGCTGACCGAGGACGGCCGGGTCCACGACCCGTACCGGATCGACTACTTCCGCGCGCACTTCGAGCAGATGATCCAGGCGGTGGACGAGGGCGTGGAGCTGCTCGGCTACGTGAGCTGGGCGCCGATCGACCTGATCAGCGCCTCCAGCTCGCAGATCTCGAAGCGCTACGGGTTCGTCTACGTCGACATGGACGACCTCGGCCACGGCAGCACCGAGCGCTACCGGAAGGACTCGTTCTTCTGGTACCAGAAGGTCATCGCCTCCAACGGCGCGGATCTGGGATGATCCTCCTCTGCCCGGAGGCGCCGTCCGGCTCTCCGGGCAGAGGCCCCGCCACCCCCACCCCAGCCCTGACGCGGCCGTCGACGGAGACACGCATGCAGACCATCAAGAAGGTGCTCAACTCGAGCGTCGTCCTCGTCGTCGACGAGCGCGGCGTCGAGCGCGTGCTCCTGGGCAGGGGGATCGGCTTCGGAGCGAAGGCCGGCGAGGCGATCGAGCCCTCGAGCGTCGACCAGGTGTTCGTGGCGCTGGACGACTCGGATCAGCGCAACCTCGTCGAGCTCCTGGCGCAGATCCCGCCGGAGTTCGTCGAGCTCACCCGCGCGGTCGTCGCCGACGCGGAGGAGCAGGGGCTGAAGCTCGACCCGCACGTGTACCTCGCGCTCACCGACCACCTGCACTTCGCGGTGGAGCGGCAGCGGCGCGGGCTCTCGGTCGCCAACCGGCTGGCCTGGGAGATGCGGACGGTCTACCCCGTGCAGTACGCGGTGGGGGAGCGGGCGGTCGAGCGGATGCGCGAGCGCCTGGACGTGGAGCTGCCCGCCGACGAGGCCGCGAACGTCGCCTTCCACCTCGCCAACGCGGAGCTCGGCAAGGTCGGGATCGACTCGCTCCGGATCGTGCAGCTCATCCGCTCGGTGACCGCGATCATCCAGCACTCCAGCGGAGCCGCGCTCGACCGCGACGACCTCCGCTCCGCCCGCTTCGTGGCGCACCTGCAGTACTTCGCCGAGCGCTTCTTCTCGGGCGGCCTGCTCGAGAGCGAGGACGACTTCCTCTTCACCAGCCTCAGCGCCCGCTACCCGCGCGCGATCGCCTCCGCCGAGCGCGTGCGCTCCTTCGTGGCGGCCGAGTACCAGGCCGCCCTGCCCAACGAGGAGGTCGCCTTCCTGGCCCTCCACATCGCGCGCGCCGCTCCGGAGTAGCGCGCTGACCCCGGAGAACCGCATGCACCGCACCACCCCCGCCCGCCCGACGACGCCCGCGAGCGCGCGCCCGTGACCGGCACGATCCACCTCGTCCGCCACGCCGAGACCCTCTTCAACGTCGCCGGCCAGCTGCAGGGCTGGTGCGACTCGCCGCTGACCGAGCGCGGCGAGCGCCAGGCGGCGGCCCTCGGCGAGCGGATGCGCGGCGTGCCGCTCGTCGCGGCGTTCACGAGCGACCTCACCCGCACCCGCACCACGGCGGCGGCGGCGCTCGCCGGGCACCCGTCGCTCGAGGCCGAGCCGATGGTCGAGCTCCGCGAGTGGCACTTCGGCGCCTTCGAGGGGCAGCCGAACGCCTCGCTCTGGGAGCCGGTGTTCGCCGATCACGGCTACTCCTACGTGCCCTCCTCCGCCGACTGGCCGCGGATGACCGACGCCGGTCTCGACTCGGTGCTCGACGCGATCCACCGCCACGACCCCTCCGGCCGGGCCGACAGCGGCACCACCGTGCGCGCCCGCGTGGAGGCCGCGATCGCGCGGTTCGCGCCGGCGGCGGAGCACGGGGACGTGCTGGTCGTGACGCACGGAGCGGTGCTCGGGAGCATCCTCCGCGCGCTCGACCCCGCGCACCGGCCGCAGCGGGGCTACCCGAACTGCGCGGTCGTGTCGGTGACGGACGGCGTCATCGGCGAGGTCGACGGGAGCTGCGCGACGGCCTGACCCCGCTCCTCCTCCTCCTCCTCCACGGACGCCCCTGTGCGCTCCGGTCGCCGACCGGACGAGCACGGGGGCGTCCGTCGTGCTCGGGACGCAGGCGGCCCGCACCCGGGACGCAGGCGGCCCGCACCCGGGCCGCCCCGGACCTGCACGCGCGGCCGCCTCGGGACCTGCACGTCCGGTGATCCGGGACCTGCACTTTCGGCCACCTCGGCGCTGTACCGAAGTACAGGAGCCCGTCGCGAGAGCGTCCGTAGCGTCTGAGGAGTCAAGAGAAACGACTTCGAGGAGATGACATGCGAGGGCTTCAGCTCAGCGGCGTGAGCCGTGCATTCGGCGGCCACCGGGTCCTGCACGACGTGGACCTGTCCGTGGGCCGCGGCGAGATCGTCGGCTTCATCGGCGGCAACGGCGCCGGCAAGACCACGACGATGCGGCTGATCCTGGGCCTGCTCACCCCCGACACGGGGACCATCACCTGGGACGGCGCGCCGATCACCGCCGAGGACCGCCGCTCGATCGGCTACATGCCGGAGGAGCGCGGCCTCTACCCGCAGATGCGGGTCCGCGAGCAGGTGATCCACTTCGCTCTGCTCGAGGGGCACGACGCCCGGGGAGCCCGTGAGACCGCCGAGGAGGTGATCGACGCGCTGGGCCTGGCCGAGCGGGCCGACACCCTGGTGCAGGACCTCTCGCTCGGCAACCAGCAGCGCGTGCAGCTGGCCGTGTCCCTGGTGGGCGATCCGTCGCTCCTGGTGCTGGACGAGCCCTTCTCGGGGCTCGACCCGGTCGCCGTGGAGACGATGGCCGGCCTGATCCGGCAGCAGTCCGCCCGCGGCGTCGGCGTGCTCTTCTCCTCCCACCAGCTCGACCTGGTCGAGCGCCTCTGCGACACCGTGTGCGTGCTCGACTCCGGCCGCGTGACCGCGAGCGGAGCGGTGGCCGAGCTGCAGGACGACGGCCGCAGCCGCTGGCAGCTGCAGTTCTCCCGCCCTCTGGACGACCTGCTCGTCGCCGAGCTCGGCGTCACACCGGGACTGTCGGCCGAGCCGGTCCCCGGTGAGCCGGAGTCGCTGCTCGTCTCGATCGAGGGCAGCGGCCGGGACGTCCCCGAGCAGGTGCTCGCGACCCTCACCCGCCACGGCGGCCTCCGGAGCATCCGCACCGCGCAGCGCTCGCTGACCGAGCTGCTGTCCGAGCGGCTCACCGCCGCCTCCACCCCTGCGGCCGAGCGCCGCCTCGAGATCCAAGGAGCAGGACGATGACCACCACGCACCCCCGCGCCGCCCACGCCCGGACCACCGAGAGCTCCGCTCCTCCGACGCCGGCCCGGGGAGCCGCGACGATCGTCCGCCGCGAGATCCTGACCCGCACCGGGAACCGCACGATCCTCACCGCGACCCTCGCGCTGGCCGCGATCGCCGGCCTCGGCGCCGGGATCGGCGGCTGGTTCCTGGTCGACGCGACGAGGGAGGCGGGGACCGTGGTCCTCGACACCCGGATCCTGTTCGCGACCGCGATGATCAGCGCCCTGCTCGCCGCGATGGTCTACTCCTCGTCGAGTCTGGCCTCGGGGGTGGTCGAGGAGAAGTCGTCCCGGATCGTCGAGATCCTGCTGACGAAGATCGGCGTCGCCCCGCTGCTCGCCGGGAAGATGATCGGCGTCGGCCTGGTGACCCTGGCCCAGCTGCTCGTGATCGGCGGCGCCGTCGTCGGCGGGTTCAGCGTGGTCGGCGGGTGGTCGGTCCTCGAGATCGAGCTCGGCCCGAGCCTGGTCTGGTTCCTCGTCTGGTTCCTGCAGGGCTACGTGCTCTTCGCGCTCCTCAGCACCCTGCTCGCCTCGACCGTGTCGAGGCAGGAGGACCTGGGCACCGCCGCCATGCCGCTCTCCGTCGTGCAGATGGCGCTGCTGATCATCGCGCTCTACGTGGTGCCGGCGAACCTCGACGAGGCCTGGGTGCACGCGCTCTCCTTCGTCCCCCTCTTCTCCTCCTACCTGATGCCGATGCGCTTCGGCCTCGACTCGGTCGGCACCCCCGAGATGGTGATCGCCGCCGTCGTCGCCGCGATCACGGTGCCGCTGCTGTTCCGCCTGGTCGTCCGCGTCTACCGCAACAACGCGCTCCGCACCGGCTCCCGCGTCTCGCTCCGCGCCTCCCTCAAGGCCGCCGACGCCTCCTAGGCCCGGCTCCCGATATCCACCACCACCACCCCTCGGAAGGACACCACCATGACCACCTCGCGCACCGCCTCGACCCGCCCCTCGCCCCTCAAGAAGCTGCTCGTCAACACCGCCCTCCTCGTCGGAGGAGCGGGCGGCGCCTACCTCGTCGTCACCTACCTCTTCTGATCCGCTCGACCGACCGAAGGGCACGATCGTGACTCTCCTCGCGACTCCCGGGCTCCGCCCCGCGACCCCCGGGCACCGCCCCGCGGATCCGGCGGCCCTCCGGGCGGCGGCCTCGACCGAGCGGCTGCTCGGCGGCGGACGCCACCGCGTCGCCGCGATCGACCGCCCCGCCTTCGCCGGCCGGAACGCGTCGTGGACGATGACCCTCGACGACGGCGCCCGCGTCTTCGTCAAGCACGTCTCGCCCCGGACGGCGGGCCCCGCGGCCTTCCGCCGCTCCAGGGACTTCGCCGGCTTCGCCGCCCGGAGCCCCGAGCACGCCCCGGCCGGACCCCGCCTGCTGGCGGCCGACGAGGACGACTCCCTGCTGGTGTTCGAGCACTGCCCCGGCACCAGCCTGGCCCTCCTGCTCGTGGCGGAGCGCGTCCCCGCGGACTTCCCCGAACAGGCCGGCCGGCTCCTGGCCCGGCTGCACGCCGGCCCGGTGGCGGGCCTCACCGCGACCTCGCACCCCAGCCCTCCCGTCGAGATGCTGCGCGTCGGCATCCCGCACACCCGCTACGTCGACCTCACCCTCGCCGAGCTCGCCTTCTGGGGCGACCTGCAGCACGACGAGCAGCTCGTCTCGGCCACGGAGGATCTCCGCGAGTGGGAGAGCGGCAACCGCACGGCCCCGATCCACGGCGACCTCCGCCTCGACCAGTTCCACCTCCGCGACGGGCGCCTCCAGCTGCTCGACTGGGAGGAGTTCGGGATCGGGGATCCGGCCCGCGACCTCGGCACGCTGGCGGGGGAGTGGATCCACCGCGCGGTGCTCGACACCGTGACCACCCGGGAGGGCGCCTCCGCTCCTCCCCTCGCCTTCGACACCGCGGCCGCGGACGCCCGCATCGCGGAGCGGATGGCGGCACTGGTCCCGAGGATCCGGCGGATGTGGCTCGCCTACGCCGCCGAGACCGCCGGCGCGGACGACGCCCTCGCCGTCCGCGCCACCGCCCACCTGGGCTGGCACCTCGTCGACCGCACCCTCGCCCGGGCCTCGATGGTCTCCCGCCTCCCCGGGATCGAGCGGGCCGCCGCCGGCATCGGCCGCCGCGTCCTGCTCGCCCCCTCCGCCTACTCCACCGCCCTCGGATTCGACAGGAGCCCGCGATGACCGCCCTCACCACCCGCTCCGTCCTCGACGAGGCCGTGATCAGCGTCGACGCCGCCCGGCTGCGGGCCGAGGTCGACGGGACCGTGATCGAGGGCACCGGGCCGATCGAGCTGCGGGCCCGACTCGCCGCCACCGTCTACACCCACCTGCACCTCCGGAACCCGCTGCTCGGCGAGACCGCCGGAGGCGACGGCCAGGACCTCGCCCCCCGGCTGATCGACGCGATCCCGCACCGCACGGTCCTGCAGCCCGCTCCCTCCGGGGTGCTCGGCTCCGCCACCGTGCAGGGGGAGGAGCGCCGGGTCGTCGAGCTGGGCCGCGTCCGGGTCCTCGTGCCCGAGGTCGATCTCGTCCGCTCCGCCGACGGGGTCGTCGCCGGCGTCCGGCTGCCGAGCTGGCGCACCCGCACCACTCCCGGCTACCTCCTCGCCCTCGGCCCGATGGGACTCGATCCCGCCGACCGGGTCGTGCGCCTCTCGCTCGTCGCCGACTCGGCGGAGGACGCGCTCGCCCTGTGGGGCCCGCTCCTGGAGGCGCTCGCCGCCTCCGGAGCCCGCCACCAGGTCAAGGCGCTCTCGGACCCGCGGGCCTTCCCCCGCTCCGACGCCCTCGTTGTCTACCTGCCCGCCGACTCCGCCGACGACGTCGCCCGGAGGATCACTCCGCTGCTCGATGCCCGGCCCTCGCCCCGCACCGCCGTCTCGGCCTTCGCCGAGAGGCTCGCCGACGGCCTCGCCTACGCCGAGGACCCGGCCGACGAGCGCTCCTCCTACCGCGGACTGAGCTTCGGCCAGCACCGCTCCCGCGTCCTCGCCGAAGCGCTCCTGCGCTCCTCGGCCGAGACGATCCCCGCCGCCGACGCCTGGGCCGACGCCGCCCGCGCCGCGCGCATCGACCCGGACCGCCCGGGACTCACCGCCCGCTAGGGCCCCACGAACCTCCCCTCGATCCCGAGGGGACCACCACCTCAGCCCGAGGTACTCCACGAAAGGGACACATCATGACCACCATCTCCACCGACGCCCAGTCCGCCGACCTCACCGCCCTCGCGGGAGCGCACGACACCTTCGCCACCGTCGACGAGCTCGGCTCGGACGCCGCGACCGAGGCGCCCGCCACCACGCCCCTGTGCGTCGGCATCATCGTCGGCGCCACCCTCGGCGCGGGCTGCTGACCCGGCCCTCCTCCCGCCCGGGTGCTCCCGCAGCACCCGCTCCCCGGCCCTCCGGCCGGACCACCCGCACCACTCCCCGCACGACCCGGCGGATCCGCCGCCACCACTCATCCAAGGAGAACACCATGTCGACCATCACCGCCCAGACCGTCCAGTCCGCCGACCTCGCCGAGCTCGCCACCGCCCACGACACCTTCACCGCCGCCGACGAGATCGGCACCGACGCCGCCTCCGAGGCGCCCGCCACCACCCCGTTCTGCGCCGGCGTCATCATCGGCGTCACCCTCACCGCAGGGTGCTGACGGGCACGGGGCGACCGGTCCTCGACCGCGTCGCCCCGGCCCCTCCCGGGCGCGTGCCGTCCGCTCGCGCCGTCCGCCCATCCCCGTCCGCCCTTTCCGCGGGCACGGTCCGCCCATCCCCGTCCGCCCTTTCCGCGGGCACGGTCCGCCCGTCCGCCGCCGTCCTCACCGCCGGCCGCGACCCGATCCGCCCTCCCGCCCGCCGCCCTCTGAGGAGACCGCCATGACCACCCCGCCCGGTGCGCAGAGCGCCGCACTCTCCGACCTCTCGCTCGGCCGCTTCGGCTACTCCCGGGTGGCCCTCGTCCTGACCGGCTCCGCCATGACCCAGGTCATGCCCTACTGGATCCAGTGGGCGCGCGCCGCCGCTCCGGCGACCGAGTTCCGCGTGCTCGTCCGCGACTCGGCCTACCGCTTCACCACCCGGCACAACCTGGAGTCGCGACTGCGCGGCCGGATCCAGGACGACCGCTGGGACGACGAGATCGTCGTCGCCCACGTCGACCTCGCCGAGTGGGCCGACCTCATCCTGATCTACCCGGCCACCCTCGACTACGCCTCGCGCCTCGCGCACGGCATCACCGACTCCCCGTCGCTGCTCGCGGCCCTCACGACGGAGGCGCCGGTGTGCATCGCTCCGTCGCTGCCGCCGCGGGCGCTCGGCAACCCGGTCGTCGAGTCCACCCTCGCGCTGCTGCGCGAGCCGGCCAACTTCACCGTCATCGACCCCGTGCCCGGGCCGAGCGAGTCCAGCGACACGGCGCTCGCCTGGGTGCCGCCCGCGTTCCCCGCGGTGCTGCGCCACTTGGAGTCGCTGCGCACGGCACCGGCGGCCGCGAAGGAGGCGAGGTCGGCGTGAGCACCACCGCCCCTCCGCGGGCCCTCGTCACCGGGCTGCTCGTCACCGAGCTCTCGGAAGGACCCGACGGGACCACCGTCTGGACCCGCCGCCTCGGAGAGCAGGCGCCGCTGCCGTTCTCGCCGGTGCCCGTCCGCCTCGCAGCGCCCGATCCCCGGATCGTGCCGGGAGGCGCCGACCCGTCGATCCGCCGCTACCGCACCACCGCCCGCGCCCTGCTGCCCGCGCTCCTCCACGAGCTGTCGGAGGAGGCGCTCGTCTCCGTCGGCCGCGAGTGGAAGGGCGCGCTGGACGCGCTCCACGGCGCCCGGCCCGCCGGGGAGCCGCTCCCTCCGCGTCCGCTGCAGCGCGCCCGCGGCTGGCTCGCCGGTGGCTGGGCGCCCGCCGCCGAGGAGCTCGGCGCCGGCGGTCTCCTCGAGCTCGCCGACTGGGCGGAGGCGGTCGTCGCCTCGCCGGCCGCGGTCGTGGTCCACGGCCACCCCGGCCTCGCCCACCTCGTCGTCGGCGGGACCCGCGTCGCTCTGCTCACGGGCGAGGACGTCGGGCTCGCCGACCCGGTCTGGGACGCCGCCTGGGTGCTCGGGGAGCTCGCAGAGCTGCACGCCTTCCACCCCGCGCTCCGCCCGGCCCTCGACGCGCTCCGCCGCGGACTCTCGCTCGAGGAGGACCACGACGCCGAGCTGCTGCGCGTCGGCACCGCGTTCCGGCTGGCCCAGCACGCCGTCGACTGGCACCGCTCCGGGGGCGCCAGCAGCGATCAGGCGCGGCTGCTGCTGCGCCTGTCCGCCGCACAGCTGGGGGAGCGGGCGGAATGAGCGCCCGCGACGTCCCGACCCTGTCCGCCGCCCTGCCCTCCGGCGCCCGCGCGCTCGTCGTGCACCGGCCGGAGGTCCGCAACGACTCGGTCGCCCTCGCCGTGCCCGCCGGTATGCGCCACGAGCGCGACGGCGAGGAGGGGATGCTGCACCTGATCGAGCACCTCGTCTACCAGGACAGCGAGGGGGTCGCCAGTCTCGTCCGGCAGACCCGCGTCGCCGAGAGCGGCGGCGTCCTCGGCGGTCACACCCACCTCGACTACTCCGAGTTCTTCGAGACGGGCTCTCCCGGGTCGGCCGCCGTGATCGCGGAGCGGCTCGTCGAGCAGGTCTTCCGCCCCGCCTTCCTGCCGGAGCAGATCGCGGAGCAGATCCGCGCGGTCGCCTCTGAGCGGGCCGCGCGCCTCGCCCCCGCTCCGGGCGGCGTGCTGCCGTGGCCGCACCTGACCGCCCGCTACTGGGCCGACGCCCCCAACGCGCACGACGGCAGCGGCGACCTCGACCTCGAGGGCCGCGCGACCGAGCCCGTCCTGCGCGCGCTGCACCGGCGCCACTACAGCCCGGCCGGCTCCGTGCTGGTCGGCGTCACGGCCGACGACCCCGCCCGGCTCCTGGACCGCCTGGTCGCGGCCCTCGCGGAGGCGCCCGATCGCGCGGCAGGACCGGTCGCCGTCCCACCTGGGACGGCCCGCCCCGAGTACCGCGCCGAGCCCGCCGCCCGCCGGCTCGCCGCGACCGCCGCCGCGCCGTCGACCCGCGTCTCCGACGAGCTGCTCGGCGACCTGATCGCCGCCGAGGCGCTCGCTGCGCAGGCCGGACTCGACGCGAGCGCCGGACTCTTCGGCCCGGGCGACACCGTCGCCGACGACCTCTTCGTGCTGGTCGACGACACCGCCGTGCCCGTCGATCCGTGGCACCGCCTCCGCGCCCTCGCGGTGAGCGACGACTCCGCCCTCGAGCACGCCCGGCATCGCGCGGTGCTGCGTGCGGAGCGGCTGGTGCACGACGACGAGCGTCTGGCCCGCACCGTCGCCCGGGATGCCCTGCTGCGCGGTGCGCCCGGCTTCGCGGGCGAGCTCGTCGACTCCCTCGCCGCGCGGCCGCCGCGCCCGCTGCTCGCGGACGCCGCGGCCCGCCTGGCCGAGCAGCCCTTCGCCGCACTGGGCGTTCCCGCCGCCTCCACCCCTCCAGGAAGGAGGAGCCCATGACCGCCGCACCCCCGCTCGCCGTCGTCGACGAGCGCTCCCGCTTCGCTGTCGTCGCCCTCGGCTGGCGCGACCCGGCCGGAGACGACGGGCCCGACCGCGCTGCCCGCCTCCGCTCGGCCGTTCCCCCCGGAGCGGTCTCGCTCGCGTGGACGGCGACGGCCGGGGCGCAGAGCCTCACCGCGGTGCTCCCTCCGGAGGGCGCCGCGGCCTGGACCGCCCTGACGCTCGAGCGCGCCCAGGGAGCCGGGGATCCGGTGCTCGCCGTGGTCGGGCCCGAACGCGCCGTCTGCGAGACGTCCCGGCCCGTCTCCGTGCCCGCCGCGGCTCCGCTGCCGAGCGCTCTGCACCAGTCCCGCGAGCAGGGCTACGAGAGCACGATCGTCACCGGCGCGGACCCGTCCGGCGAGGTCGGCCACGCCGCGACATTCCTGGCGCTGTGCCGCCTCACCGCGGGGGCCGAACCGCTCGTCCCCGCCGCACTGCGCTCCGCCGGCGGCGATGCGGTCGCCCAGGTCGCGCGGGGCCTGCGCTCGAGCCGCCCCTCCCTCACCTGGCAGGTCGTCTCCCCGGCCGGCCAGGGCATCCCGACCCTCGAGACCGTGCTGCGCACCGTCCTCGACGGCCGCGCCGCGCACGGGGAGGGAGCACGCGCCGCGCACGCGTTCGCGCGGGCGAACCTCCTCCGCGCCTGGCGGTCGCCCGAGACGCTCGCGCGCACCCTGGTGGAGTACGAGGTGATGGGCTGGGGCGGCGCCCTGGTGCTCGATCCGGAGCCGGCGCTCGCCGCGGTCGACGAGAGTGCGCTCGAGCGGGCGGTCGCGGGGCTCGTGCGGCCCGTCGCCGACGTGGTCGGCTGGGGCTGAATCCGGCGGGCTCGATCAGCTCCGGCCGGGACGCGTCCCCAGGTCGACGAGCCCGTGCTCGATCGCCGAGACCAGGATCTGCACCCGGTCGCGCACGCCCAGCTTCTCCATCACCTTCACGAACCGCGCCTTCACGGTCGACTCGGTGACGAACAGCTCCTGCGCCATCTCGCGGTTGCTCATCCCGCGGGCGAGCAGGCGGATCACCTCGAGCTCCTTCTCGGTGAGCGCCTCGAGCAGATCGGGGTCCGGCACCGTCTCCGCCGGCACCGACTCCTCGAGCCCCTTCACCACGTGGCGCGTGACCTCGGCGGAGAGCACGGACTCGCCCGCGAGCACCGCGTGCACCGCCGCGATGATCTCCCGCGGCTTCGTGTCCTTGACCAGGTAGCCGGAGGCGCCCGCGCGGAGCAGGTCGACGACGTAGCGGTCCGTGGTGAACGTGCTGAGCCCGAGGATCGCGATGCCCGGGTGCTCGGCGTGGATCCGCTCGGTCGCAGCGACGCCGTTCATGACCGGCATCTGCATGTCCATCAGGATCAGGTCGGGCTGGAGCGTCGCCGCCTGCTGCACCGCGATCCTCCCGTCGGAGGCCTCGCCCACCACCTCGATCGCCGGGTCCTGCGAGAGGTAGTCGCGGAGGATCTCGCGGGTCATCGATTCGTCGTCCACCAGCAGCACGCGGGTCATCGCTCTCGTCCTTCGTCGGTCGCCCCCGCGACGAGCGCACCGGACGCCCGGCCCTCGAGGGGGATGGTCATGGTCGTGGTCCAGCGGCCGCCGCGGGCTCCCGCATCCAGCCGCCCGCCGAAGACGGCGCAGCGGGCCGACATCGCCTCGATCCCGAGGTGCGAGGAGACGATCGGAGCCGCGGAGGCGATCGCGTTGGAGGAGCTCAGCTGCACCTCGCCCCCCGACACCTCGAGCCGGAGCTGCACCTCACCGGCGGTGTCGCCGTGCTTGAGCACGTTCGTGCCCAGCTCCCGGACCGTGCGCCGCAGCACCTGGCGGAGGCTCGCGGGCACCTGCGCCACGGAGCCCGCCACGTCGAGGCGGACCCGGAAGCCCGCGCGCTCGATCGCGTCGGCGACGTTCCGCACGTCGTGGACGAAGCCGACAGCGGTGGTCGTGGCGCCCGAGACCTCCGGGGTCCCGAGCAGGTCGGAGTCGCCGCGGGCGGGAGCGCCTGCCTCGTCCTCGTCCTGGAGGAGCGTCACGAGGCTCCGCAGATCCTGCAGCGCCTGCTGCGCCGCGTCGCCGATGCTCTCGAGGATGCGCTCGGTCTTGGCCGGGTCCTCGACCGAGGTCGCGCGGCGGGCCTGCATGGCGATGATGGTGACCTCGTGCGCGACGATGTCGTGCAGCTCGTGCGCGAGCCGGGTCCGCTCCTCGTTGCGGATCCGCGCCTGCTCCTCCTGGATGCGGTCGGCCCGGCGCTCGCTCCGCTCGCTGCGGCCCCGGAAGGCGTTCAGGCCCAGCCCGGCGGTGCCGCCGAAGAGGACGAACGCGCCCAGGACGTAGACGGCCGTGCCCATGGCGCGGTCGACGAGCAGCACCGCGGGCAGGAGGACGAGGGTGCCGAGCACGAAGACGAGCCCCGCGCGCCAGGGGAGGAGGAAGGTGACGAAGCCGACCACCACGATGGTCGGGAAGATCAGCGCCGCGAGCAGCAGCGGCGGGGCGCCGAGCATCAGGACGACGGCGTAGACGAGGTAGAGCGAGACCGCCGCGGGGATCGCGCCGGCGAGCAGCGCCAGGAGCGGCAGGTAGGGGAGCGCCAGCTCGATCCAGCCGCGGACCGACGTGAGGTCGACGCTGCCGCCCATCAGGTCGATGACGACGAGGAGCGTGAAGGAGCCGAGGAGGAGGGACCGGGTGATCCAGCCGCCGGGCAGCGTCCGCACGTCGTTCGTCCACCGCGTCGTCCCCACCACGGGACCAGGGTACCGAAGCCTTCTCCGAGCCCCGTCGGCCTTCCGTACAAGGGCGGACTGGTCTTTCGTACAGGAGCGGTGCGACGGGGCGTCGCCATGCTGGTGGAGCGGTCGAGCCGATCGCACCCCTCGATCACAGGAGAACGACTATGGCCCCGATCCTCGCCGCCGCCGCACTCGCCCTCGGAGCCGTCCTCGCTCCCGCCGCTGCTCCTGCCGCCGCTCCCGTGCAGGCCGCCTCGTCCGCCGGCGTGCAGACGGTCGCCGCCTCCTACGAGCTGCCGAAGGTGCAGAAGCCGGGCATGGAGTCGATCCAGGACCGCGGCGCCCTCTGCAACCTCTTCGGGATGTGCTGAGCGCAGCTCTCGGACCGGGTCAGCCCTTCAGCGGGTCGTTGCCCCAGTTCATCAGGGAGTAGCGCCACTTCGTCTCGGTGACATCGCCCGAGGGACGCTGCTTCGTGTGCCGGTGCACGTAGCCGACGACCTTCGTCATGTGGGCGTAGTCGTCGTCGCTCAGGTCGGCCTGCTTCGTGCCGAGCAGGTCGACGATGCGGCGCCCGCTCTCGTGGCCGACGGACTCGCCGCCGCCCTCCGGCTTCTGGCCGACCTCCTTCGACTCGTCGGTGCCGAGCCACTCCTCGAGCTCCTTCGCGGTCATGTTCACGGCGTCGTGGAACTCGTCGCGGGTCGTCCGCTTCTCGTCGTCGGTGGGCATCGCGGGGCTCCTCGGGTCGGTCGGTCCGGGTCGGTCGGTGACCTCCAGCGGAGCGTGTCGGAGGGGGAGAGGTCAAGCCCCGTGCGCGGTTCCAGGGCGCGCGTAGCGTCGGAGGAGTCCGCACCGGCCGACCACCGCCGACGTCCGCCGCCGGCAGAGAAGAGGCCCCAGTGCCCTCCCGCAACACCCTCGTCCGCAGTCTCCACGACCTCGGAGCCGCCGCCTGGTTCGGCGGCTCGCTCATGGGCGCCGTCGGCCTGAACGGCGCCGCGTCCACCTCGTCCGACCCGGCGGAGCGCCTCCGCCTCTCCTCGAACGGCTGGGCCCGCTGGACCCCTGTGCAGCTCGCCGCGATCGCCGCCCACGGCGTCGGCGGCATCGGACTCGTCCTCGCCAACAAGACCCGCCTGGCCAACCAGCAGGAGAGCCGCACGAACACCGTCGTCAAGACCGTCGTGACCGGGCTCGCCGGTGCCGCCTCGGTGATCGCCGCGGTCGCCGGAGCGACGCAGGCCAAGCACGCCGACGAGGGCGCCCCCGGCGTGACCGAGGCGTCGGAGCAGAACTCGCAGGAGCTGACCACGGCCCTCCGCGTGCAGAAGGTCACCCAGTGGGCGATCCCCGTGCTGACCGCCGTCATCATCGTCCTCGGCGCCCAGCAGGGCGAGCAGCAGCGCCCCGTGAAGGGCCTCTTCGAGACCACGGCGCGGATGTTCCGCAAGTAGTCCCCGCGCTCGCGCGCAGAACGTCGGCCGAGAGTGCCCGCCGTCCCCCGAGGGTGGAGGCGGCTGCTCTCGACCGACGTTCTGCGTGCGGGGTCCGGCTAGCGGCGCGAGGGCCGGCGGCGGACGGTCAGCGCGAGGGCTCCCGCTTGCGAACACGTCGCCTGGTCGGCGTCGGAGCCCTCGGTCCCCTTTTCGACCGTCTCCGGGAACACGCGCCCACCGATCGCTGCCTCTCGATCAGGCGCTACGCTCCGGCATCCCGCTGCTCCTTCTCGGACGTCAGAGCGTCGATCCCGTTCTCGTGCCCGACACAGCTGGCGACCGTGTCCGGATCGATGCCCAGCGCGTAGCGGACCTCTTGTCCGGCGCTCTGCTGTTCAGTCGTGGCCTCAGGGAACGTCGAGTAGTAGGCGTCACTGAAATCGGCCGAGTTGGCCATCGTGTTGAGAGTGGACATCTCGGCGATGTAGGAGCCGCGGATCGTCGCGATCTGCTCGGAGACATCGCTCGGCCAGTGGTAGTACGAGTCGTCCAGGAGCGTGAGTGTCCGTCTTGTCAGATCGAGCCGAGCAGACGCAGCGGCGTGCACGCCGGAAGGGTCCGGGTCGCCACCGTTCAGAAGCTCGTCCTCGCCGGATGAGAAGGCGTCGCTCAGATTCTTGATCGCGATGTTGTTGGGGCAGACGAGATCGAGATAACGGGACGCCGCTTGTGCGGTGTCGAGCTCGACGAACGCAGGTGTCGCGGGCGCCGCAGGTGCAGGGGTCGTCGACTCGGCCGGAGCTGCTGCGGGCGCGGAAGCCGTGCAGGCAGTCAGGAGGAGCATTGCCGCACTGAGAGCTGCAGGGAAAAGGGCTTTACGCACGGCGGCTACTCCGGGGTCGCCGAGCAGAGCGCCGACGCGAAGGCCCCGGTGCTGGTCTGCTCGGCGATGACCTCGCCGTCGAGGGTAATTCGGCAGCTGATCTCGCCTTCGTCATCGATGCCGTTCGAGGCGGTCAGCGTGAAGCTCTGGAAGGTGAAGTCGCCTCCGGTCTGGACTTGCAGCTCCTTCGTGAAGGGGAGCGCCTGACCGGTGGCCTGCTCGGAGCCGGAGGTTCCTCCGTCGTAGGTCGACCAAGTGATGGAGGCCGCGGTAGCCGAGCCGGTGACCTCATAGACGAGCGTCCGCGGCGCGGCAGCGGCCTCGGAGCTCTCGGCCTGCGCGGTGGCGATCGCGTTCGAGACGCCGCTCGCGAATCCGGCCGTGTAGACGATGGCGAGAATGATCGAGAGGACAAGCGCGATCACGTTGAGGACGGTGCCGGCGATGGCCGTGCCGCGAGAGCGGCCCTTGAGGAAGAGGCCGATGATGCCGAGGACGAGTCCGATGAAGGCGAGGAAGCCCGAGGCGTAGTTGACGATCGGGATAAGGGCGCCGATGAGCGCGAGGATTCCGATGATGAGGGAGGCGAGGCCCAGCCCGTTGCCGGTCTTCTTCGGAGCGGAGGGGGCGGAGCCGGGGAATACGGCGGGGTTGAACTCGGTCATCTGCGGAGTATGTCAGAGGCTGACAGGCAGCTGAGAATCCAGAGAGCGGTATTGCTTAGAGATGCCGTCCCGCCTGTGTTGACCCCGCTATCTCTACATAGGTAGCGTCATCCGTGTGCAGCCACTCCCTCGCCTCACGCCCGCCACGGCGGACGTCCTCCGGACCCTCCTCGACGCCGACGGCCCGACCTGGGGCATGGTCGTGATCAAGGCCACCGGGCGACCGGCGGGCAGCGTCTACCCGATCATGGAGCGGCTCGAGGGAGCGGGCTGGGTGGTCTCGGAGTGGGAGGCCGCGAGCGAGCGGAGCGGCCCGCGTCGCCGGCTCTACGAGCTGACCGCGGAGGGCGCCCCGGCAGCCCGGGCCGCCGTCGAGCGGATGCGGTCGACGGCGCGGACGGCGCCGCGAGCGGCGGAGGCGACCGCATGAGCGCGCTTCTGCGGCTCCTGTCGCTGCTGCTGCCCCCGCTCGCCCGCGAGCGCTACCTCGAGGAGTGGCGGGCCGACCTGGCCGGAGCCGCCGAGCTGGGACTGCCCCGGCGCGGCGTCGTCCTCGGAGCGCTCGCCCTGCTGGTGAGCGTCGACCGCGACCTGCCCGCGCACACCGGCGAAGCGCGGGGCACGCTCCCGCGCCGCCTCGCCCGCCGCGGACTCGCGCTCTTCGCCGCGGCCGCGCTGATGCTCAGCGGCATCGCGCTGACCGGCGGGGGGATCGTCCCCGAGCCGGGTGCCGCCTCCGACACAGCCCTGGCCGCCGTCGGCGCCGTGCAGACCGCGGTGCTCGTCGCCGCCGTCGCGGTCGCGGTCCTCGGCGCGATCCACCTCCTCGGCGCCGCGGCGTCGGCCCGCACGGTGCTCGCGCGGATCTCCCTGGTCGCGGCCGTCGTCGGCCCGGTGCTCACCGCGGCCGGCCTCCTCCTCCCCGGACCCCTCGCCCTCGTCGGCCTGCCCGTCTCCCTCGCCGGACTCGTCTGCGGGGCGATCGTCCTCGGCGGCTCGCGGACCATCGCCCTCGCACCGCGGACGGCGACCCGCGCTCAGCGCCTCCCCGTCGCCCTCGCGGGCCTCGCGCTCGTGGCGGCTGTCACGGTGGTGGGCGCGGTGGATCTGCTGGTCTGGAATCCGCAGGCGAAGGTCCCCGGCGTGGCCCTGGCGGAGATCTACGCGACCATGTCCGAGCGCGACGGCTTCGAGTTCGGCTCCCACGCGATCTGGGTCACCGGGTGGGCCGCGTTCTGGACGGCCGCCGCGATCGTCGTGACGGTCGGCGCCCTCGTCGGCCGGAGGTCGCCGCTCACTCCGCGGCGGATCGCGGTGCTCATGCTCGCCCTGGTGGCCGGCGCCGTCGTCTTCCGCTTCTTCGCCGGGTTCGGCTTCGGGATGTCGGTCGCCGACACCTTCGTCACGTCCGGCGGCGACGGCTCCCTGGTCTCGGCGATCCTGCCGCCGCTCGGACAGCTCGCGCTCGCCGGCGCCGCGATCGCGGTGGGCTGGGCGCCCCGGGTCGCCCGGCCGACGGCGGCCTCCGCGGCCTGACAGTGCTCGTGCCGGAGGAGGGCTTCGCCCGGGCGGCTCGGGATGCGCGAGATCGGGGCGGCCTGCCGACTTACCTCCCTTCCTTATGAACAGGAACGGCCCGTTCCGGCGCGGCCGAGCGCCCTCCGACCTACTCCAACCGGCGCAGGAAGCGGGCCGGCTGGTCGAGGAAGCCGCGCCAGGTCCGCACCAGGTCGAGGTCGTCGTAGCGGCAGGGGCGCAGGCCCGTCTCGTCGAGCTCGTAGAGGTCGGCTCCGGGGAGGGCCGCGAGGATCGGCGAGTGCGTGGAGAGGACGACCTGCGAGCCGCCGGCGACCAGATCGCGCAGCTGCCCGATCAGGGCGAGGCAGCCCGACACCGAGAGGGCCGACTCCGGCTCGTCGAGGAGCCACAGCCCGCTGATCCGGGAGCGGTTCGCCACGATGTCGAGGAACGACTCGCCGTGGCTCCGCTCGTGGTACCCGCCGTCGATCCCCACCTCCTCCAGGTAGCTGAAGAAGCCGTGCATCGTCTCGGCGCGGAGGAAGAAGCCGCGCTTGGACGCCCCGGCCCCGCGGACCAGCTGGAGGTGCTCGGCCAGGTCCGACTCCGAGGCGCGGGAGGAGTGCATCGCACCCGTGGATCCGCCCTCCGCGTTCAGCCCGTAGGCGAGGGCGACCGCCTCGAGCAGCGTCGACTTGCCCGAGCCGTTCTCGCCGGTGATCACCGTCACCTGGCCGAGATCCCAGCCCTCGGCCAGCACCTGCCGCACGGGCGCGAGCGTCGCGGGCCACCGCGCGAGGTCGGCGGGGTGCTCGGGTCGGGCCTGCACGCGGCGCACCGGGAGGGTCGAGAACACCCGGTCAGTCAAGCAGGTCGACGCTCCAGCCGGCCTCGGCCAGCGCGCGGGCCGTGTCGGCGCGGGGCGAGTAGGGGAGGTCGTCGGCGCCGACCACGCGGTAGTCGGTGTCGCCGGGGCCGACCCAGAGGACGGAGTCGGACGGGCCGGCCCGGTGCAGGGCGGCGCGGACGGCGTCGGCCGGCTCCGCGATCTCGAGCACCTCGCAGCGCTCGACGCGGCGGGCGCCGTCGACCAGGGCGCGGCGGATCCGCGCGGGGTCCTCGAAGCGCGGGTGGTGGTCGGTGACGATCACCAGGTCGGCGCGCTCGGCGGCGGCCCGGCCCATCGGCGCGCGCTTGCTCGGGTCGCGGTCGCCGTCGGCGCCGAGGAGGACGAGCACGCGGCCGGGCGTCACCTCGCGGAGGGCGTCGACGGTGCGCGCGACCGAGTCGGGCGTGTGCGAGAAGTCGAGGAAGACCCGCGGCCCGTCGGCGCCGGACACAAGCAGCGTCCGCCCGGGCACGGTGACGTCGATCCCGGAGCCGACCGCTGCGGCCACCCGGTCGCGCGCGTGGCCCGCCTCGATCAGCATCACCAGCGCGAGCGCCGCGTTCGAGGCCATGTGGCGTCCGAGGAGCGGGACGGAGGTGGTCGTCGACCAGCCGTCGCGGGCGGTGAGCCGGAAGCGGGTGCGGTCGACCGCGGTCTCGAGCACGTCGATCCGCCAGTCGGCTCCGTCTCCGGCCGAGAGCGTGACGACCGGGACGGAGGCCTCGCGGGCGACCCGGCGCCCCGCCTCGGTGTCGACGACCACGACGCCGCGGCGGCTCCGCTCGGGCGTGAACAGGCGCTGCTTGGCGCGGAGGTACTCGTCCAGGTCGCCGAAGTCGTCGAGGTGGTCGTGGCTGAGGTTGGTGAACCCGGCGACGTCGAGCACGATCCCCTCCATCCGGGAGCGCACGAGCGCCTGAGCGCTGACCTCGATCGCCGCCGCCTCGACGCCGTCCTCCGCCATCCGGGCCAGGAGCGCGTGCAGCTCGGAGGCCTCGGGCGTCGTGAGGCGGCTGGCGACCACGTGGTCGGCGCTGCGGCGCTCGGCGGTGGAGCTCAGCCCCGAGACGACGCTCAGCTGCCGGAGCACCGCGTCGAGGAGGTGCACGGTGCTGGTCTTGCCGTTGGTGCCGGTCACGCCGAGGAGCACCGGTCCGCTCCTCGTGCCGTACACCTGCGCGGCGACCGGGCCGAGGGCGGTGCGGGGGTCGTCGCTGAGGAGGACGGGCAGTCCGGAGGCGCGCGCCTCGTCGAGCCCGCCCGCGTCGGTGAGCACGGCGACCGCTCCTGCCGCCGCCGCGTCGGCCGCGAACCGGGCCCCGTGGCTCCTCCTCCCGGGGAGCGCGGCGAAGAGGGCGCCGGGGCCCGCTTCGGTGTGCGCGACGGTCACCGCGGTGATGCGGACGTCGGAGCCGTCGCCGTGGAGGCGGAGCCGATCGCTCGCGAGGTCGGCGAGCGCGACACCGGCGGCGTGGAGCGGTTCGAGGAGCCGGAACACCGGCATGCGGGCCTCCTGCGGGGCGGGCGGGGCGGCGTCGCCGAGGGCCCGCGGGCGCCGCCGGGCGACCGGAGGGGGAGGGCCGGGAGGCCCATGCCTCAGCCTGCGCGCCGCTCCCCCCGATCGGGGAGGCCCTTGCCACCGCCCGCGCGGACCGCTACCCGCCTCCGCCTACTGCCGCGAGAACGCCTCCTGGTACAGCGCCGCGAGCTCGGGGGAGCTCTCGCCGCTGAGGCCGCAGGTCAGGATCGTGTCGCCGTCGGCCGCGACCAGGTAGTCGACCCCGGTCTCGAACACGATCGGGGCCCCGTCCACCGCCGTCTCCCTGCCCTGGGTGACCGTGACGCCGTCGCCGACCTCGCCCGCGTAGCGCTCGAGCACGTGCAGGGTGACGGTGCTCCCGTCGATCGAGCGGACCTCGGCCCGGAACGCGAGCTGAGCGGGGGCCAGCGCGGCGGCCGTCACCGGCGAGCACGCGGCCATCGGCCCGCCCGTGCTCGGCAGGATCAGCGTCGAGGTGCTGCCCCCGCCCACGCCGAGCGCGAAGGGCAGCAGGAGGGAGGCGGCGGCCCCGGCGCTCAGCGCGCCGACTCCCACGATCAGCCAGGGGGAGCGGCGGCGGGAGTGCACCGTCCGCGTGCCCTCGCCCGTCGCGGCGGCGATCTGCTCGGCGAGCTCGCCGCGGTCGAGCGCGGGGAGGCTCCGCGCGGGGTCGACCGTGCGGAGGAGGCGGCGGACGTCCTCGTCGTCGGTTCCGGTCATCGGAGTCCCCCTTCGGGCGCGTGCGGGTCGGCGGAGTCGTAGAGCTCGGCGAAGCGGCGCCGCGCGCGATGGAGGCGGATCGAGACGGCGTTCGCCGTGACTCCGAGGACCGCGGCGATCCCGCGGACGTCGAGCTCCTCCCACGCCCAGAGGCGCAGCAGCTCGGCGTCCTGCTCGCGCATCCGGGCGAGCACGAGGCGCACGGTCTCCTCCGCGCCCGACGCCTCGCCCTCGTCGATCTGCACCTGGGGCGGATCGACGACCGCGATCCGCTGGGCGAGCATGACCTGGCGGCGCTGCATCCGCCGGGCGTTCTGCAGCTGGAGCCGGGCGACGCCGATCGCCCACGGCACCGGGTCGTCCTCGGGCACGTCGGCGCTGCGGCGCCAGAGCACCGAGAGCGTCGCGGCGAGCACGTCGTCGGCGGTGGCGGAGTCGGTGCGCCGCCAGAGGTAGCGGCGGACGGGATCGGCGACCGCGGCGGCGACCGCGGCGAACCGGTCGGGACCCGCGAGGGGAGCTGGCATGTGCCTCATGCTCCCTCCTGTCCGGGATCGGCGCACATCTTTCACCGGCGCGCCGGGTGGGACTCCGCGCTCTCCCAGCAGCGCGGGAGCGCGGGTCGTCGCTCAACGCCGCGAGGCGCCGACGAACTCCAGCCAGCCGGCCACGAACGGCTCGATGTCGTCCACCTCGTCCAGCGCGAGAGCGTCCAGATCGACTCCGCGGCACTCCAGCGTGAGGACGTGCCCGCGCACCCACGCGGCCGCGCGCACGGCCCCGGCTCCCTCCCACACCTCGAAGGGCTCCGGAGCCCCGTCGACGGGGATCTCCGCGATCCGCGTAGGAGCGGGCAGCGCCTCCGGCTGCACGAACGAGACGGGCGCCTCCTCCCGGCAGCAGAGCAGCGCGACGTCGTGCCGCGGATCGCCGAGGGTCGTGCGGATCTCGACGGAGGGCCCCGGCCCGCCCGGGACCGCCTCGTCGGCGAGGAACGAGAGCCCCCGGGGGCCGCCCGTCAGCGTCCACTCCGCCAGCAGGCGCGGACCGCTCCAGCCCGAGACCGCCCAGAGCGGGAGGTCGCCGAACGACCCGCGGATCCGCGCGACCCGCTCGGCGAGGTGCGCGGAGAACTCCTCCTCGCCGAGACGCCGCGCTCCGTCCATGGCCCGATCGTAGGTCGGGTGCCGCGGCACGGCCAGACCCCTCGCTACTGTGAACGTCGACCCCCGCCTCCCTTCCCCGCCGAGGAGCCCCATGCCCATCTGGACCCTGCACGGAGACGGCCGCACCGTCGAGCCCGGCGCCGTCGTCGCCCCCGGCGAGCGGCTCGCCTGGCCGGCCACGATCGCCATCGGAATCCAGCACGTCGTCGCCATGTTCGGAGCGACGTTCCTCGTGCCCGTGCTCACCGGGTTCCCGGTCGCCACGACCCTGCTCTTCTCCGGAGTCGGGACGCTGCTGTTCCTCCTGATCACGCGCAACCGGCTCCCCAGCTACCTCGGCTCGAGCTTCGCGTTCATCGCGCCCGTCACCGCCGCGACCGCCGTCGGAGGGACGGGGTCGGCGCTCGCCGGAGTCGTCGCCGTGGGCCTCCTCCTGGCTGCCGTCGGCGTCCTCGTGCAGGTCGTCGGCCTGGGCTGGATCGACAGGCTGATGCCGCCGGTCGTCGCCGGCGCGATCGTGGCCCTGATCGGGTTCAACCTGGCTCCGACCGCGTACCTCAGCTTCAAGCAGGCGCCGATCACCGGGACGATCACGCTCGCCGCGATCATCCTGTCGAGCGTGTTCCTCCGCGGTTTCCTCGGCCGCGTCTCGATCTTCCTCGGCGTGGTCATCGGCTACGTCGTCGCCCTGCTCCGGAACGAGATCGACTACTCCGCGGTCGGTGCGGCCGACTGGTTCGGGCTGCCGCCGTTCACCTTCCCCGACTTCGCCTCCGGATCCACGTGGTCGGGCATCGCGATGTTCCTGCCTGTCGTGCTCGTCCTCATCGCCGAGAACGTCGGCCACGTCCGCGGCGTCGCGACGATGACCGACGCCTCCGCCAACGCCAGCACCGGCCGGGCCCTGATCGCGGACGGTGTGGCGACCACCCTCTCCGGCGCCTTCGGCGGCTCCGGCACCACGACCTACGGCGAGAACATCGGAGTGATGGCGGCCACCCGCGTGTACTCGACAGCCGCCTACTGGGTCGCCGGCGTCACTGCGATCCTGCTCAGCCTCTCGCCCAAGGTCGGCGCCGTCTTCAATTCGATCCCGGCCGGTGTCCTGGGCGGCGCGACCACTGCGCTCTACGGCCTGATCGGCGTGATCGGCATCAAGATCTGGATCGACAACCGCGTCGACTTCTCGCGCCCGGTCAACCAGTACACCGCCGCGGTCTCCCTCGTGATCGCGATCGCCGGCTTCTCGTTCTCCTCCGGCGGCTTCGAGCTCGGCGGCATCGTCCTCGGCGCCGGCGCCGCCCTCGTGATCTACCACCTGGGCAACGCCATCGCCCGCTGGCGCCGCACCGGCGCCGACGACGGCGGCCCCCTCCCCGCCATCGGCCAGCTCGGCGGCGACCCGCAGGACCGCTGACCGCGGCCAGCTCCGTCCTGCTGCTCCGAGACGCCGCCGTGCCGTCCGGACGCCGCCCTCCCGCGGCCGTCCCAGCGCGCACGGCGGCGTCCCGGCGCCCGACGGAGCCGTCTCGGCACGCCCGCCGGAGCAGCGCCCTCGCTTACCACGTTCGGGTCAGTCCGCAACCCGGTGCGCTCCCAGGCGGCTCCCGCCTAACGTCGAGCGTGACGACCGCAGCAGCGGAACGCCGCACACCGAGTGAGACAGCAAGGAGCACCACCGTGCCGCAGATCATCGAGACCGTCGACGTCAACGTCCCCGTGTCCGTCGCCTACAACCAGTGGACCCAGTTCGAGGAGTTCCCGCGCTTCCTCGACGAGGTCGAGTCGATCCAGCAGGTCACCGACACCCTCACCGTCTGGAAGGTGAAGGTCGGCCCCGTCGAGCGCGAGTTCGAGGCGAACATCACCGAGCAGCACCCCGACGAGCGCGTCGCGTGGAACAGCACCGGCGGCGAGACCGACCACGCGGGCGTCGTCACCTTCCACAAGCTCTCCGACACCGAGACCCGCGTCACCGTGCAGCTCGACTGGGAGCCGAAGGGCTTCCTCGAGACGCTCGGCTCGCTCGTCGGCGCCGGCAGCCACGCCGTGAAGAAGGACCTGAACAACTTCAAGGAGTACATCGAGAAGCAGGGCACCCCCGACGGTGCCTGGCGCGGCGACGTCGAGGCCTGAGCCGTGACCGACGCAGCCACCTCGTCCGAAGGCGAGAAGAAGGCGAACGGTCTCGGCGACGACGAGACCATCCCGCACTCCGAGGACGGGCTGGCGGTGGGGGTCTCCGGAGACTCGCACTTCAACCCCGAGGAGGACGCTCCCGAGGAGCCCTCCGAGAGCTGACGCTCTCCTCCGGGGAGCCCGACCGCTCTCCTCCGCGAGATGCCACTTGTGCACATGACACGCCACGAGGCGTGCGCACAGGTGGCATCTCGCGGTTGAAGGCTCAGCGCCAGGCCCGGGTGTACTGCGGCGGCACCGGCAGGTCCGCGCCGAGCTCGTGCGCCATCCGCACCGGAGCGTTCGGGTCGCGCAGCAGCTCGCGGGCGAGCAGCACGACGTCGGCGTCGCCGTTCGCGACCACGCCCTCCGCCTGCTCCGCCGTGGTGATGAGTCCCACGGCGCCGACCAGCGTACCGGTCGCCTTCCGCAGGTCGCGCGCGAACGGCACCTGGTAGAGCGGCGCCACCGGGATGCTGGCGTGCACGAGTCCGCCGGTCGACACGTCGAAGAGGTCCACGCCCTCGGCGCGCGCCCACTCCGAGACGGTGATCGTCTCCTCCAGTGTCCAGCCGCCCTCGGCCCAGTCGGTCGCGGAGAAGCGGACGAGCAGCACGAGCTCCCCGATCTCGGCGCGGACCGCGCGGACGACCTCGAGCAGCAGGCGCGCCCGGTTCTCGAGCGAGCCGCCGTAGGAGTCCTCGCGGGTGTTCGAGAGCGGCGACAGGAACTGATGGAGCAGGTACCCGTGCGCGGCGTGCAGCTCGATCACGTCGAAGCCGGCGTCCGCGGCGCGGCGGGCGGAGGCGCGGAACGCCTCGACGAGGCCGGGCAGCTCCTCCGCGGCCAGCTCGCGCGGCTCCGCGTAGCCCTCGAACGCGACGGCCGAGGGAGCGACGGTCGGCCAGCCGCCGTCCTCCAGCGGCACGGATCCGCGTCCGCTCCACTCGCGGTAGGTCGACGCCTTCCGGCCCGCGTGGGCGAGCTGCACGCCCGCGAGCGCGCCCTGTCCGTGCACGAAATCGACGATCGGAGCCCAGGCGTCGCGCTGCTCGTCGTTCCACAGCCCCGTGTCCCAGGGGCTGATCCGCCCCTCGGGGACGACGGCGGTGGCCTCTGCGATGACGACGCCCGATCCGCCGCGCGCGAGCCCGCCGAGGTGCACGAGGTGCCACGAGGTGGGCACGCCGTCCTGCGCCTCCACCGAGTACTGGCACATCGGTGCCGCCCAGAGGCGGTTGCGCGCGGTCCTCGAGCGGAGCGTCAGCGGCTGGAACAAGGCGGTGTCGGTCATGTCTCTCCTGTCGTGCTTCTCCGCGGAACGCCGCTTCGGTAGGCGATACGCCGGTGAGGGCGCACGCCGGCGGCATCTCGCGGAGGGGGTCACGTGCTTCAACCGGGAGGAGAGCCCGGCTATGCCCGGATCAGCGCGGCCAGGTCGCCCCGGGCGCGTCCTGCCAGACGGTGCTCGGCGGAGCGAGCGACTCCAGCTCCTCGAACAGCGCGTCGGGGATCTCGAGCGCGTCGTCGGCCACGAAGGAGTCGTAGTGCTCGGCGGAGGTGGCGCCGACGACCGTCGTCGTCACGCGGGGGTCGCGCGTCGAGAACTGCAGCGCGGCGGCGGCGAGCGGCACGCCCGCCCGCTCGCAGGCCGCTCCCATCGCCGCGACGGCGTCGACGATCTCGCGCGGCGCCGGCCGGTAGGCGTAGGAGGCGACCGGCTCCGGCCAGCGCGCGAGGGCGCCTCCGCCGTAGACCGCCGCGTTGACGACGATCACGCCGCGGTCGACGGACGCGCCGATCAGCTCCTCGGAGGAGCGGTCGACGAGCGTGAAGCGGTTGTGGGTGATCACGGCGTCGAACAGGCCGGTGTCGACGTAGTGGCGCAGCATCGGCGCGGGTCCGCCCGAGATCCCGATCGAGAGGGCGACGCCCGCCTCCTTCATCGCGACGAGCGCGCGGACCGGGCCGTCCTCGGCGAAGGCCTCGTCGTACGAGATGCGCTCCGGGTCGTGCAGGTAGAGCAGGGGGAGGACGTCCATCCCGAGGCGCTCGCGGCTCTCGTCGAGGCTGCGGCGCATCCGCTCGGCCGAGTAGCTGCCGGTGCTCGGGTCGCGGTCGAGCTTGGTGACCACGGTGATCCCCTCGGGGACGCCGCCGCGGGCCTGCAGGGCCTCGCCGATCAGGCGCTCGCTGTGGCCGCCGGCGTACTCGTTGGACGTGTCGACGACGGAGACGGCGCGGGTGGCGGCGTCGGAGTCGAGGACGCGCTCGAGGGCCGGCACCCGGTCGAGGTCGGCGACGCGCTCGGGGCGCCAGGAGGTGCCGAGGGTCAGCCGGGTGACGGTGGCGCCGGACGGGCCGAAGGGCCGGAGGCGGGAGGACTGCGGAGTCATCCGCTCAGCCTGGCAGCGCCGGGGTCCTCCCCGCATCCCGCGGAGGATGAACGGTCAGTGGACGAGAGTGCTCAGCCCGACCACGCCGAAGCCCAGGAGCGTCGTCGCGAGCGTTCCGGCGGAGAGGTGGGCGATCCGGAAGACGGTGTCGGAGCGGCGCGGCCGCCTCCGAGGTCGACGCGGTGTCGTGCTCGACGGGATCCCTCCGCGGGCCCTTCCTCGGGGCGCGATGACCGGCGGCGGACCGGCCCGAGGCCGCCCTCACGGCGGGACGCGGGCCGGTGGTGCGGCCTAGGCTCGGCGCGTGACCGTCGATACCGCCGCCGCCGACTCCTCCGCCCGCTCCGCCGTGCTCGACGCTCTCGCCACTCCGGCGCTGGTGCTCGACGAGGCGGTGCTCGACCGCGACATCGCCGCCGTCGCCGCGGCGGCCCGCGAGCGGGGTCTGGCGCTCCGCCCCCACGCGAAGACGCACAAGTCGCTCGAGATCGCCCGGCGCCAGCTCGCCGCAGGGGCCGTCGGGCTCACCGTTGCGACCGTCTCGGAGGCCGAGGTCTTCGCCGCGGGAGGGATCCGCGACCTCTTCATCGCCTACCCGCTCTGGCTCGACGCCGAGCGCGCCGGGCGGCTCCGCCACGTCCTCGTGAGCGCCCGCGTGCGGGTCGGCGTCGACTCGGCGGAGTCGGCCGAGCGCCTGGCCGCGGCCCTGCCCGAGCGCGAGGGGCTCGAGGTCGTCGTCGAGATCGATTCCGGCCACCACCGCAGCGGCGTGCTCCCCGCCGAGGCCGGCGCGATCGCCGCGGCCGCCGTCTCGGCCGGGCTCGACGTCGCCGGCGTCTTCACCTTCCCCGGCCACAGCTACGCGGCCGGCAACGGAGCGGCGGCCGCCCGCGACGAGGCGCGCGCGCTCGCCGAGTCGGTCGCGTCGCTCGCGGCGTCCGGAGTCGAGGCCCGCGTGGTCAGCGGAGGCTCGACCCCCTCGGCAGCGTTCGCCGACTCCTCGGTGCTCACGGAGCTGCGCCCCGGGGTCTCGGCCCTCGGCGACGCCCAGCAGTGGGAGATCGGCACGATGACGCCCGAGGACATCGCCGTCACCGTCCTCGCCACGATCGTGTCCCGCCGCGGCGACCACCTGATCGCCGACGCGGGCAGCAAGGTGCTCTCCTCCGATCGTGGCGCGGCCTCGAGCGGCTTCGGCCGCCTCCCGGAGCACCCGGAGGCGCGCATCCCGGTGCTCTCGGAGCACCATGCGACGATCACCGGTGTCGACCTGCCCGTGGGGACGCGGGTGCGGATCGCGCCGAACCACGTCTGCGTCGCGGTGAACCTGGCCGACGAGTACCGCGTCCTCCTCCGCGACGGCGGCGGCGCCGTCTGGCCCGTCGACGCCCGCGGGCGGAACAGCTAGGCGATCCGCGAGCGCGGGATCCGCAGGCCGAGCAGCGCGCTCGCCGCCAGCAGCACGAAGGCGGAGGCGAAGGCCGCGGTCGGCGATGCGGCGTCGGCGAGAGCGCCTGCGAGCAGCGGCCCGATCACGCCGCCCAGGTCGGACGCGGCCTGGAACACCGAGACCGGCTTGCCGCCGCGCTCGCCCGCCGCGTCGCCGACCAGCGCGCCCGGGGCCGTGCCCATGAAGGCGGCCGCCGCTCCGTAGACGCAGAGCAGCACGACGAGCAGCCACAGCTCCGAGACGAACGGCATCGCCAGCATCGCCACCGCCGCGGCGGAGAATCCGCCGATCAGCGCCGGGCGCCGGCCGACCGTGTCGACGAAGCGGCCGGCGGGCGCTAGCGCGATCGTCTGCACCACCGCGGCGATCGCGAAGGCGATGCCGGTCCAGGCGGGCTGCCCGCCGAGCCCCTCGACGACGAGCACGGGGACGAGCGTTGCGCGGACTCCCATCGCCGACCAGCCGAGGGCGAAGTTCGCCAGCACCGCGCTCTGGTACCGGCGGTCGCGGGCCACCTCGCGCAGCGGCTTCGTCCTCGCCGCGGCGGACGGTGCCGCGTCGCGCTCCGGCCGCTGCAGCAGGATCAGCCCGACGAGCCCCGCGATCGCGAGCGTGCCGGCGTAGAAGAAGAAGGGGGCCGTGAGTGAGATCGCCGTGAGCACGCCGCCCACCGCGGGGCCCGCCATGCCGCCGAGCAGGAAGCCGCCCTGGTAGAAGCCGATCGAGCGGCCGCGCCGCTCCGGGCTCGCGGTGCGCAGGAGGAGCGTCATCGCCGCGACGGAGAACATCGCGGAGCCGATGCCGCCGGCCCCGCGCAGCAGGAGGAGGTGCGGGTAGTCGGAGGCGAAGCCGACCAGCGCCGAGGAGAGCGCGACGATGCCGATGCCGACGGCGAGCACGACCCGCTCGCCGAACCGGTCGACCAGCGGCCCCACGAACGGATTCGCGACCAGCCGCATCAGCGCGAACGCCGAGACGACCGCGCCGACCGCCGTGTAGTCGACGCCGAAGCTGCGCACGTAGGTCGGCAGCACCGGCACGACGACGCCGAACCCCAGCATCACGAAGAAGGCGACGACCCCCAGCACGAGCACGTCCCGCGGCAGTCGCTCGCTGTCTCGGGAACGCCACGGGAATCGCACCTGTCGACGCTACCCCCTCTCGAGGGCCCGGCCCGCGCCTCGATGTGTCGAGTTCGCGCCGACCGTCCGACGCCCTCTCCGCGATGGATACGGTCCCAGGACCCGGCGGATCTGCCGGCGAATGAGGAGACGTCATGAAGAGTTCTCTGTGGTTCGGGTCCGGTCTCGCCGTCGTCACGCTGGCGCTGACGTCGGTTCTCGGGGCGCAGGTGGCCTCGGCCGCTCCGATTCAGCCGAACAAGAACTGCGAGGACGAGTTTCAAGGGGGGTGCGTGAAGTGGTACACCGGCGTCTCGACCTGCGATCACATCGTCGAGACCAGTGCCCCGGAATACCGCAAGACGGCCTGCGTGCTCTGATGACGGGGACGATGCACATCGAGCGATGAACGATGGTGGACCGCACGACCGCCTCATCGGCGGTACTCGTATCCGTGCTGCTCCTCGTGGGCTGCACCGAGCCGGGAGGCGATCAGCAGGCCGCTCCCTGCGTCCCGCTCGAGCGCGCGTGGAACGACTACGCGCCGGAACTCGATCCCGTTCTGCGTCCACCGTTTCGCGAAGCCCTCGAGGGCTTCGACAAAAGCTACTCGAACTCGATCGCATCCGACGCTGCTCGTCTCGCCACGAGCAATCTGCTCTCCACGATCTCCGGGGATCGACGAGCGAGCGAGTACTTCTGGAACGCCATGGACCTGATCGGCCGTGAGTGCGCCGAGGCGGGAGCCCCGCTGTCGTTCGACCACCACGGTGAGCAGCTGACGACGGGGAGCAGCGCCGACCACGGGCGCCCGCCCTGGGTCGTCGATCCGCCGCCTCAGTCGGAGAGCGGCACGATCGAGCCGACGATCCCGGAGTAGCTCACGTAGTAGAGGACGCCGTCGCGGTGGAGGACGCCGCGGCCGGGGTAGCTCTCGTCCGGTCCGTCGGGCCCGTCGAGGAAGCCCGGAGCCGCGGTGTCGTCGGCGGTGAACCCGTCGGCGAGGAGCACGGCGCTCCGGTCAGGCCACTCCGCGTCCGGGACCGCCAGCTGCCCGACCACGACCGACACGTCGCCCTGGCCGGTCCACCGGCAGAGCACCCCGTCCTCGGCGATCTCCTGCACGACGGGGTAGTCGACGTCGTACGCCGTCGCCTCGGGCGCGAGGGCGAGACCGTCCTCGGCGAGCGACGCCTCCTCCTCAGCGGTGAGCAGGTCCTCGCAGGGGAGCAGGGCGGTGGCCGGGGTCGCGGTGGGCAGCGGAGTCGCGCTGCCGGCGCTCGCGGTCGGCACGGCACTGCTCGTCGTCGGTGCGCTCGAGACCAGCGGTGGAGCGGTCGTCGGGGCGGTCCCCTCGTCGGCGCTTCCCGTGCAGCCGCTCAGCGCGAGCAGCCCCGCCGCGCAAGCGAGCAGCGCACCAGCGCCCCTCGCGGTCGTCGTCCGGATCATCGCGAGCCCCCTCGTCCGCGGCGGCCGCGTCGCCGCCCCCTCGATCCTCTCCTCCGCTCTCGCCGGCTGTCCACCGCCCCCGGCCGGCGCCGAGGCGACTACCGCTTCGGCCCCGCGCCGATCGCCCAGACCCGCGGCGGCACGGTGCCGTTGACCGCGTGGTCGCCGACGATCCGCGCCTTGAACACCCACGGATTGTGGCTCGCGGCCGTGCGCGCGTTGCGCCAGTGCCGGTCGAGGTTCTTGCGGGTGCTCACCCCGGAGGCGCCCAGCGCGTCGAAGAGGTCGGAGGTCGCCCGGGTGGCCAGTTGCGTCAGGACGATCTGGGCCTGCGCCGTCTCGAGCTCGGCGAGGTCGTTCTGCCGCTCGTCCTCGAGCGGGTCGCCGTCGAGGGCCGCGTCGTGCGCCCGCTGCAGCGCGACCGCCGCGCGCTCCACGATCGCCGCTCCCGCATAGGCGGCGGCCGAGACCTGTCCCACCACCTGCAGGATCTGCGGATCCGCCGCGAACGACTCGGCGTTCCCGTGCGAGAAGATCCGGGTCCGCGCCCGCACCTCGGCTGCGATCTCGCGCTCGGCCCCCGCGATCGAGCCCGCCAGCACGGCCAGCAGCACCGCCTGGTAGAACGCGGTCTGGTAGCGGAACCGGGTCTCGAAGTCGATCACGTCCTCGGCCGCGACCACCGCCTCCGTGAAGGTGCTCGTCCCCGAGCCTGTGGTGCGCTGGCCGAAGCCGTCCCAGTCGTCGGCGTGCTCGACGCCCGCCTGGCGAGCGTCGACGATCGCGATCACCTTCTGCCCGGTGTCGGTGCGCTGGGCGAAGGTGTCGATCCAGTCGGCGAAGACGCTGCCGGTGGAGTAGTACTTCGTGCCGGTCACCGTGAACCGCGTCGGGTCGCCCTCGACCGGAGCGACCTTCGTCTGCACGTCGCCGATCGCGACCGTGCCGACCTCGGTCCAGGCGTTGCCGCCGAGCTCGCCGTCGGCGAAGCGCCGGAGCCAGCGCTCGCGGGTCCCGTCGGTCGCGAGCAGCCGGTCCTCGACCAGGGCGAAGTGGCCGCGGAGCGCCTGGGGCAGGTTGGAGTCGGCGGCGGCCAGCTCCGTCAGCAGGCGGAACAGCTGGGGGAGGCTCGCGCCGGCCCCGCCGGACTCCAGCGGCACGCGCACCGCGCCGAACCCGGCGTCCGCCAGCGCTCGGATCTGCGCGACCGGCAGCTCGCGTGCGCTCTCCCGCGCCGCCGCTCCCGCCGCGATCTCGGCGAACAGCGGCCGGAACCGCCCCGCCAGCTCCTCGTAGTCCACCTCGGGCACGGCCCGCACGTCGGTCACGGTCATCGTCGGCTCCTGTTCCGCTGCGCCCACCCCGGGCGGCTCGTGCTCGACGGTAGGGGAGGAGCCCGGTCCGCGGTCCGCCCGTGACGCCCGGTGTCCCTCCGTGACGCCCGGTGTCCCTCCGTGACCTCCGGTGTCCCTCCGTGACGCCCGGATCGGGGAATGCCTCGCCCCCGGGGCTGTTGGCCCAGGGGATGTCCTCCACCACTCCCGTCCCCCCGTCCGACCCCCGCAGCGCCCTCGTCGTCGGTGCGACCGGCATCGGCGGCTCCGCCCTCGTCGACCTGCTCACCGAGCAGGGCTGGCCGGTGACCGCCCTCTCGCGCCGCCCGATCGACGCGCGCCCCGGCGTCACTCCGCTCGCCGCCGACCTGCGCTCCGCCGAGGACCTGGCCCGCGTGCTCGCCGACCAGCGCCCCACGCACGTCTTCTTCACCGCCTGGTCGCGCCAGGCGACGGAGGAGGAGAACATCGCGGTCAACGGCGGCATGGTCCGCGACCTCCTCGCCGCGCTCGCGCACGCTCCCGTCGAGCACGTCGCGCTGGTGACCGGCCTCAAGCACTACCTGGGCCCGTTCGAGGCGTACGGGCAGGGCGCGATGCCCGACACCCCGTTCCACGAGGAGGAGGAGCGCCTCGACGCCCCGAACTTCTACTACGCGCAGGAGGACGAGCTCTTCGCCGCGGCCGGGCGCGCCGGGTTCACCTGGTCGGTGCACCGCTCGCACACGGTCATCGGGCACGCCGTCGGCAACGCGATGAACATGGGGCTGACCCTCGCGGTCGCGGCGTCGATCCACCGTGCCGAGGGCACCCCGTTCGTGTTCCCCGGCTCGCTCACGCAGTGGAACGGACTCACCGACATGACCGACGCAACGATCCTCGCCGAGCAGATGCTCTGGGCGTCGACGTCGGAGGCGGGCCGCGACCAGGCCTTCAACGTGGTCAACGGCGACGTCTTCCGCTGGCGCTGGATGTGGACCCGGATCGCGGAGCACTTCGGCGTCGAGCCGGTCGGCCCGGGGGAGGAGCCGCAGCCGCTCGAGCAGCAGATGGCCGATGCCGAGCCCGTCTGGCGGCGCCTCGTCGACGAGCACGGGCTGATCGAGCCCGACCTCTCCCGCGTCGCCTCCTGGTGGCACACCGACGCCGACCTCGGCCGGAACCTCGAGGTCGTCACCGACATCGGCAAGTCCCGCCTCGCCGGCTTCACGGCGTTCCACCGGACGGTCGACTCGTTCACGGCGCTCTTCGACCGCTACCGCGCGGAGCGCCTGATCCCCTAGCGGTTCGCTGCGGCGCCCCTCGCGATGAGCACGTCCGGCGAGAGCTGGTGGCGCACGAAGCGGAGCGTGAAGCTGCGGCGGTCTCCTCCGGAGACCCGCTCGGCGAGGACGCGGATGCCGAGGACGGCGACGACGCGCCACTGCTCGGTCTCGTGGGCGACGACGGCGCAGAAGAGGTCGCCCGGGCGCACCTCGTCGACGGTGGTGGTGAGGCTGTTCGTTCCGTGGGTCATCTGGCCGCTCCTGGTTCCGGCGGACCTCGCGGACGGCGCTTCGGGTGCGCCGCGCAGCCGTCCGCCGGTCGCTCGAGAGGGGGGCCCGAGCGGCCGGCGGCCGGTCATGCGTGCGACAGCAGGGACGAGCCCGCCGGAACGGCCCCGTGCCGCAGGAGCAGTGTAGGACTGCGACCCTGACCGTGGCGCGGAATGTCAACCACTTGCGAGCGCGCTCCCGGGTTTCTCAGGCCCGGAGACGACGGAACCCGCCTCCCGGGCGGGAAGGCGGGTCGTGTCGGTGTGCGGCGGCGGCGCCTGATCGGGAGCGGCTCCGGCGCGGAGGGTCAGGCGGCGGGCTCGGCGCGGCGCAGCGGGACGGCGGCGTTGCTCGTCGGCTCGGGCACGATGCGGAGGCCGGCGCCGCTGTTGGCGCGCTCCATGAGGGCCTCGACCCACTCCGGGTTGATCGTGGGCTGGCGGCTGCCCTTGAACTCGAACTGGATCGGGATGGTCGGGTGCATCCACACGCCGCGGCGGCCGGTGCCGGCCTGGGGACTCGCGTCGAGGGTGAGCAGGAAGCGCTCGTCGCGGCGGAACTTGTTGATGATGACGATCTGGAGGTGGGCGAGGGCGCGGTCCTCTACCTCGATGGCGGCGGGGGGAGTGCCGTACAGGATGTTGCCCATGGTGTGCTCCGATCTGACGTGCGAATAGCTGACGTCCGTCACTCTATATCGCTAGAAAGACTTCCTACTAGTTGAGCTAGCTACTTACGTCGCGGAGTGCGTTTTCTGTCCATCGCCGCCGGTCGCCTCGATTCTCCGACGGACCCGGGCGCGGCAGAAGTCCCTCGGAGTGAACTCTCGGGGACGCGCGGCCACGGCCGCGGGGACGCGCGTCAGGCGCGGCGCTGCTCCAGCACGCCGTCGGCGTACTCGCCGATCGGCTCGCCCGCGAGCTCCTGGGCGGCGTCGACCGTCTCGGAGTCGGCCGGGCGCTCGACGATGTCGCGCATCGTCTGCAGGAAGCGGATGACGGTCCCGGCCTCGGAGGGGTTGAGCGTCTCGGCCGCCTCGAGCATGCGGCGGTGCATCTCGTCGAGCGTCTCGCGCACCTCGCGGTGGGAGGTGGGGGTGGCGACGATGCGGATGGCCCGGCGGTCGCTCGGGTGCGGCTCCCGGACCACGTGCCCGCTCTTGACCAGCCGGTCGATCAGCACGGTCGTGGAGGCGGAGGAGATGCCGAGGTAGGAGGCCAGGTCCTTCGGGCTGACGTGCACGCCCTTCTGCTGGCGGCGCATGAGGAACTGCACGGCCAGCAGGTCGTTCTCGCCCATGCCCATGGATCCGCGGGTCCGGCGGCGCATCGCGGCCTCCGCCGTGCGGAAGGCGCGCATCGCGGCGAGGACCTCCACCGCTCCGGGCTCGGTCGCCTCACCCGAGAACCAGAAGGCCCCGGGTCGCTTCAGCGTGACCTCATCCATGACGAACAGTCTAGACAGTCTCGTAGCAAGAACATCTAGACAAGCCAACCTCCCCCGAGGTGCTTGCATGAAGGGGCGGCGACCACTACGAAGGGAATACTAGTTAGACGAGCTAGTGACTCATTCGCGAAGGGAGCTGCCCGTGCTGGACGAACTCGACCGCCTGCAGCCGCTCCCCGCCGACGTCGTGGATCCGCTCGTCGGCTCCACCCTGGCCGGTCGCTACCTCGTGCTCGAGCGGGTGGGGGAGGGCGGCAGCGCTGTCGTCTACCGCGCCCGCGACCTCCGCCTCGCCCGCCAGGTCGCGGTCAAGGTCCACCGCGACGTCCCGGACACCCCCAACGAGCGGGCGCGTCGCGAGCGCGAGATCCGCTTCCTGATCGACTCGCGTCACGCCTCCGTGGTGGACGTCCTCGACCAGGGCGAGATCCCCGGCGAGGAGGGCGACCTCGCGTTCCTCGTCCTCGAGTACTTCGACCGCAGCGACCCGGCGGCCGCCTGGTTCGGCTCCGGCGATCCGCGGCTCATCGCGGAGGTCGGGGCTCAAGTGGCCGATGCTCTCGCGCACCTGCACGCGCAGGGCGTCCTCCACCGCGACGTGAAGCCCGAGAACGTCCTCGTCCGCTCGCGCGCCACCGCATCCGGCTTCTCCGCGCACGAGGCCAAGCTCAGCGACTTCGGGATCGCCCGCTCGGTCGACGACGCCCGGCTCACCCGCTCCGACGTGCTGGTGGGCACCGCCGCGTACCTCAGCCCCGAGAGCCTCGGCTCCGGCCCGGTCGGACCGGCGTCCGACGTCTACTCGCTCGGGCTGGTCCTCCTCGAGGCCGTCTCGGGCCGCAGGGCATACACCGGCACGACGCTCGAGATCTCGATCCAGCGCCTCCACCACGCGCCCGTCGTCCCGAAGACGGTCCCGGCGGAGTGGCGCGAGCTGCTGACCGCGATGACCGCTCTCGATCCGGCCGACCGCCCCTCCGCCGAGGAGGTGGCACGCCGGCTCTGGGCGCGCCTGGCCGGCGGCCCCGCCGCAGCCCCCTCCCGCAGCGGAGTCACGGGCACGGTCGCCCTCGTCGCCGCGGGCCTGGTCGGCGCGGTGACGGCCCTCTCGCTCACCGGTTGGCTGGGCTGAGCGCCCCGAGCGGTCCTCGTCCGCTCAGCTTCCTCGCGAGTGTGCTCCCGTAGGCTCCGGGCGACCCTCGACCGACCCCGAGCCGCGTCGCCGCGGACCGAACGGAGCCGATCCCATGAGCCCGCGCCGCCTCTTCCGCCTGCTGTCGATCGTCGAGGCGGTGACCTGGACTCTCCTGATCGTGGGGATGCTGCTGAAGTACGCGGCCGGAGCCGGCGACTGGCCGGTGAGCGTCGCCGGGCCGATCCACGGGTTCGCGTTCCTCGCCTACGGAGCCGCGTCCCTGGTGCTCGCGGTGAACCAGCGGTGGTCGGCGGGCGCGACGGCGCTCGCGGTCGTCAGCGCGGTCGTGCCCTATGCGACGGTCCCGCTGGAGCGCGGCTTCGAGCGCCGCGGCCTGCTGGAGGGCCCGTGGCGGACGCACGCCACGGACGACCCGCGCGACCGGCGCGTGACGAGCCGGCTCCTCCGCTGGGCGCTCGCGCGGCCCGTGCTCGCCGGGGCGCTGGTCCTGGCTCTGGTCGCCGTGGTCTTCGCGGCGCTGCTGGTGGTCGGCCCGCCCGGGGGCGGCGAGGCCTGATCCCGCGCGCGGCGTACCTCAGACGGGGCGCGTCTCCGCGTCGATGAGGATCTCGGCGGCGCGACGCGCGTGCAGGGCGGCCTCCGGGGTTCCGGCGATGGCCGCGGTGGTCTGGGCGCCCTCGGCGAGGATCGCGAGCTGCGCGGCGAGCTCGGCGCCGCCACCCGCCTCCTCAGCGAGGGTCGCGAGGAAGCGCTGGAACGTCTCCTTGTGGTCGCGCGCCATCTCGGCGACCATCGGGTTCGACGAGCCGAGCTCCCCGAAGGCGTTGATGAAGCCGCAGCCGCGGAACGAGTCCTCGGAGAACCAGTCGAAGAGGAAGTCGTAGATCGCGAGCAGCTTGCCGCGGGGTCCGTCCGCCGCGGCGACCCGGGTGGTCACGCCGAGGGTCCACTGCTCGTGCCGGCCGTGCAGGACGGCGACCACCACCGACTCCTTGCTCGGGAACTCCGAGTAGAGGCGCTTCAGCGAGACGCCCGCGGCCGTGCGGAGCTCGTCCATCCCCACGGACTGGATGCCGCGCTCGTAGTAGAGCCGGTCGGCGGCCGCGAGGATCGCCTCGCGGGGAGGGCGCTCGTCGAGGATCGGGGACATCCTTCCATGGTAGGCGCTACCAGAACGGGCGTTCTCGGTCGGCTGCCGCGCTCTCCGCAGGGGGTCCGGGGGTCGGACGCTGCTGCTAGCGTCGCGCTCGGGTGCGCAGGCGCCCGGGGACGGGAGGCGGACGCATGGTCGTCGCGATGCAGGCCGAGGGATTCGACGGGCCGGAGGCGCTGCGCGCCGTCGAGGTCGATCCGGGGGAGCCGACGCCCGGCAGGGTGCGGATCGCGGTGCGCGCCGCGGGCGTGAACCCGGCCGATGCGAAGCTCCTGCGCGGGATGTTCGGGCGCGGTCGGGTGCCGGTCCGGCCGGGCAGCGAGGTCTCCGGAGTCGTGACCGCGGTCGGCGAGGGGGCCGAGGGGCCGCTCGGACCGATCCGCGTGGGCGACGAGGTCGTGGCGTTCCGGGTCTCCGGCGGCTACTCCGCCGAGCTGGTCGCGCCCGCGAGCGCGGTCCTGCCCAAGCCCGCCGGGCTCGGCTGGGCGGCGGCCGCGGGCCTGCTGCTGGCCGGAACGACCGCCGAGCACCTCGTCGAGGCCACCCGCGTCTCCTCCGGGGACACCGTCCTGGTGCACGGGGCGAGCGGAGCCGTCGGCTCGCTCGCGGTGCAGCTCGCGGTCGTCCGCGGAGCACGGGTGCTGGGCACTACGAGCGAGCGCGGCGAGGAGGTCGTCCGCCGCTTCGGCGCGGAGCCGGTCCGCTACGGCGCCGGGCTGGAGGAGCGCGTGCGCGTCCTGGCCCCCGGCGGCGTCGACGTCGCGCTGGACACGGCGGGCACCGACGAGGCGCTGGACGCCTCGGTGGCTCTGGTCGCCGACCGCTCGCGCATCGCCACTGTGGCCGGCTTCGAGCACGCCGCCCGCCTCGGCGGGATCCTGATGCTCGGCGGCGGACCGGGAGCCGATCCCGGAACCGCGCTCCGCGACGCCGCCCGGCCGGGCCTGCTCGACCGCGCCGGTCGCGGGGAGCTCGAGGTCGTGCTCGGGCCCTCCTTCCCGCTGACCGAGGCGGCCGCCGCGCTCGCCCTCGTCGAGTCGGGCCGCGCGCGCGGCAAGACGGTCCTGCTCCCCTGAACGAGACGTCCTCCCTCGACCTGCCGGCCCTCGGGCCCTTCGACTCCGCCGGCGCCGCGAGCCTCCTCCGCAACCACGCCCTCCCCGGAGTGGAGCGGGTCTCGGCCGACGGCCGGCGCCTGGAGCGCCTGCTCACCCTCGACGGGGCGCCGCGGCCGATCGTGCTCGAGGTGACGGAGACCGGGCTGCGGGTGGAGGCGGAGCCGGACGTGCTGACGCCGGCGGCCGCGGTCGTCCGTGCCTGGTTCGACCTCGACTCCGACGTCGTGGCGATCGGCGCCGAGCTCTCGCGGGACCCGCTGCTCGCCCGCTCCGTCGCGGCCCGACCGGGGCTGCGCGCGACGCAGTACCCGGAGGCGTTCGAGGCGGCGGTGATGGCGGTCCTCGGCCAGCAGGTGTCCGTCGCCGCGGCCCGGACCTTCGGCGGACGCACCGCCGCGGCCTTCGGCGCCCCGGGGGAGCGCGGTCTGCTGGCGTTCCCGGCACCCGCCGCCCTGCTCGCGCCGGAGTTCGAGGCTCTGCGCTCGGCGATCGGGATCACCAACGCCCGGGCGCGGACGGTCCGGGCCGTCGCCGAGGCCTTCGCCGCCGGACCCGTGCTCGACCGCGCGGGCGACCTGCCGGAGCAGCGGCGCGCGCTCCTCGCGATCCCGGGCATCGGGCCGTGGACGGCCGACTACCTCGCGCTCCGGTTCCTCGGCGATCCGGACGCCTTCCCCGCCGGCGACCTGGTGCTGCGGAAGGCGCTCGGCCGGGTGAGCACGGCGGAGGCGGAGGCGGCGTCGCAGGCGTGGCGGCCGCACCGGGCGCACGCGGCGTTCCACCTGTGGGCGAGCACCGGGGCGGTCTGAGCGGACGGACGACCCGAGTCGAGAGGCCGCGCCCGGACCGGCGGCCGGACCGGTCGCCGACGGATCAGGTCAGGTACTCGACGTCGTCGTACAGGATCGGCGCGTCCTCGGCGTCCGGATCCTCGACCGGGACGTCCTCGTGCTCGAGGATGACCGCGACGCCCGGGGAGACCAGCACGCAGACCTCGCGCTCGCCGGCGACAGTGAAGCTCACCATGTCGCCGCGGTTGCGCACGGCCTCGACCAGGCGCTTCTCGAGCTCCTCGGTGTCGAGGGAGACGGCGAGGAGGAAGCGGCGGCCGTCGATGCTGAGCGTGGTGCGCCGCATCGTCGCCTCGGGCTCGGGAGGCGTGCCGCGTCCGCCGCGGCCCGGCGTGACCGCCTTGACCCGCAGCGACGAGGCGTGCATCCGGATGACGGCGTTCACGAGCCCGCCTCCGGGCGCGACTCGTGGTGGCGGCGGCCGCCGGAGCGGCGGTCCTCCTTCATCTCGGACTCGAAGAGGTGGCGGCGTCCGCCGGCGAGCTCGTCGCGCGCGGCGCGCTCCTGCTCCCGGAACGCGGCGTAGTAGGTGTCGTCGTAGTCCTCGACGATCTGGAAGGTCCAGCGCCCCTCGATGACGTTGCGGCCGACGAGCTCGGCCTCGATCCGCTCGGCGGTCGCGGCGTGGCCGGCCTCGCGCAGCGCGTCGACGGCCTCGCCCAGAGCGAGGTCGGCCGCGCCGGTGAGCCGGTGGAAGCCGTAGAGCAGACCGCGGGCGTGCTCGACCGTCTCGAGCGCCTCCGAGAGCTTCCCGAGCGCCGCCACGGTGGCGTCGTCGAGACCCTCCGGGCGCAGGTGCGCGGAGTCGGGGTGGTCGTGTGAGCTGCTCATCCAGGTGAGCTTAGGCCGACCTAAATGCTCTGTGACCCCCTTGCGCCGCCGCCGGGAATGGTTCGTGCCCGGAGCGGCAGGGCGGTCAGGTGCACGTCGCGGAGCACTCCGTCGTCGGCGACGGCGGTCAGGAAGGTGCAGGCCGGCTGGCGCCTCCGATCCGTCGGGGAGCCCGGATTGAGCAGGCGGAGACCCGCCGGGGAGACGGTGTCCCAGGGGATGTGGCTGTGCCCGAAGACGAGCACGTCGGCACCCGGATGGGCGGCGTCGGCGCGGGTCTCGCGGCCGGTCGCCGCTCCGGTCTCGTGCACCACGCGGACGTCGAGGCCGGCGACGCGGGCGCGCGCGACCTCGGGCAGGCGGGCGCGCAGCGGCTCCGGATCGTTGTTGCCCCACACGGCCAGCAGGAGCGCCGCCCGCTCCTCCAGCGCGTCCAGCGTCGCCTCGTCGACCCAGTCGCCCGCGTGCACGACCAGGTCGGCCTCCTCGACCGCGCGCCACACCTCGTCCGGGAGGGCCTTCGCCCGCTTCGGGAGGTGCGTGTCGGCGAGCAGGAGGAGGCGGACCGGACCGTCGACCTCGGGCGGAGAGCCGTCGGGGCCGGGCTGGAGCAGGGGCATCAGCGGGCGGGGCCGGGCGTCGGCGCCACTCCGCCGTCGGCGCCGGGCTCGGTCGCGGTGCCGGAGCTGCGGAGGCGGGCGTCGAGCGCCTCGAGGTCGGCGGCGAACCAGAGGTGGTCGCCGCGGTTCGACTCGACGACGAAGGCCTGCAGCGCGCTCGACTCCGCGACCGGCCCGCTGACGTCGCCGAGGATCACCAGCCGCTTGCCGTACGAGACGAACTTCTGCACGAACTCCCCGGCGATCCCGGAGCGCAGGCGGAGGAACTCGGGGTCGAGCCGGCCGACAGGCACCACGATCGTCTCGACGTCGCCGCCGTAGGTCTCGCCGATCAGCGCGATCGCGTCGTCCGGGGTCGAGAGCGCGCCTCCGTCGTCGTCGACGAGCAGGAGGGGGACGCCCTGGCGGGTCTCGGTTCTCATCGGGCCAGCCAATCATGTCGGCCGGGGAGAGGCGAGCGGTGCCGTCCGGGCCTCCGCTCGGATCGTCCCCTCCCGGGCCGGCCGTGCTCGCGGGGACACGCCGATCAGGCGTCCGGACGGGCTGCCCGCGCCGCCGCTACGAGCCCGACAGCTCGACGCGGAGCTTGAAGCCCACGTGCGAGTCGACGAAGCCCAGGCGCAGGTAGAAGCGGTGGGCGTCGGTGCGGGCGGCGTCCGAGGTCAGCTGGACGAGCGGCGTGCGGAGCTCGATCGCAGCGACGTCCAGCACCCAGCGCATCAGGGCCGTGCCGATCCCGGCCGACCGCTCGGCGCTCGCCACCCGGACCGCTTCGACGAGCAGGCGGGAGCTGCCGCGGCGCGCCATCCCGGGGATCACGGTCAGCTGCAGCGTGCCCACCACGGCTCCGGTGCGGTCGATTGCGACCACGAGATCGTTGCCCGGGTCCTGCGCGATGCTCCGGAAGGCGGACTCGTAGGCGGCCTCGTCCTCCTCGGCGGCGACGTCTCCGCGCCCGGCGCTGATCGGGTCGTCGGAGAGGAGCCGGACGAGCGCGGGGAGGTCGTCGAGCACCGCCCGCCGGAGGAGGAGGCTCCTCTCCCCGGGGCCGGCGTCGCGGGGGAGGGTCAGGTCGGCGATCATGCCCTCATCCTCCCTCTGCTCCACGGCGAGAGCGGTCGTCGGAGGCGGGCAGGACGCGGCTGAGAGCGGCAGGGGGATCCTGGCGCCCGGTCCGCACGTCCACGCGCCGCGTCCCGCAGTCGTCGCAGCGGACGTACACGACGACGCCCTCGCTGGTCCGGTGGGCCGACTCGGTCGTCCAGCCGTGCTCGTGCGGATCGACGGCGGGGGCGAGCGGCTCGGAGGGGTGCGGGGAGGGTGTGGAGGTGCGCATGGGAGCCACTGTGCTGTCATGGTCTTATGCAGCTCAACCCTTACGGCGAGTACGCGGTCCTGCTCGCCGCCTCCCTCGCGAACGACTGGCCGTCCGACCGCGCGGGCATCGAGGCGCGCACGCGCGAGTTCGGCATGACGATGGCCTTGGAGTCCGGCCCGGACGACCACGCCAGGACACGCGACGTGATCGACGAGTGGCTCGAGGTGGTCGACGCGCCGACTCCGAGCGACCGGGCGACGTCGCTGAACCGCCAGATGGCCGCGATCGCCGCGTATCCGCGCCTGACCGACCACGACGACGAGGGCTGGCACCTGCACTACCGCGACCAGGACCAGTCCCTGGCGCACGTCCTCCACGCCGTCATCGCGGTCGGCACGGCGCTGCACCTGACGACCCGGGGGATGAGCCGCCTCCTGCGGTGCGAGGCCGGTCGGGCGCCGGGCGACCACTGCAGGAACGTCGTCGTCGACGTGACGCGGAACGGCCGGCAGCGGTACTGCTCCGTCCGCTGCGCGAACCGGGCCGCGGTCCGGCGGCACCGCCTGCGGCACGCGGAGTGAGTCCGCGCGGCCCCGTCACTCCGCCGCGTCGCCGCCCGGCTTCATCCAGAACGGGGAGTAGTGGTAGCCGTCGAGGTCGTCGAACTGGCGCTGGTACATGAAGGAGTAGTCGTCGGTGTCGCCGATCCGGCCTCCCGCGGCGGCGGCCCGCTCGACGAGCTCGTCGACGGCCGCGCGGCTGTCGAGGTCGAACGAGACGGTCACCTTCGAGGGGGTGCCGGGGGCGCCGATCAGCTCCTCGGTGGCGCCGACGCTCTCGTACATCGCGCGGCTCGCGAGCATGACGGACGTGCCGGGACCGATCCCGAAGCAGGAGACGTCCTCGCGGGACATCTCGGCGTTCAGGGTCCAGCCGAGCGCGGTGTAGAAGGCGGTGGCGCGCTCGACGTCGTCGACCGGGCAGGTGATGAAGAGGCTCATGCGCTCACCCTCGCCACCTGCGGGCGGGCCGTCAAGAGCTCCGCGAGGGAACTCCGGACGGCCCGCCGGGACTCAGCGGAACGACCGCAGCCGCAGGCTGTTCAGCACGACGAAGACGCTCGAGAACGCCATCGCGGCGCCGGCCACGAGCGGCCCCAGGAGTCCGGCCATCGCGAGCGGGATCGCGGCCACGTTGTAGGCGAAGGCCCAGAAGAGGTTGGCCCGGATGACCGCAAGGGTGCGGCGCCCGAGGCGCAGGGCGTCGGGCACCCGGCCGAGGTCGTCGCCGACGAGGGTGATGTCGCTCGCCTCGATCGCCGCGTCCGATCCGGCGCCCATCGCGATCCCCACGTCCGCGGCGGCCAGCGCGGCGGCGTCGTTCACACCGTCGCCGACGAAGGCGACGTGGCGGCCCTCCGCACGGAGGCGCTCGATCACCGCGAGCTTCTCCTCCGGCAGCACCTCGGCGACGACCTCGTCGATGCCGACGGCCGAGGCGACGGCCTGCGCCGCCCGCGGGTTGTCGCCGGTCAGCACCATCACCCGCAGGCCCCGCTCGCGCAGGGCGCGGACGGTGCGGGACGCCTCCGGCCTCGGCTCGTCGCGGAGGACCGCGAAGCCGCGAAGCGCCCCCTCCCAGCCGACGCCGACGACGGTGCCGCCCTCGGCGGTCGCTCGCTCGGCGCGCTCGGCGAGACCGCCCGGCGCGAAGCCCCACTGCTCCTCCAGCCAGCGCAGCCGGCCGGCGACGACCAGGCGGCCCTCGACCCGGGCGCGCACGCCGAACCCGGTGCTGGAGCGGAATCCGGTCGCCTCGGGGACGTCGAGGTGCGCGGCCCCGGCCACGATCGCTGCGGCGAGCGGATGCTCCGACCCGCGCTCGACGGCGGCGAGCATCCGCAGGCTCTCGTCGTCGCTGGACTCGACGACCTGGAACGCGCCGGTGGTGAGCGTGCCGGTCTTGTCGAGCACGACCGTGTCGATCCGGCGCCCGGCCTCGAGCACCTCCGGCCCGCGGAGGAGGATCCCGAGCTGGGAGCCGCGGCCGGTGCCGACGAGGACGGCGGTCGGGGTGGCCAGGCCCAGCGCGCACGGGCAGGCGACGACGAGGACGGCGACGGCGGGAGAGACGGCGGCGGCGAGGTCGGCGCCGGCGATCAGCCAGCCGGCGAGGGTGGCCAGGGCGAGCACCACCACGACCGGCACGAAGACGGAGGAGACGCGGTCGGCGAGCCGCTGGACGCGCGCCTTGCCGGCCTGCGCGTCCGAGACGAGACGGCCCATCCGCGCGAGCGTGGTCTCGGAGCCGACGCGGTCGACGCGGACGGTGAGCAGGCCGTGCGCGTTGAGCACTCCGCCGGCCACGGTCGAGCCCGGGCCGACCTCGACCGGCACGCTCTCGCCGGTGAGCATGCTCGCGTCGATCGCGCTCGAGCCCTCGAGCACGGTGCCGTCGGCGGCGACGGTCTCGCCGGGGCGCACGCGGAGGACGTCGCCGACGGCGAGCGAGGACGCGCGCACCCGCTCCTCCTGCCCGTCGGCGGAGACGCGCACGGCGTCCTTCGCGCCGAGGCGGAGGAGCGCCCGGAGCGCCGCACCGGCGTCGCGCTTCGACCGCGCCTCCAGGTAGCGGCCGGCCAGCACGAGGACGGGGACGGCGGCGGCGACCTCGAGGTAGATCTCGTCGTGGCCGGAGCGGCTGCCCAGCAGCTCGAACGGCATGCTCATGTCGGGCCGTCCGGCATCGCCGAGGAACAGAGCCCAGACCGACCAGGCGAAGGAGGCGCTGACTCCGAGGCTGATCAGGGTGTCCATGGTGGTGGAGCCGTGCCGCAGCGCCCGCCAGGCGTTGCGGTGGAAGGGCAGCGCGCCCCAGACCGCGACCGGTGAGGCGAGGGCGAGGCACAGCCACTGCCAGTTCGCGAACTGCAGCGGCGGGATCATCGAGAGCAGGACCACCGGCACGGCGAGCAGGGCGGAGACGCGGAGCCGGGTGCGCAGGGCGCGCCGCTCCCGGTCGTCGTCGCTCTGCTCCTCCTGCTCCTCCGCGTGAGCCGCCTCGCCGGTGGAGGGGACCGTCGCGCTGTAGCCCGCGGCCTCGACGGCGGCGATCGCGTCGGCCGGAGTCGTGCCGGGCGGGAGGGTCAGCGTCGCGCGCTCGAGGGCGAGGTTGACGGTCGCGTGGACTCCGGGGAGCGCGTCGAGGCGCTTCTCGACCCGCGCGACGCAGGAGGCGCAGGTCATCCCTCCGATGGCGAGCTCGAGCGGGGTGCCGGTGGTCTCGGCCACGTCAGCTCAGGGGCGCGAGGCGGTAGCCCGCGTCGGCGACGGCGGCGGCGATCTCCTCGCGGCTGAGCGGCCGGGAGGAGCCGACCGTGACGGTCGAGACCCCGTCGGGGGCGAGGGACACGTCGACCGCCGAGACCTCGGGGTAGGCGGCGAGCTCCTCGGTGACGCTGCGGACGCAGTGCTCGCAGGTCATGCCCGCGACGCCGAAGCTCTGCACGGACGCGGCGGACAGGGAGCCCTGCGCCGCGTGGCCGGCGTCGGAGCGGCCGGCGCCGCCGTGGCCGCCGCACGCGCAGGCACCGCCTCCGCCGCAGCCGCACCCTCCCGTCGATCCGCTCGCGGTCAGGCCGAGGTCGATCCTGGTGCTCATGGGTCCTCCTGTGTCGTGCATCCGGTCCGATCCGGTCGATCGGCCCGGTGGGCGTCCGGTCGGCACGCCGGTCGCGGCATACCCCCGGGGGGTACTCCATGGTAAGCCCGCCGAGCCCTCTCGGCAAGGCGGGAGGGCGGAGGAGGGATGATCTCAGGGGCGGCTCGGAGCCGCGCGAGGAGGGAGGGGTGCATGGATCCCGCATCGACGCCGCACTGGGGCGAGCCCCCGCCGCGCACACCGCCGGCGGTCCCGCTGCCCCCGCGCACGCGGTTCGAGCCGACCGCGCTGCTCGCCGCGCCCCTGCCCGCCCCGGCCGCCGTCCGGGCCCGGGTCCGCCAGGCCGCCCCGGAGCGGCAGCGCCGGCTGGCGGCGCTCGCCGCCGTCACCGAGGGGTTCGCCGTCCTGCGCACTCCCGAGCTCGCCCGGGCGCTGCGCCGGATCGCGGCACCCGCCTCCGCCGCTCCGGCCGCCGCCGCCGCGGTGCTGGCCGTCGGCCGCGACGGACTCGAGCTCGCCGCCGAGCGCGCAGACGCCCTGCGCATCGCCGAGTGGGATCGGATCGTCTCGGTGGGCGTCGGCACCTCGCCCTCGGGTGCCCACCGGGTCCGCGCGCTGGTCCTGGCGGTCCTCGCCCCGCCGCCCGCCTCCGCCGTCCTGCGTGCGGCGAGGCGGCGCCCGCGCACCGTCCTCGTGCCCCTGGTCGTCGCCGCCCCGGCCGCCCTCGGCTGGCGCGTGGCCGACGACCGCACGTTCCTCCTCGCTCTCGACCGCCTCCAGCGCGCCCTCGAGGAGCGTGCCCGGTGAGGGCGCGGTTCCGCTTCGCCCTCGCGGCCGTCGCCGTGCTCGGCCTGGGCCTGGCGCTGCGGTTCGTGCTCACGGGGCTGCTCGCCGACCTCGCCGGCGGAGTGGCCTACGTCGTGCTGGTGGCGCTGCTGATCGCGGTGCTCCTGCCGCGCATCCCGGGCGTGACGGCTGCCGGGATCGCGCTGGCCTGGTCGATCGCGATGGAGCAGCTGCAGGCGATCGGAGTCGCAGCGCGCCTGGTCGAGCTGTGGGCGCCGCTCCGCCTCGTCGTCGGCACCACCTTCTCCTGGCTCGACATCGCGGCCTACGTCCTCGGTGCGGTCGTCGCCGCGGCCGTGCACCTCGCCGTCGCCCCGCGCGAGCAGTCCGCCTGACGGAGTCCGCGCCCGGCGTCTCCCGCTCGCCTCGTCAGCGGGGCTCCCGCGGGGCGTCCCGGCGTCCGCCGAGGCGCCGGCCCCGCCCCCGGGCCACGGCCGAGGTGTCCCTGCGCTCCCCGAGGCGCCGCCGTCCCCGCGGTGCCTCGCCGGCGGACGCGGTGTCTCGGCGGAGGAGCGACGCCGACCGCCGGAGCGGCGCGGTCCCTCCGCCCCCGCGCCCCTGATTAGGGTGAAGCCATGAGCGAGCCGGCACTCCCCGAGACGACGGCCCCGCGGGCCTCGGCCCCGCACGACCACCGCCGCGACCGGCGCATCCCCGAGCCGGTCGACCGGTTCGCCACCGGCGAGGAGTACCCCGAGTACCGCGTCGACCTGGAGCGGATCCGCTTCTCGCCGTACTTCGCCCGACTCTCCGCGGTGACCCAGGTCATCTCGCCCTCGGGCGTCGGCCAGGTCGTGCACAACCGGCTCACGCACTCGATCAAGGTCACCGCGGTCGCCCGCGCGATCGCGATGCAGCTGACCACCACCGATCCCGCCCAGCGCGAGCTGGTCGAGCGGCTCGGCGGCTGCGACCCGGTGGTCGTGCAGGCCGCGGCCAGCGCGCACGACCTCGGCCACCCTCCGTTCGGCCACCTCGGCGAGCAGGCGCTCGACCGGCTCGCGCGCGAGCGGCTGGGGCTCGCAGAGGGTTTCGAGGGCAACGCGCAGTCGTTCCGGATCCTCTCCGAGCTCGACGTCTGCGAGACGGTGGAGGTGGGGCTGAACCTCACCGCCGCCTCCCGTGCCGCCGTGCTCAAGTACCCGTGGGGGCGGACGGTCCACCGCCCCGGCATCGACTCCGCCGACCCGACCGAGCTGCCCCGCGGCTCGACCGCCAGCCGGTGGGAGACCGCACCGCCGAAGTTCTCGGCGTACACGCTCGACCTCGACGACCTGCTCGACGCCCGCTCCGGCTTCGCCGCGATCGCCCCCTGGCAGCAGACCCTCGAGTGCTCGGTGATGGACGTCGCCGACGACATCGCCTACTCGCTGCACGACCTCGACGACTTCTACCGCGCGGGAGTGCTGCAGCAGGCGGCCGTCGCCGTGGAGTTCCGCGCCTTCCTCCGCGAGCAGAACGCGCTCGCCGCCCTCGACGCCGAGGAGCTGTGGGCGCGCGCCCCCGGGCACTCGCTCGAGATGCTCCGCCGGAGGCTCGTGGCTCGCGACCCGTGGATCGCGAGCGACGAGCACTTCCGCGCCTCCGTGGAGCGGGTGTCGACCGAGCTGGTCGAGGGGCTCCTCGCGCTCCCCTTCGACGGATCGACGCGCACCGAGCGCGCGATCGAGGCCTTCGTCTCCTCCTGGATCGGCCGCCTGCAGCGCTCCGTGGTGGTGCTCGCCGAGCCGAATGTCCGCTCGGGCCACCTCTCCCTCCTCCCCGACGCCTGGCACGACGTGGCCGTGCTGAAGTTCGTGCACACGCGCTTCGTGATCGACCGGCCGGACTTCGCCACCTACCAGCGCGGCCAGTCGCAGGTGCTCGAGACGCTGGTGACCCACCTCGACGCCTGGCTGGAGGATCCGCGCGACGGCTCGCGGGCTCCGCAGAAGCTGCTCGACCTGATCGAGCTCGCGACCGACGGCTACTTCCGCCTGCGCGCCGACCACCCCGACTGGCTCCCGGCGGACGAGCGCGGCCGGCCGACCTCCGACCCGGCCGCGCTGCAGCGGCTCGGCCGGGGACGCGGTGTGGTCGACTACGTCGCGACCCTGACCGATGAGCAGGCGATGGCGCTCGCCGCCCGCCTCCGCGGCGATCGCGAGCCGTGGGCGATGGGGACCTGACGCCCCGGCGGGTGGGTTGACACCGCGCGTCGCGTGTGGCCTCGGCGGCTCCTCGCCCGTCGTTCCGGGGGAGGAGCCTCCGCCGGGCCGCCGAGGACGCGTTCCGCGACCGCCCAGCGGGCGTCCAGGAAGCGCAGCCTGAACGACAGCGTAAAATCACGGAGGCACATGCCAGGATCGACAACTCGACAGGGAGTTCCGTTGGACGGAAACGCAACGACCACGCACCGCAACGTCGCATTGCTGTCCGTCGCGACCACGCTGGCTCCGCGCGTGACCACCTCGGCCGAGATCGAGGCGCGGCTCGCTCCGGCGCTCAAGCGCCTGCGGCTCCCCACCGGGCTCCTCCAGCGCGTCGCCGGAGTGCAGGAGCGCCGCAACTGGGGCACCGAGCAGGGCTTCGACGGAGCGGCGATCGACGCGGGCAAGCGCGCTCTCGCCGAGGCCGGCGTCCGCGCCGACCAGATCGGCCTGATCATCAACACGTCGGTGACCCGCAAGCACCTCGAGCCCTCGGTCGCCGTGCGCCTGCACCACGGGCTCGGCCTGCCCTCGTCGGCCATCAACTTCGACATCGCGAACGCGTGCCTCGGCTTCGTCAACGGCATGACCCTCGCCGCGCAGCTGATCGACTCCGGCCAGATCCGCTACGCGCTCATCATCGACGGCGAGGACGCCGACGAGATCCAGGTCAACACCATCGAGCGCCTGAGCCGCGAGGGCGTCAAGCGCAAGGACTTCATGAGCGAGTTCGCGAGCCTGACTCTCGGCTCCGGCGCGGCCGCGGCCGTCCTCGGCCCGGCCGACGAGCACCCCAAGGGCCACCGCATCCTCGGCGGCATCACCCGCGCGGCCACGCAGTTCAACGAGCTCTGCGTCGGCAGCGTCGACGGCATGTTCACGGACGCGAAGGCGCTGCTCAAGGGCGGCATGGAGCTCGTCCTCTCGGCGTGGAAGGAGGCCACCCGCGACTGGAACTGGAGCGGGATGGACCGCTACATCACGCACCAGGTGTCGGACGTCCACACCGACGCCCTGGTGAAGGCCGTCGGCATCGACCGCAGCCGCGTCCCCACGACCTACCCCACCCTCGGCAACGTCGGCCCGGCGTCGATCCCGATCACCCTGGCCCAGGAGGCCGAGACCCTGCAGCCGGGCAACCGGGTGCTGCTCATCGGAGTGGGTTCGGGCATCAACACCGCGATGCTCGAGATCGCCTGGTGACCGCGCCCCACCCGGCCGAGCGGATCCGCGGAGCGCTCGGCTCCACGGCCGCGGCGCAGCTGCCCCCGGCCGGGCTCGACGGGCTCGATCCCGCGTGGTCGCGCCTCGTCGACGCTCCGGACGCCCAGGGCGTGCCGCGTCGCTGGCACCTGCTCGACACGGGTGGGGCCCTCGGCACGGAGCCCGTCGGCACCGTCCTCTGCGTGCACGGCAACCCCACCTGGTCCTACCTCTGGCGCCGCCTCGCGGCCGCCACGCTCGAGTCGGCCCGCAGCGGAGGCCCCGCCTGGCGGGTGGTCGCTGTCGACCAGCTCGAGATGGGCTTCTCCGAGCGGACCGGCGCCCTGCACACGCTCGCGGACCGCGTGCGCGAGCTCTCCAACCTCACCGACGTGCTCGGCCTCGACGACGTGGTCACCCTCGGCCACGACTGGGGTGGAGTCGTCTCGCTGGGCTGGGCGGTCGACCACCCGGAGCAGCTGCGCGCCACGACGCTCCTGAACACCGCGATCCACCAGAGCGCCGACGAGCCGATCCCGGCCCCGCTCCGGCTCGCGCTCGCCTCGGGCGTGCTCGGCGCCTCGACGGTCGGCACGCCGGCCTTCCTCGAGACGACCCTCGCGCTGGGGCACCCGGCGCTGCCCTCCGCGGTGAAGGAGGGGTACCGCGCGCCCTACCGGTCCGCGTCGCGCCGCGGCGGAGTGGGCGGCTTCGTCGCCGACATCCCGGTCGACTCCGCGCACCCGAGCGACCCGGAGCTGCAGCGCATCGCCGAGGGCGTCAGCGCCCTGACGACGCCGGCCCTGATGCTCTGGGGCCCGCTGGACCCGATCTTCTCCGACCGCTACCTCGACGACCTCGTCGACCGCCTCCCGCACGCGCAGGTCCACCGCTACGAGGGAGCGGGCCACCTGGTGGCCGAGGACGTCGACTACGCGTCCGCCGTCCTCACCTGGCTGGGCGACCTCTCCGACGGCGAGGAGCCGTTCGGCGGCGACCCCGCCCCCGACGTCCGCCGCCCGACCGCGCCGGTCGAGCCGCTGTGGGCGCACCTCGACCGCAACGCGCAGGACGACTCGCTCGCCCTGGTCGAGATGGCGCCTTCCGGAGGCGGCGGGCCCCGCTCGGTCTCGTGGCGCCTGCTCTCGCAGCGGGTCCGCGAGCTCGCCGCCGGGCTCCGCGCCTCCGGCGTCTCCCCGGGCGACCGCGTCTCGCTCCTCGTGCCGCCCGGTGCCGACCTGACGGCGCTGCTCTACGCGTGCCTGCGCATCGGAGCCGTCGTCGTCGTCGCCGACGCGGGCCTGGGCCTGCGAGGTCTCACCCGCGCGGTCCGCGGTGCCTGGCCGGATCTGGTGGTCGGCGCCCTGCCCGGCCTCACCGTCGCGCGGGCCCTCCGCTGGCCCGGCGGCCGGGTCTCGACGCAGACCCTGCCCCGCGCCTCCGCCGCGGCCCTCGGGGTCGACACCTCGCTCGGGCAGCTGATCGAGCTCGGCCGCGCCGAGCTGGCCGCCGACCCGGAGGCGCTGGGCGAGGCTCCCGCCGCCGACGCCGTAGCCGCGATCCTGTTCACCTCCGGCTCGACCGGCCCCGCCAAGGGCGTCGTCTACACGCACCGCCAGCTCGCCGGCGTCCGCGACGCGCTCGCCCGCCAGTACGGGATCGGACCGGGCACCGGGCTCGTCGCGGGCTTCGCGCCCTTCGCCCTGCTCGGTCCCGCGCTGGGCACGCGCTCCGCCACTCCGGACATGGACGTCACCGCGCCCCGAACGCTCACCGCGGCCGCCGTCGCCGCGGCCGCCGCCCGGGTCGACGCGACCGTGCTGTTCCTCTCGCCGGCCGCACTGGCCAACGTCGTGGCCACAGCCGGCGCGCTCGACACTGACGACCACCGCGCCCTCGCCGGCGTGCGCACCTTCCTCTCGGCCGGCGCCCCCGTCTCGGCGGGACTGCTCGGCGAGGCGCAGGCGCTCATGCCGAACGCCTCCGCCCGCACTCCCTACGGCATGACCGAGGGGCTGCTGCTCACCGACGCGTCGCTGGAGGGCATCCGCGAGGCCGCGTCCGACGACGATCCGCGCGGAGGCGTCTGCGTCGGCGTGCCCGCCGCGGGCGTCCGGCTGCGGATCGCCCCGCTCGACGCCGACGGCCGCGCCACGGACGAGCCGGAGGAGATCACCGGCACGACCGGCGAGATCGTCGTCTCGGCCGGTCACGTCGAGGACCACTACGAGCGCCTCTGGCTCACCGACCGTGCCGCCCGCGTCGGCGCCGTCCCGGGCGAGCGCTGGCACCGCACCGGGGACGTCGGGCGGATGGACTCCGCCGGCCGCCTCTGGGTCGAGGGCCGCATGCCGCACGTCGTCGTCACTCCCGACGGCGTGGTCACGCCGGTCGGACCGGAGCAGCGGATCGAGGCGCGCGTGGCCTCGGTCGCCCGCGCCGCGATCGTCGGAGCCGGCCCGCGCGGAGTCGCGCAGCTGGTCGCCGTGGTCGAGCTGCGCTCGGGCGCGCGCCGCGTGGTGCTGGCCGAGGAGGCCCTCGCCGCCGAGGTGCGCGCGGCCGTCGGCCGGCCCGTCGCCGCGGTGCTCGTCGTCCCGGCGCTGCCCACCGACATCCGCCACAACTCCAAGATCGACCGGGCCGCGCTCTCGCGCTGGGCCGAGGGCGTGCTCGCCGGCGGCCCGATGGTGGCTCCGTGAGGGTCCTGGTCACCGGCGCGAGCGGCCTGCTCGGCGGTGCGGTGGCCGCGGGCCTCGTCGCCCAGGGGCACGAGGTCCGCACCTTCCAGCGTCGGCCCTCCGGGGTCGCGGGCGTCGAGGAGGCGCGGGGCTCCCTGACCGATCCGCGCGCGGTCGAGGAGGCCGTCGACGCGGCCGAGGGCGTCGTGCACCTCGCCGCGAAGGTCTCGCTCGCCGGCGATCCTGGCGACTTCGACCGCGTGAACATCGACGGCACCCGGCGTCTGCTCGCCGCCGCCGCCCGCGCCGGCGTGAGCCGCTTCGTCCAGATCTCGTCGCCCTCCGTCGCCCACTCCGGCTCCTCGATCACCGGCGACGACGCCGAGCCCGCCGATCCGGACCGCGCCCGCGGCGACTACGCGCGCACCAAGGCCCGCGCCGAGCTGCTGGCGCTGGAGGCCGACGCCCCCGGCTTCGCGGTGGTCGCCGTGCGCCCGCACCTGGTCTGGGGTCCGGGCGACACCCAGCTCGTCGCCCGCATCGTCGAGCGGGCGCGCGCCGGCCGGCTGCCGCTCCTCGGGCACGGCCAGGCGCTGATCGACTCCACCTACATCGACAACGCCGCCTCGGCGATCGTCGCCGCTCTCGGGCGGGCGGAGGAGGTGCACGGCCGCTCCTACGTCGTCACCAACGGCGAGCCGCGCCCGGTCGCCGAGCTGCTCGCCGGGATCTGCCGCGCCTCGGGCGTCGAGCCGCCGCGCTGGTCCGTCCCCGCCTCCGTCGCCCGCGCTGCGGGCTCGCTCGTCGAGCGCGTGTGGGCCGTGCGGCCCGGCGCCGATGAGCCGCCGATGACCCGCTTCCTCGCCGAGCAGCTCTCGACCGCGCACTGGTTCGACCAGCGCCGCACGCGCGCCGATCTGCAGTGGAGCCCGTCGGTCACCCTCGACGAGGGTCTGGCGCGCCTGTCCGCCGCCCGCTGAGGCGCCGGGTCCGGAGACGACGGAACGGACGGGACCCTGTCGCCGAGGCGAGGGGGTCCCGTCCGTCCGGGGCTCCCGCGACGGATCGCGGGAGGGGAGCCGAGGTCAGTCGGCGAGGATGAGGTACAGCGCGCGACGGGTCTCGTCGAGCTTGGCGGAGGCGGCGGCGCGCTGCGCCTCGGTCGCTCCGCGGAACTGCTGCACGACGCCCATCAGCTTGCCGACGTTCTCCATGAAGGCGCGATCGGCGTCGCTCGCGCCGGGAGTGGCCTCCCAGGCCGCGTCGAGCTCGTCGGCGTGCTCGCGCACGTAGGTGCCGCCCGCGTCCGTGAGCTGGTACTCGGTGCCGCGGCCCTCGCCGACGGCCGTGATGAGGCCCTCGTCGACGAGCTGCTGGAGGGTGGGGTAGACGGAGCCGGGGCTGGGACGCCACGATCCGTTCGTCTTCTCGGCGATGGCCTTGATCAGGCCGTAGCCGTTCGAGGACTTCTCGGAGAGGAGGGAGAGGAGGGCCGCGCGGACGTCACCGCGTCGGGCGCGTCCTCCGCCGCGGCCGAAGGGGCCGCCGAAGCCGGGGCCGAAGCCCGGGCCGAAGCCGAAGCCGGGCCCGAAGCCGCGGCCGTGACCGCCGGGTCCGCGGCGCTGTCCGCGGCCGGGGTGCTCGTGGCGGGAGGAGTGGTCGCCGTCGCACGAGTCGCGGCGGTCGTCGGAGAAGAAGGTCCTGGAGTTCATGGGTGTGCTGCTCTCTGTCGTGAGGGGATCCCTTTCGATCGGATCCGGTCGCCCGTCGGGAGCGGCTGCTTCCGATCTGTCGGCGATGCAGTAACGATATATCGGTGACGGATCGGATGTCAACACCTGAATTGCCCGTAGCCTGGGAGCTCCCCGTCGATCGAGAGGTCCCGCATGCCGCGTCCCGACTCCGAGCTCGAGGCGTACCTCGACTCCTCCCTCCTCGCCGGGGACGTCCTCACCGGCCGCGCGAGCAACCTCGGCAACCTCCGCGGCCTCGCCGCCCGCGAGCCCGCGCACCTCTACGGGGTGGACGTGGCCGAGGACTGGACGCTCGAGAGACTGCTCGCGCTGATGGGGGAGCGCGTGGGGATCAGCACCGACCCCTCCTTCGAGAGCGGGCAGGACCGGATCGACGCCCGCCTGACGGTCGCGGGGCTCGCCCGCTACCGCGAGCGGTTCGCCGCCGCTGTCCGCGAGGGGGCGCTCCTCCTGTTCGCCACCGCGCACCCCGCGACCCTGATGGACGTCTACCGCCGCTTCGCTGCTGCCGCGACGGAGCGGGGCGCTCGCGTGATCGACGTGAACGCGCTCCCGTTCGCCGCCCCCGACGGGATCCGCGTGCCTCTCGCGGACGAGCACCAGGCCCTGTGGTGCACCGGCGGGGTCACCTGCGTCTACCGCGGGGGAGGGCTGCAGCACACGCACTCGCCGGAGCCGATGGACGCGCTGCTCGACCGCCTCGACGAGCTCGGCGTCCGCCCCGACCTGGTCGTCGCCGACCACGGCTTCGCGGGCGCCGCCGGCCGGCGGGGGCTGCCGGTCATCGCGATCGCCGACTGCAACGACCCGGCGGTGTTCGTCGCCGAGGCGCAGGGCTCGATCGAGGTGGTCGTCCCGATCGACGACGGGCTGGCCGTCCACCTCTACGAGCCGGTGATCGACTTCGTCCTCCGCGCCCTCTCGGAGCCCGCGCGCACCTGACGGCTCGTAGAATCGCCTTCGGCTCGTCGCGATCCCGGATCCGACGGGCCGACCGTTCTCCCGAGTCCCCGCACTCGCCACCACTGCAGACGGAGCATCCGTGACCCAGCCCCACGACGGCCTCCTCCCGCGCTTCGCCGTCGGCGTCGACATCGGGGGGACGTCGATCAAGGCGTCCCTCGTCGACGTCACCACCGGCGAGCGGGCGGCTCGGCGCTTCGCGGTCGCGAACCCGCTGGGCAAGGAGCCCGAGGACTTCGCCGAGGCGATCGCCGGCATCGTCCGCGACGTCTCGCCGATCGCGGGCACGCCCGTCGGCGTCGGCTTCCCCGGGATCGTCCGCGGCGGCGTCGTCCGCCAGACCACCCACGTCTCGCAGCGCTGGGTCGGGCTCGACGCGCAGGCCCTCCTCTCGGAGGCGACCGGGGTCGACGTCGTCGTCGTCAACGACGCGGACGCGGCAGGAGTCGCCGAGCGCGAGTTCGGGGCGATGCGCGGACGCGAGGGCCTCCTCCTGCTGACCACCCTCGGCACCGGCATCGGGACGGCGCTCGTCCACGAGGGCGTGGTGATCCCCAACTCCGAGCTCGGGCACCTGCACATCGACGGTCCCGACTTCGAGCCGCAGGTCGGCTTCTCGGCCGTCCGGCGCGAGGGCATCACCCTCGAGGAGTGGGCGGGTCGCCTCAGCGTCTACTACCGGCACCTCGAGATGCTGCTCTCGCCGCAGCTGTTCGTGATCGGCGGCGCGGCGGCGCACGTCTTCGACGAGTTCGCCCGCTTCCTCGACATCGGCACCGAGATCGTCCCCGCCCGCTTCGGCAACGACGCCGGATTCACGGGCGCCGCGATGGTCGCCGTCTCGCCCGACCGCCTCGCTCCCTGGTACCGCTCCACTCGCGGCGCCCGCCTCGACCCCGGGGCCCCCGCCATCGCCGACTGACCCCCTCCCTGCACCGAGGGAGCCCCGACCCGTCGAGGTCTTCCGGAGGCGCTGGGTCCCTCGACGCTCCGGGGTTCCCTCAGCGGGCCGACAGGCCGCGGTAGACGGCGTCCAGCCGGGCGGCTGCGGCCGGCCAGGAGTGGGCGGCCGCCCAGTCGACGCCGCCGCGGCCGAGGCGCGCCAGCTCACCGGGCGAGCCCAGCAGGGTCAGGATCGCCTCGGCCCACGCCGCGGGGGAGTCGGAGTCGAGCAGCACGCCGCTCCCGCCGTCGCGCACCGCGTCCACCAGGCCGGTCGTCCTGCGTGCGAGTACCGGAGTGCCGCTGCCGGCCGCCTCGAGCGCGATGAGCCCGAAGGTCTCGGCCGCCGAGGGTACGAGCGCCAGCTGCGCGCTCCGGAGCCGCTCCGCCACCCGGTCGCGGTCGGCGGCCCCCTCGATCAGCACTCGATCTCCCAGCGGAGCCGCCGCGGCGCGCACCGCGTCGAGGTACGACTCCCGGCCCGGTGCCGCCCCGCCCACCAGCCGCAGCACCGGCCGCTCCGCCGGCGCCATCGCCGCGAGCGCCTCGACCGCCAGCAGCTGGCCCTTGAGCGGCTGCACCCGGCCGACCAGGACGACTCCGGAGCGCTCGCCGCCGCCCGGGCGGAACCGCGCGTCGACTCCGGGCGGCACCACGACGACCCGGTCCGGATCCGCGCCGTACCCGCTGACGACGTCCTCCCGCTCCGAGGCGCCCGCCACCACGATCGCGTCGGCGGAGGCGAGCACGGAGCGCTCCGCGTCGATCCGCTGCTGCGGCTCCGCGACGTCGCCCGGGGCGAGCCGGGCGTTCTTCGCGAGCGAGCCCGAGTGCATCGAGTGCACGTGCGGCCTGCCGGTGAGCGCCCCCGCGAGGCCCGACACCCAGTAGTGGGAGTGCACGACGTCGGCCCCCTCCGCGGCGCGCGCGAACTCCGGCGCCGCGGCCACCAGCGCGTACTTGTCGCCCGCCGGCACCGGCACGCCGACCACTCGCACACCCGGCGCGAGCATCCGGACGCCCTCGCCGCGGGTCAGCACCTCGATCTCCCAGCCGAGCGCAGCCAGCTCCGGGAGCACCGCCGCGAGGTACACGTTCATCCCGCCCGCGTCGCCCGTCGACGGCTGCTCGAGCGGGGAGGTGTGCGCCGAGACGACGGCCAGACGGGGCATCCCTCCATCGTAGGGACGGCCGTGCGTCCTCCACGGATCCCGGCCCGCGGCTCGCAGCGCCTCCGGAATCGGGTTGAATAGACGGATGCGCTCGTTCGAGCGCGGAGAGCGTGAGGTCCATGGCCCGCCAGAGTCCCCCCGGTGAGGTGCTGCCGTCGGCCGCACCCGGGCCGGTGACCGCCGGCCACGAGCCCTTCTCCGAGCAGGACATCCGCGCCCTCGTCGGAACCGCCGCCGTCGAGAAGGGCACCGCGTACGCGGACGAGGGCCGCGTGCGCGAGCTGCAGTGGTTCGGCGGCCGCACCCGCCTCTTCGGCCAGGTCCGCGGATCCGGGCGCTCGCCGTACGCCGTGAGCGTGCAGCTCCGCGACGAGGGCGAGCACTGGACCCTCCTCGGCGGCGCCTGCAGCTGCCCGGTCAAGCACGAGTGCAAGCACGTCGCGGCCGTCCTGATCGAGGCCCTGCGCCGCGAGCGCGAGGGCGGAGTGGCCGGTCCCTTCCCGGGCGAGGCCGCTGTCGACGCCGTCCCGGAGTGGCGCAGCGCGCTCGCCCCGCTCCTCGCCGGCGCGGAGCGCTCGCACACCGGCATCCCGCTCGGCCTGCAGTTCGAGCTGCTGCCCGGCGAGCCCGTGCGTCGCCCGCCCGGCCGCTACAACTCCTACCGGCCGCCGCCCGAGCCGCGCCCGCGCCTGGGCGTGCGCCCGGTGCGGATGGGCGACCGCGATCGCTGGGTCCGCACCGGCACCAGCTGGCGTGACCTCGGCTACCTGCACTACAGCCACGACTACGACGAGCGCCAGATCGACGTGATCCGCGAGATGCAGGGCCTGCTCTCCGGGCACAGCGCCTCCAGCTACTACTCGCCCGACACCTGGCTCTACCTCGACCAGTGCCGGAGCGAGGCGATCTGGGCGGCCCTGCACGGAGCCGTCCGCGCGGGCATCGGCCTGGTGATGGGCGACCGCGACCAGACGCCGCTGAAGATCCTCGACACGACGGCCACCGCCTCCATCGACGTCACGCGCACCGCCGCCGGCCTCGAGCTGCGCTCGCTCGTCGCGATCGGCGACCACCCGGCGCCCGAGGAGTTCGGCTTCATCGGCGACCCGGCCGTCGGCCTCTACACGTGGGAGGGCGGCGACGAGATGCGCGCCCGCCCGGTCACGCTCATCCCGTTCGCCGCGCCGCTGCTGTCCTCCGCGCGCACGTTCCTCTGGAGCCGCGAGGCCATCCGCATCCCGGTGGCCGAGGAGTCGGCGTTCCTCACCGAGCACTACCAGCGGCTGCACCGGCTGTTCGACATCGTCTCCCGCGACGGCTCCTTCGAGGCGCCCGCGGTGCCCGAGCCGCGCCTCGGCCTCACCCTCGAGCACACCGACGGCGCGGGCCTGCGCGGCTCGTGGTGGTGGCGCTACGGAGTGGAGGGGGCGCGCGGCGGCGTGGACGCCGAGCGGCTCCCGCTGCGGGTCGGCGAGGACGCCGGCTACCGCGACCCCGAGGCCGAGCAGCGGATCCTCGACTCCCTCGTCGGAGCGGGTCTCGACCCGGAGTCGACGCCGGCCCTGGTGTCCCCGTCGAGCAGGCGCCTGCGCCCCACCTTCGACCTGCGCGGCATGCAGACCGTCGGCTTCCTCACCGGCGAGGTCGAGCGGCTCCGCGAGCTGGGCACCGTCGAGATCGAGGAGATCGGCGAGCGCGTCGAGTACCGCGAGGCGCAGACCGCCCCCGTGGTCGCCGTGCAGACCGTCGCCCAGCCCGACAGCCGCGACTGGTTCAACCTCGAGATCTCCGTCACCGTCAACGACGAGGCGGTCCCGCTGGCCGAGATCTTCCTCGCGCTCGCCCGCGGCGACGAGTACATGGTGCTGCCCAGCGGCGTCTACTTCGCCCTCGACGACGAGCGGTTCGGCCGCCTCCGCGAGCTGATCGCCGAGGCCCGCGAGCTCTCGGACGATCCCGGCGAGACCCTGCGGATCAGCCGGTTCCAGTCCTCCCTCTGGGACGAGCTGGTCGAGCTGGGCGTCGTGGAGGCCCAGGCCGCCGCGTGGCGCCGCTCCGTGGAGGGGCTCTCCGGCTTCACCGCGACCGGTGCGCTGGAGTCGCGGGTCCTGCCCGAGGGCTTCGCCGTGGAGCTGCGGCCCTACCAGCAGCTCGGCTACGACTGGCTCTCGTTCCTCTACGACAACCAGCTCGGCGGCGTGCTCGCCGACGACATGGGCCTGGGCAAGACCGTGCAGTCCCTCGCCCTGGTCACCCGGGTGATGCAGGAGCAGCGCGCCGCGGCCGCGGAGGCGGGGACCTCGCCGCGCCCGTTCCTCGTCGTCGCGCCCACCAGCGTGGTGCCCAACTGGGTCGGCGAGGCCAAGCGCTTCGCCCCGGACCTCCGCGTCGTCGGGATCGACGAGACGTCGAAGAAGAAGCGGAAGGCGCTGTCGAGCGTCATCGGCGAGGCCGAGCTGGTCGTCACCTCCTACGCCCTGTTCCGGCTCGACTACGAGTCGTACTCGGGAATCCAGTGGTCGGGGCTCCTCCTCGACGAGGCGCAGTTCGTCAAGAACCGCCAGTCGGCGACGCACCAGCTCGCGCGCCGGCTCGACGTGCCCTTCAAGCTCGCCATCACGGGAACGCCGATGGAGAACAACGTGATGGAGCTCTGGTCGCTGCTGTCGATCGTCGCTCCGGGCCTGTTCCCCTCGCCCGCCGGGTTCGTCGAGTTCTACCAGAAGCCGATCGAGCGCGAGGCCGACAGCGAGAAGCTCTCGCAGCTGCGGCGGCGCATCCGCCCGCTGATGCTGCGGCGCACCAAGGAGCTCGTCGCCAAGGAGCTGCCGCCCAAGCAGGAGCAGACCCTCGAGGTCGAGCTCGGCCCGAAGCAGCGGAAGGTCTACGACACGTACCTGGCGCGGGAGCGGCAGCGCGTGCTGGGCCTGATCGGCGACTTCGAGAAGAACCGCTTCGCGATCTTCCGCGCGCTGACCGTGCTGCGCCAGGTCGCGCTCGACGCGGCACTGGTCGACGAGGCGCACGAGAGCGTGCCCTCGACCAAGCTCGACCTGCTCGACGAGCTGCTGGGCGACGCCCTCGGCGAGGGGCACCGCGTGCTGGTGTTCAGCCAGTTCACGCGGTTCCTCGGCCGGGTCCGCGGGCGGCTGGACGCGGCGGGCATCGAGTACGCCTACCTCGACGGAGCGACGAAGAAGCGCGACGAGGTCATCGAGCGGTTCCGCTCGGGCGCGGCGGGCGTGTTCCTGATCTCGCTCAAGGCCGGCGGCTTCGGGCTCAACCTCACCGAGGCCGACTACTGCATCCTGCTCGACCCGTGGTGGAACCCCGCCACCGAGTCGCAGGCGGTCGACCGCGCGCACCGCATCGGCCAGACCCGCTCGGTCATGGTCTACCGCCTGGTCGCGAAGGACACGATCGAGGAGAAGGTGATGGCCCTCAAGGAGGCGAAGGCCGCGCTCTTCGCCGCGGTCATGTCGGACGACGGCGCGGCGGCCACCGGCGGGATCACCGCCGAGGACGTGCGCGAGCTGCTGGGCTGAGCGCCGCCGCTACTCGCGCACCTGCTCCAGCAGGGTCGTGACGGCGGCGCGGGTGTCGGCGGCGAGCCGTCCGAGGCGGTGCGCGGCACGGATCGACACCGGCCGGTACGGGTGCACGAGCCGCCGTGCCGCCGTGCAGGGCAGCGCGAACGCCGCGACGACGCCCGCGTCGATCCCGTCGAGTCCGCCGTCGTCCCGGCCGAAGACGAGCTCCCGGCCCTCGCGCGCGAGAGCCTCCGGCAGGTCGGCCTCGCCGATCGGGAGGCGCAGCACGGCGAGCAGGCCGGCCGCCTGCACCCTGCGCGGCAGCGGGCGTCCGAGGCGTCCCGCCGCGTGCACCGTGAAGAAGTCGGCCTGCCGCTCGAGGATGCCCGTGACCGTCTCGGCGAGGCGTTCCATCTCGGGGTGCAGCGAGAGCCGGGCGAGACGGCGGTAGCCGTGCACCGCGACCCGGGCGTCCACCGCGAGGGCCAGCGCGACGGGGCCGGCGAGGGAGGCCGCGGCGCGGTCGAGGAGCGGGCGCGACCTCACCGTCGGCTCCGGCGGGCGGACGTCGATGCCGCGGATCTGCGGCGAGGCCGCGAGCACGTCGCCCAGGGCGTCGGCGATCCGGTGCCGCTCGGCGGCCCAGACGGACGCGAACGCGCGGACCTGCTCGTCGGGGTGGGCGCGCGCGAGGGGGAGCACCCGGGCCACGGTGGCGTGCTCGATCGCCCGCAGGTACGCGGTGGCGACGATGGCCTCGCGGTCCAGCGGCACCTCCTCGAACTCGCGCACTGAGAAGTGCTCGCGCAGGGCGCCGTGCGCGCTGCGGTGGTGGTCCTCGAGGTCGAACGGTTCCGCGATGCCCACGTCGTGCTCCTCCGCTAGTCCGGTCCCTCCATCCTGGGCCCCCGGTGCGAGAGGCGGAAGAGCACGCGCCCATCCCTGGGACACTGGGAGCCGGTCATCAGGCGGCCGGGGGAGTGGGGCGGGATGAGCGGGGCCCGGACCTCGGCGATCGGCGCCGTCCTCCTCGCCGCCGTCTGCTTCGGCACGACGGGGACCGCCCAGGCCCTCGGAGCGGCGGGCGTGGATCCGCTCCTCCTCGGGGCGGCGCGCATCGTCCTCGGCGGCGCCCTGCTGGCCGCTCTCCTCGGCGTGGAGGCTCTGCGCCGGCGGAGCCGCTCCCGCCCGACCCGCGCCGTCGTGCTGCTCGTCGTGCTCGGAGCGGTCGGCGTCGCCGCGTACCAGCCCGCCTTCTTCACCGGCACCGCGCAGAACGGAGTCGCGGTCGGCACGATCGTCGCCCTCGGCTCCGCTCCCGCCTTCACCGGCCTGCTGGAGTGGCTCGTCCTGCGGACGACGCCGAGCCCGCGCTGGTTCGCCTCGACCGCGCTCGCCGCGGTCGGCGTGGTGCTCCTCAGCGGAGGCGGATCCGGCGGCGTGACGCTCCCCGGCCTCGCCGCCTCGGCCGGCGCCGGCGCCTCCTACGCGCTCTACGCCGTCTGCGGCAAGCTGCTGCTCGAGCGCGGGCTCAGCCCCGTCGCCGCCATGGGAGCCCAGTTCGGAGCCGCGGCGCTGCTCGCGCTCCCGTTCCTGCTGCTGGGCGATCCGTAGCGGCTCTCCGGCTCGATTCCGGCCGTGCTCTGGCTCGGAGTGGTGACGGTCGCCGTGGCCTACACCTTCTTCGCGCGCGGCCTGCGAGCGCTTCCCGCAGCGACCGTCTCGACGCTCACCCTCCTGGAGCCGGCGACCGCGACTCTCCTCGGCGTGGCGGTGCTGGGCGAGCGGCTGACCACGGGAGCCGTCCTGGGCGTCGCGGTGCTGGTGGCGGCGGTGCTGCTGCTGGCGGTGCGGGGGCGCGGCCGCTCCGGTGCGCGGAGAGAGGCGCCGCCGCGCTCCGCGGAGTAGCGTCGACTCCCACCGACCCGACGACGAGGCGGAGCGCATGACCAACCCGTGGCTGGCCCGCCCTGGCAGCGGTCGGCGGCGCGCGCTGGTCGAGGAGTCGTGGGAGCGCGCACGGCGGCGGCGCCTCGACCCGGACCGGCTGACGGCACCGCTCTCGTTCTCGGGAGACGACCTCCGCGAGTACCGCACCGGGCATCCGCTCGCCTCGGTCCTCCCGGTGATCCGCCGCCTGTTGGTGCGCGACGCCGACGAGGACAGCGGCGTGCTGGTCGCGGTGGGCGACGCGCTCGGGCGGCTGCTCTGGATCGACGGGGACCAGCACCTCAAGAGCCTCGCCGAGGGGATGTCGTTCGTCGAGGGTGCCGCGTGGGCCGAGCCCGACGTCGGGACGTCCGCGCCGGGGACGGCTCTTGTGCTCGATCACGGCGTGCAGATCCACGGCGCCGAGCACTTCGCCTCGCTCGTGCACCCGTGGAGCTGCACCGCCGTCCCCGTGCACGACCCCGAGACGCACGAGATCCTCGGAGTGATCGACATCACCGGCGGCGCCGACGTCGTCGCCCCGCAGACCCTCCCGCTGATGGAGGCGACCGCCGCCGCCGTCGAGAGCGAGCTGATGGTGCAGCGGCTCCTCCGCCCGCGGCGGCCCGCTGCACGGAGCACAGCGGCGGCCCGGGCGCCGAGCCTGCGGGTCCTCGGGCGCGAGACGGGCCTGGTGACGGCCGCCGGAGCGACGCTCGAGCTGAGCACCCGGCACGCCGAGATCCTGACCCTGCTCGCCTGGCACCGGGCCGGGCTCTCGGCCGAGCAGCTCGCCCTCCTGCTCCACGGCCGGGACGACGCGGTGGTCACCGTCCGCGCCGAGATGGTGCGGCTGCGCCGCGCGCTCGAGCCGACCCTCCCGCGCCTGGTGCCCCTCTCGCGCCCCTACCGCCTGGCGAGCCCGGTCGACCTCGACGCCCGCCAGGTGCTCGGCCTGCTCGACCGCGGCTCCCACCGCCTCGCCCTGGACGCCTACCGGGGTGCGCCGCTGCCCTCGTCCGAGGCGCCGGGGATCCGGGCGATCGCCGGCGAGCTGCGCCTGCGGGTGCGGGCGAGCGTCCTCGCCGATGCGGCGCCCGCGACCCTCCTCGCCTGGGCGGAGGGCCCGGACGGCCGCGACGACGCGGAGGTGTGGCGGGAGCTCCTGCGCGTCCTCCCGCCCCGCTCGCCCCGCCGTGCCGGTGTCGCCGCGCACCTCGAGACGATCGAGGCGGAGCAGCGCTGAGCCGTCCCGGTCGCTCCCGGGAGTCCCGCCGGAGCCGTGAGGCCGCGGAGCCGTCTCGCTAGCCTCGACGCATGAGCACCCTCGCACCACCTCCCCGGGCCCTCGCGAGCGGAGTCGCGGGGGGTCTGCTCCTGATGGCGGTCTTCACGATGTGGTGGGCGAGCGACACCACGGTCGGCTGGCCGGCACCGGCGGCGACGACCGCCGTGACCCTCTGCGCGCTCGCGGCCGTGGTCTTCGCCGTGCAGGCCGTCCGCCTCCTCGTCGCCCGGCGGAGGATGGCGGTGGAGCTCACCGACGCCGACCGCGCGGCGAAGCCGAACGGTCTGCTGTTCGGAGCGGTCTTCGCCGCGGAGGGCGTGCTGATCGGTGTCGCGGTAGGCGTCCTCACCGGCACCGGGCTCGACCGCTTCCTCGTGCCGGCGATCGCCGTGATCGTGGGCCTGCACTTCTACCCGATGGCGAGGATCTTCGGCCGAACCCTCGACCTCTGGCTCGCCACCTGGACGACGCTGGTCGGAGCGATCGGAGTCGTCGTGGTCCTCGTCGACGGCTCCGCCTGGCCGCAGGTGTGGTCCTGGGTCGGCGCGGGGGCCGCAGCGGCCACGGTGACCTACGGCGTCTACATGAGCCGGATCGCCCAGCGCCTGCTCGCGAGCGTCTGAGGTCCGGGCCGCGGGGCCCTCCTCCTCGGGCGGCCGCGTCTCCGCCCGGCCGGTCCGGTCTCCGTCCTCGCCGCTCCCGCCAGTGCGTCGACCCGTGCAACGTCGTGCAACCCCCCGCGACGTAGCGTCAGGACCGGGCGCCCACCCCGCGCCCACGACAACGACGTCGATGGAGGTCCACATGACGCTGTACGCCGACCAGGTCGCCGAGCAGGCACCGCAGGAGCCCGGTTCCACGGTCTACGCGAATCCAGGCACGGAGGGATCCGTCGCCTCCTTCCGCTCGCGCTACGACCACTACATCGGAGGCGAGCACGTCGCCCCCGCGAGCGGCCAGTACTTCGAGAACATCACCCCGATCACCGGGAAGCCCTTCTGCGAGATCGCCCGCGGCACCGCCGCCGACGTCGACCGCGCCGTCGAGGCGGGCTGGAAGGCGTTCGCGAGTTGGGGGAAGACCAGCCCCGCCGAGCGCTCGAACATGCTCCTGAAGATCGCCGACCGCATGGAGGCGAACCTCGAGCTGCTCGCCGTCGCCGAGACGTGGGAGAACGGCAAGCCCGTGCGCGAGACCCTCGCCGCCGACATCCCCCTCGCGATCGACCACTTCCGCTACTTCGCCGGAGCGATCCGCGCGCAGGAGGGAGGCGTCTCCGAGATCGACCACGACACGATCGCGTACCACTTCCACGAGCCGCTGGGCGTGGTCGGGCAGATCATCCCCTGGAACTTCCCGATCCTGATGGCCGTGTGGAAGCTCGCACCGGCGCTCGCCGCGGGCAACTGCGTGGTGCTGAAGCCGGCCGAGCAGACGCCGGCGTCCATCCACGTGCTGCTCGACCTGATCGGCGACCTCATCCCCGCCGGCGTGCTCAACGTCGTCAACGGATTCGGATTCGAAGCGGGCGCACCGCTCGCCTCCCACCCGCGCATCCGCAAGATCGCCTTCACCGGCGAGACGACCACCGGCCGCCTGATCATGCAGTACGCCAGCGAGAACCTCATCCCGGTGACGCTGGAGCTGGGCGGCAAGAGCCCCAACGTGTTCTTCGCCGACGTCGCCGCGGAACGCGACTCCTTCTACGACAAGGCGCTCGAGGGCTTCTCGTTCTTCGCCCTCAACCAGGGCGAGGTCTGCACCTGCCCGTCGCGGGCGCTCGTGCAGCGCTCGATCTACGACGACTTCGTCGGAGACGGCCTCGAGCGGGTCAAGCGGATCAAACAGGGCAACCCGCTCGACACCGCCACGATGATCGGCGCCCAGGCCTCGAACGACCAGCTCGAGAAGATCCTCTCCTACATGGACATCGGCAAGCAGGAGGGAGCGAAGCTGCTCATCGGCGGCGACCGCGCCGACCTCGGCGGCGAGCTCAGCGGCGGCTACTACGTCAACCCGACCGTGTTCGAGGGCCGCAACTCGATGCGCATCTTCCAGGAGGAGATCTTCGGACCCGTCCTCGCCCTCACCTCCTTCGACGACTTCGACGACGCGATCGGCATCGCCAACGACACCCTCTACGGCCTCGGCGCCGGAGTGTGGAGCCGCAACGGCGCCCAGCTCTACCGCGCGGGCCGGGCCATCGAAGCCGGCCGCGTCTGGTCGAACACCTACCACCAGTACCCCGCGCACGCGGCGTTCGGCGGCTACAAGCAGTCGGGCATCGGACGCGAGAACCACAAGGTGATGCTCGACCACTACCAGCAGACGAAGAACCTCCTCGTCTCCTACGCGGAAGGACCGATGGGCTTCTTCTGAGTCGGTTCGCACGGGCTCCTCGTTCCTCGTCGCCCGTGCCGCGGTCGGCTCGCCGACGTGGCCGGGTGGGGAGGAGCGGGGAGCGTGCGCACCGAGACGGATCCGCTGGCACGCGGATCCGTCGTTCGGTGCTGGTGTGCACGGGCTCCTCGTTCCTCGTCGCCCGTGCCGCGGTCGGCTTATTGATGTGGCCGGGTGGGGAGGAGCGGGGAGCGTGCGCACCGAGACGGATCCGCTGGCACGCGGATCCGCCGTTCGGTGCTCGGCCCTTCGGGCGAGGCACCTGACGGCGCGCGGAAGGACGGTGCTCGGCCCTGCGGGCGAGGCACCTCGCGACGCGCGGGAGAACGGTGCTCGGCCCTGCGGGCGAGGCATCTGGCGGCGCGTGGGAGAACGGTGCTCGGCCCTTTCGGGCGAGGCACCTCGCGACGCGCGGAAGGACGGTGCTCGGCCCTGCGGGCGAGGCACCTGACGACGGGCCGCCCGCTCGTGCTGATCGAGTAGTCCGCGCAGCGGCGTATCGAGACGCCGCCCGGAGGAGCGTCCGCCGTCAGCGGGCGGGCGCACACAGACATTCCGCACCACGAGCGAAGGAGCACCACCCATGACCTCCACGAGGGTCGACGTCACTGCGGAGGCGGCCGGCATGCTCCGCCGGATGACGGCGCTGCACGGGCCGCTCATGTTCCACCAGTCGGGCGGATGCTGCGACGGCAGCTCCCCGATGTGCTTCCCCGCCGGGATGTTCCGCACCGGCGCCTCGGACGTGCTCGTCGAATCGCTCCGGCTCGACGGCCTGGACCCGATCGACTTCTGGATGTCCCGCTCCCAGTTCGAGTACTGGAAGCACACCCACCTCACCGTCGACCTCGTCGACGGGCGGGGCAGCGGATTCAGCGTCGAAGCACCCGAGGGCAAGCGCTTCATGATCCGCAGCCGACTGCTCACCGACGACGAGCTCGTCGAGTTCGGGCTGCTCCCCGCCGGAGCCGTCGAGCCCTGAGCCGGCTTCCCTGACCCGTTCCCCCTGACCCGTTCCCGTCGCAGATCCTCGCCGACCGGCGACATCCCGGTCCAGCGGTGTCAGCCGCCCGGAGCGGGAGCGGGCGGCGCCTTCCCCGTGCTCAGCTGCACGCCCACCACCGAGCCCTTGTCCACGCGGGTGCCCGCGGCCGGACCGGTGCCGGCCACGGTGTTCATCGGCTGGGGCGAGTCGACCTGCGACGTCGCTCCGGGAGTGAGCCCTGCTGCAGTCAGCGCCTGCGCGGCGGAGTCGCTGGTCCGGCCCGACAGGTCCGGCACGGTGGCCTGCGGCGCCGCGATGAGCGACTGGTCGGCCTGCGGGAAGTCGGAGCCGCCGTAGCGGGAGTCGATCGCCGTCATCAACGGCTTCCAGATCCGGTGGCGTGCCGAGGGCGCCCAGCCGCTGTCGAAGTCGATCGAGTCGAGGTTCACCCTCGAGCCGTCCGCGCGTGCCGAGATGCTGCCGACCCAGACCGCGAGGGAGGTCTCGGTCGAGGCCCCGATGGCCCAGGTGTCGGCGGAGTTGTCGGTGGTGCCCGTCTTGGTGATGTGCTGGATGCCGTTCTTCGGATCGTCCTCGACACCCGTGCCCTCGGCGGTCACCTTGAGCATCGTGTACTGCATCGCCGAGGCGACCCTCGACGACACCGCCCGGCTGCAGGTCGTCTCCACCGGCTCGATCTCGCGGCCGTCCGCTCCGACGATCGCCGTGATCGCGACGGGGGTGCAGGTCGTGCCGTTCGCGGCGATGCCGGAGTAGGCGGTCGCCATGGTGAGCGGTGCGATCTCGTTGGTGCCGAGGACCGCTCCCGGCGACTGCACGAGCGCGGTCCCGTCCGCGCGGTGCACTCCGAAGGCCTCGGCCTGCTTGCGGATCTCGCACTGGTCGAGCAGGTGCGACATCCCGGTGAAGCCCGTGTTCAGCGAGTAGATCGTCGAGTACAGCGCCGTCTGGGTGTCGGTGTAGCCGCCGTCGCCGGCGTTCTTGGGGTTGTAGGAGTCGTAGTCCCAGGTGCCCTCGCAGCTGTCGGCGAAGCCGGTCCAGTTCTTCTGCTTCGAGTCGAACTGCTCGAGCAGGGTGTGCCCGCGGTCGAGCCACTCGGCGAGCGTGAACACCTTGTAGGCGGAGCCGGTCTGGAAGCCGTTGCCGCCGCCCGCGGACGCGTCGACGTTGAGGTTGATCGCCGAGAACTCCGGCCCGCTCGCGATCACGTCCGGGTCCTGGCTGTAGCGCTTGTTCTGCACCATCGTGAGGATGCGCCCGGTGCCGTTCTGGACGGCGACCGCCGTCGCCCCGACGTCGAAGCGCGGATCGGAGGAGGGGACCTGCTCGTCCATCAGCTCCTGCGCGGTCCTCTGCAGGTCGAGATCGATCGTCGTGTAGACCTTGATGCCGCCCTGCTTGATCGCCGCGTAGCGCTCGTCGTCGGTCGCTCCGAGCGCCGGGTCGTCGCGGAGGACGTGGGTCACGTAGTCGCAGAAGTAGGCCGCGCTGCCGGCCGTCTGGCAGCCGGTGGACGCTGGGGTGATGTCGGGGGTGATCGCCTCGGCGGCCGCGGCGTCGTGCGCGGCCTGGTCGATGCTCCCCGTCTCGAGCATCCGGTCGAGGATGTAGTCGCGCCGCTCCCGGGTCTGCGCGTAGCCGTTCGCCTCGCCGTTGGCCGTGTCGTCCGGCCGGTCGAAGCGGAACTTCTCGGGGTTGTTCACGATCGCCAGGAGCGAGGCGGACTGCGCGAGGGAGAGGTCGGCCGCCGGGATGCCGTAGTAGTACTCCGCCGCGGCCTCGATGCCGTAGACGGTGCCTCCGAACAGGGCGATGTTGAGATAGCCGAGCAGGATGTCGTCCTTCGAGGACACCTTCTCGAGCCCGATCGCGAGCCGCATCTCCTTGAGCTTGCGCTCGGCCGTGGTCGCCGTCGCCTCCGCGTACGCGCGGTCGCGGTCCGCCTCGTCCGGGATCGACTCGGCCTTCTGCACCAGCACGTTCTTCACGTACTGCTGCGTGATCGACGAGCCGCCCTGGGTGTCGCCGTCGAGGAGGTAGGTGCTGGCGATGGCGCGGAGGGTGCCCTGCAGGTCGATCCCGCCGTGGTCGTAGAAGCGCGGGTCCTCGCTCGCGACGAGCGCGTCCTTCACGGAGTCGGCGATCCGGTCGGCCGGGACCTCGATCCGGTTCTGGTCGTAGAAGGAGGCCAGCAGCGTCGGATCGCCCGGGTCGCCCGCGTAGACGTCGCTCTTCTGCATCAGGCGCCCGACCTCGAGGTAGCTCGGGAGGGACTGGAACGCCGAGATGGTGCCGGAGGTCGCCGCGCCGGTGAGCGCGGCGGCGGGGGCGACCACGAGCGAGGCGAGCAGACCCGCCAGGACGCTGACGATCATGAATCCGAACAGCGCACCGAGAGCCCCGTGGACGGTTCGACGGGGCTGGAAGACGGGGACGTTCGGTCGCTTCAGGATTGATCCTCTCGCTGCACCAGCACCCTAGGCGAGGCCTGCGACATCCCCGACGAGGCGCGCCACGGCCGCGCCGGACGCCCGTCCGCCCGGAGTCGGCGCGAGGGCGCCCGCGCAGGCCCGGCGCCTGCGACAGCAGAAGGGGCCGACCCCGGAGGGATCGGCCCCTTCACGGGACGGGCGACGCCTCTACTCGATCAGGTCGCCGTTCAGGTCCGAGATGTCGTTCGGATTGGCCGGAGCCTTGCCCGTGCTCACCTGGAGGGGGATCACCCCGCCGGCGACCGCCGTCTCCTCCGCGCTCGGCGTCGTCGACACGACGGAGCCCTCCGGGATCGTCGCGGAGTCGACCGACTCGTGCATCCCGACGACGAAACCGGCGGCGGTGAGGATCGCCGTGGCGCTCTCGACCGTCTCGCCCGTGACGTCGGGGACCTCGGAGTTCGCCGCCGATCGGGGCGAGTACGCGAGCATCGAGGCCGGCGGTGCCGTGAAGTCGTCGCCGCCGTACTTCTCGTCGAGCGCGGTCATGATCGGCTTCCAGATGGCGTGCCGGGCGTTGGAGGCGCGGATGGTGCCCTTCTCGCCCGTCAGGCTGATGAAGCGCAGGTTCTGCTTGGTGTTGTCGGCGAAGCCGTTGATGCTGCCGACCCAGACCGCCAGGGAGGCGGCCTTGCTGGCGCCCGCCGTCCATACGTCGGCGGCCTCGTCGGTGGTGCCCGTCTTGCCGATGTGCTCGATCCCGTCGAAGGGGTTCGAGGCGTAGGCCGTTCCGGAGGTCATCACCCGCTGCATCGCGTACTGCATCCCTCGGGCGACCTCGGGCGACACGGAGGGCGTGCACGCCGATGCCGGGGCGGCGACGGCGTTGCCCTCGCTGTCGGTGATCCGGTCGATGACGATCGCCGAGCAGGTCGTGCCGTCGTTCGCGATCCCCGCGTAGGCGTTGGCCACCGTCAGCGGCGCGATCTCGTTCGTCCCGAGGACCGAGGCCGGCCCGTTGGCGAGCTCGCGGCCGTCGGCGCGGTGCATCCCGAACGACTCGGCGGTGGTGCGGATGTCGCAGAGGTCGAGCTGCTGCGCCATTCCCATGAAGCCGGTGTTGATCGAGTTCGTGGTCGCGCCGAGCGCGCTCATCGAGCTCGCGTCCTCCGACGGGTCGTCGTTGCGAGGCGAGAACTTGCCGTAGTAGCCGCCGTCGCCCTCGACGTTGCACTTCTGGGGGTAGGAGCTGAAGCCGGAGGTGGGGGAGGCGAACGACTCGTTGACGGTGTGCCCCGCCTTCAGCCACTGCGCCAGCGTGAACACCTTGTAGGTCGATCCGGTCTGCACGCCGGAGCCGCCGCCCATGCTGAGGTCGACGTTGAGGTTGATCGCGCTGTAGCCGGGGTTCGCGGCGAGGAACTGCTCGTCCTGGCTGTACTGCGTGTTCTGCACCATGGAGAGCACGCGGCCCGTCTTCGCCTCGACGGAGGCGGCCGTCGCGCCGACCTGGAAGCGCGGGTCGACGGAGGGGATGTAGGCGTTGAGCGCCGCCTGCGAGACCTGCTGGATGTCGAGGTCGAGGGTCGTCACGACGTCGAAGCCGCCCTGGCGGATGCGCTGATAGCGCTCGTCGTCGGTCGCCCCGAAGACGGAGTCGTTGCGGAGGACGTTCAGCACGTAGTCGCAGAAGTACGCGGCGTTGCCGGCGGTGGTGCAGCCGGTCGAGGGCTCCGTGATGTTCGGGGTGATCGGCTCGGCGACGGCGGCGTCGTGCGCGGCCTGGTCGATCCGGCCGTGCTTGAGCTCCTCCGACAGGATGTAGTCGCGGCGCTCCTTGGTGGCGGCGTAGCCGTTGGCGGCGCCGTTCGCCTCGTCGCCCGGGTTGTCGAAGCGGAACTTCGCCGGGTTGTTCACGATCGCCAGCAGCGCGGCCGCCTGCGAGGTCGAGAGCTGGCTCGCGGGGATGCCGTAGTAGTAGTTCGCCGCGGCCTCGATGCCGTAGACGGTGCCCCCGAAGAGGGCGATGTTGAGGTAGCCGAGCAGGATGTCGTCCTTCGACGCCTCCTTCTCGAGTCCGATCGCGAGGCGCATCTCCTTGAGCTTGCGCTCGGGGGTCGGGTCCGTCGCCTCCTGGTAGGCCTTGTCGCGCGCAGCCTCGTCGGTGATCGACTCCGCCTTCTGCACCAGGACGTTCTTGACGTACTGCTGCGTGATCGACGACCCGCCCTGCAGGTCGTCGCCCGTCAGCGTGACGGCGATCGCCCGGAGCGTGCCCTGGAGGTCGATGCCGCCGTGCTCGTAGAAGCGCGGGTCCTCGCCGGCGACGGCGGCGTCCTTCGCGGACTGCGCGACGTCGTCCCAGCCGACCTCGACGCGGTTCTGGTCGTAGACGGAGGCGAGGAGGGTCGTCCCGTCGCTCGCGTAGACGTTGGTGCGCTGCATCAGCTGGCCCACGTCGAGGTAGCCCGGCAGGTTCTGGAACATGCCGATCGTGTTGCTCGTCGCCAGGCCCGTCAGCGCGAGGGCCGGCGTGACGCCGACGGTGATCAGGACGCCCGCCACGGCGCTCATCCCGATGAACCCCATGACCGCCCGCAGCGACATCCCGAGCGGCCGGACGGAGCGGCGGGATGCAGTGGGAAGTGCCATGGAGCGGTCGTCCTTTCGACGCGGCGCCGGGCCGCGGAGATCTGAGGGAGGGTGGCGAGAAGCCTCGCGAGCAGTCGCGCGATCCCCCGGCTTCATGGTACGTGACGGGTGCGCCCGCGGGGCGTCCTCCTCCCGGTGGAGATGAGGAGCTGGCGGGTGATGCGCAGGAGCGGGCGCGTCCGGGGTGCTGACCTCGGGTCGATGCATCCGTATCGTGGAGGGAGCGCCGCTCCGAGGGGCGCTGCAGCACCCGTTCCACCCACCGCTCCGGGGCCCCGGGCGGCCGGCCCCGGCAGAAAGCGCACACCATGGCACGCATCCACGACGACGTGACCCAGCTCGTCGGCAGGACCCCCCTCGTCCGCATCAACCGGCTGGAGGGCGCCGACCAGGCGACGGTCCTCGCCAAGCTCGAGTTCTACAACCCTGCGAACAGCGTGAAGGACCGCATCGGCGTCGCCATCATCGACGCGGCCGAGGCCTCCGGCGAGCTGCACCCCGGCGGGACGATCGTCGAGGGCACGAGCGGCAACACCGGCATCGCGCTCGCGATGGTGGGCGCCGCCCGCGGCTACAAGGTCGTCCTCACGATGCCCGAGACGATGTCCGTCGAGCGCCGGGTCCTCCTCCGCGCCTACGGAGCCGAGATCGTGCTCACCCCCGGCAGCGAGGGCATGCGCGGAGCGGTCGAGCGCGCCCGCGCGATCGTCGACGAGACCCCCGGCGCGATCCTCGCCCGCCAGTTCGAGAACGCCGCCAACCCCGAGGTGCACCGCCGCACCACCGCGGAGGAGGTCTGGGAGGACACCGACGGCGAGGTCGACGTCTTCGTGGCCGGCATCGGAACCGGCGGCACCATCACCGGAGTCGGCCAGGTGCTCAAGGAGCGCAAGCCCGGCGTGCAGATCATCGGAGTGGAGCCGATCGACTCCCCGCTCCTCACCCAGGGCACCGCCGGTCCGCACAAGATCCAGGGCATCGGCGCCAACTTCGTCCCCGCGATCCTCGACCGCGAGGTCTACGACGAGATCATCGACGTGACGCTCGACGACTCCGTGCGGGTGGCCCGCGAGATGGCCGCGCAGGAGGGGATCCTCGGCGGCATCTCCTCCGGCTCGATCATGTGGGCCGCGCTCGAGGTCGCGAAGCGCCCCGAGAACGCGGGGAAGACCATCGTCGCCATCGTCTGCGACTTCGGCGAGCGGTACATCTCGACCGTCCTGTACGAGGACCTCCGCAGCTGAGCCCCTCGAGACGAGCCGGGACGCCCCGCTCCGGACGCGACGGTCGGCCGGAGCGCCGCGTCCCGTCCGGACCGGAGCGTCCCGGGCTCCTCGCCCTGCTCCGCGAGGACGTCCGCACCGCCCGGGAGCGCGACCCCGCCGCCCGGAGCGCGGTGGAGGTCGTCCTCTCCTACCCGGGAGTGCACGCGGTCTGGGTGCACCGCGTCGCGCACGCCTGGTGGCGGCGGGGCCTCCGCCTGCCCGCCCGGCTGCTCAGCCAGGCGGCGCGCGCGGCGACCGGGGTGGAGATCCACCCCGGTGCGACCATCGGCCGACGCCTGTTCATCGACCACGGCATGGGCGTCGTCATCGGCGAGACCGCGCGGATCGGCGACGACTGCATGCTCTACCACTCCGTCACGCTGGGCGGGAGGTCGGCCCGGCGCGAGCGTCGGCACCCCACGCTCGGCAACCGGGTGGTCGTCGGCGCCGGCGCGGTCGTCCTGGGCCCGCTCGTGCTCGGATCGGACGTCAGCGTGGGCGCGAACGCCGTCGTGGTGAAGGACGCGCCCGACGGGGCGGTGCTCGTCGGCATCCCGGCCCGCGATCTGCGCGATCAGGGCGGGGATGAGGACCCGCTCGCCGGGTCCGGCCGCTCCACCGGCCCGGCGGGACGCGTCTAGCCGGCGACGCTCAGTCGTCGCCCCTCGGCGAGATGTCGCGCGGGGCGCTCTTGATCTGCGCGAAGGCGTCCAGTGCGTGCGCCCGCGTCTCCTTGAGGTCGACGAGGGGCGCCGGGTAGCCGTCCGCGCCTCCGGTCAGCGTGTCCTCGAGCGTCCACGGCTCGTGCACGGCGGCGCCCTCGACTCCGTCCAGCTCCGGCACGTTGTGGCGGATGTACTCGCCGGCCGGGTCGAACTTCCTCGACTGCGTGACCGGGTTGAAGACCCGGAAGAACGGCGACGCATCGGCTCCCGAGCCCGCGACCCACTGCCAGTTCGCGGCGTTGCTCGCCGGGTCCGCGTCCACCAGGGTGTCCCAGAACCACTCCTCGCCCACCCGCCAGTCGACCAGCAGGTTCTTGATCAGGAACGACGCGGTCACCATCCGGACCCGGTTGTGCATGTAGCCGGTGCTCCAGAGCTCGCGCATGCCGGCGTCCACCAGGGGGTAGCCGGTGCGCCCCTGGTGCCAGGCGTCGATCGCCTCCTGGCCTGGGCGTCCCCACGGGAAGGAGTCGAACCGGGTGTCGAAGTTCGCGGTCGCCAGATCCGGCCAGTGGAACAGCAGGTGGTAGCAGAACTCGCGCCAGAGCACCTCGGAGAGGAACCGGTCGCTGCCGTCGCCGCGGTGCAGGCCCTTCGCGTGCGCCTCCTCCAGGGCGTGCCACACCTGGAAGGGGCTGATCTCGCCCCACCTCAGGTGCGGGGAGAGGTTCGAGGTGGCGTCCTCCGCCGGCCGGTCGCGACCGTCGGCGTAGTCGTCGAGCTGCTCCGCGAGGAACGCGCGCAGCCGGTCGGCCGCCGCCTTCTCGCCGGGGACCCAGCGCTCGCGCAGCCCTCCCGCCCAGTCGGGACGCGTGGGCAGCAGCTCCCAGTCGTCGAGGGAGTCGGAGGCGATCTCTCCCGTGACGCCGTCGAGCGAGCGGGGGCGGGGGAGCGGCGCGCGCGGCGTCGGCTTGGCGCGGCAGGCGCGGGCGAAGGGCGTGTAGACGGAGTAGGGGCCGCCCGCGCCGGTCTGCACGGTCCACGGCTCGAACATCAGCGAGCCCTGGTGGCTCTCGGCCTCGAGGCCGCCGTTGCGGAGCGATTCCTTCACCGCCGCGTCGACGGTGCGCTCGGCCCTCCCGTAGCGGCGGTTCCAGTGCACGGCTCCGGCGCCGATCTCCTCGGCGAGCTGGAGGACGACGGCCTCGGCCGGCCCGCGGCGCAGGATCAGCGGGGCGCCGTGCTCGCGCAGGTCGGCGGCGAGGGCTGCGAGGCTGCCGTGCAGCCACCAGCGGGAGGCGCCCCCGAGCGGACGGATGCCCGCCGACTCCTCGTCGAGCACGTAGCAGACCGCGACGGGGCCGCCACGGCCGATCGCAGCGCGCAGAGCGGGGTTGTCGGCCAGGCGCAGGTCGTCGCGGAGCCAGACGAGGGTGGGGGAGGTGTCACTCATGGTGACCCCCATGATCCGCGAGTCCCGCGCCGCGGCGAAGACCTGGCCGGTCGCTGCGGCCCGTGCTAGCGGGGACGGATCAGGAGGAGGCGATGCCGTCGCGGAGCTTGTCGCAGAGCGCGGTCAGCTGCTTCAGCTCGTCCTCGTCGAGGACGCCGCCGACCTGCTCCGAGATGGTCCTCATGTGGGTGAGCGCGACGCGGCGGAAGAGCGCGTAGCCCTCGTCGGTGATCGCGATGATCGTGCCGCGGGCGTCCGCCGGATCCTCGCTCTTCTCGACGCAGCCGCGGGCGGCGAGCCGGTCGATCAGCCTGCTGACGCTGGGCTGCGTCAGGAGGACGTGCCGGTTCAGGTCGCGCAGCCGTGCGCGCCGACCGGGCTGCCGGGTGAGGTTGAAGAGCACGTCGTACTCGTTCATCGAGATCTCCCGCGAGGGGAACTCGGTGCTCAGGGTGCGCATCACCTGGACCTGGGCGCGGAAGAGCGACTCCCAGGCGGCGACGGCCTCTCTCGACCCCACTGGTCCTCCTTCTCGGCGCTCAGGAAGCGGTTCCCTGACATCCAGACGCCGTACAGCCTACGCCGGGGTGCTGGGAGGAGGGGAGCCGGAGGAGGGTGGCCGGGGGAACGACAGAAGGCCGGCCGCTGAGGCGAGCGGCCGGCCTTCATTCCCTTGCACCAAGAGTGTCCTGCAATCACTTCTCGCGCTTCCCGCCACAGCAAACGGTCGACGCACTTGAACTATATAACGACCCGGTAACGACGCAACCCTCTCTTTCCTGAATCCTCCCTGAGCCGCCCCACCCCGCCCGCGCTCCGCACGACTCTCTCCTGACCCAGGACGCCCCGTCTGCTGCCTTCCGACGTTCGCACCGAACCGCAGCCCATCCCTGACCGTCCGCGGACACGACGAGCACCCTCTGCCCGCGTCCCCCGCCGACGCGGCCCGGCCCCGTCGTCCTGCCCCGCGAGGCGCGCCCGCCCCCCACGCCCTCGGCCACACAGCAGGCCGCCGAGCAGCCCTTTCCAGGGTAGGGGCGGTACGCGCACATCCCCGGAGGTCGGGAGGACGTTCCGCTCTCGAGGCGAACGCGGGAAACGCGTGTCAGCGTTTCCCGCTAGCCGGTCGCGACCCGCTCTCCGAATCGCGACCACCGGTGAAGCCGACCGCGGTGAGGAGAGCGCAAGCGCTCTCCTCACAATTCAGAACAGATCCGGCGACGGCGTCGACGCGTAGCGGATGGCGACGTCGGCGTGGCGGTCGAAGCGGTAGCCGACTCCGCGGACGGTGCGCACGATCTCCTCGTAGCGGCCGAGCTTGGCGCGGAGGCGGCGGACGTGGACGTCGATGGTGCGCTCGTTCGGCGCGTCGACGTCCGCGGCGCCCCAGAGCGAGGCGATGAGCTCGGCGCGCTCGATGGTGCGGCCCTCGCGGAGCACGAGGTACTGGAGGAGCTCGAACTCCTTGTAGGTGAGGGGGGTGGTCTCCTCGTCGAGGATGACGCGCTTGCGGGAGATGTCGATGACGACGCCGCCGGGTGCACGGTCGGGGTCGGGCTCGGCGTCGGAGCGGCGCTTGGCGACGGCGGCCGGGTCCTGCAGCGCGAGGCGGACCACGTCCACGTCGCGGCCGCCGGCGCCCTGCGGGGCGAGGGCGACGGAGGCGTAGGTCTCGGCGTCGGGGGCGAGCTGCGCCGTGACGCGCTTGAGCTCCTCGACCAGGCGGCCGAGGTCGACTCCGGCGGCGCGGGCCTTGGCCTCGTCGATGCCGACGTACAGGGCGAAGCCGCGGGCCTCGGTGCCCTGGGGGACGGCGCGGAGGCGGGGTGCTGCGGGCGCGGCGTCGGCGACCGGCTGGAGGCGGGGCGCCTCGGTGGAGGTGGCGGCGGGGACGGTGCGGGTGTGGAGGAGGGTCATGACGAGTCCTTGGCTGGTCGGATCCGGGACGAGTGTCCGAGGGAGCGGATCCGGGTGTGCGCGATCGAGCCGGCCCGCGGTGCGCGGTGGCGGCAGAGACGGATGCGGGGCATCCAGGGGATCGTCCGCGCCTCGGACGCTCAGCCGATCGTGACGATCAGCGGGCGGAGGCGGTGCGGGGATCCGGCGAGGTCAGTTCCTCATGCACACATTCGACAGCACATGACGGGGCCACCGGCCATCATCATGCCGACATTCCCGGTGGCCTCGAGGGAGGTCAGGGCGTGCAGGGTGTCAGTCATGTCCGTCAGTAAAGCGGAGGCCGGTGCGGTGCGTCAACACTTCCGTGGGGATGGACGGCGCGTCGGGGGTGGTTCCGGTGCTCGGGAGGAGGCGCGCGCCGTGATTGGGGACCTCGATGCGCCCGCTGCGCGGGCTGCTCGATCCGCAGGACGGGCTTTGCCGGACGGTCGCGGTGGGGGCTGTCGAGACCCTCGCTGCGCCGACCGACCGGCACGGCTCAGCGGGGCTCCCTGTTCCGGGGTGCGACGCGAGGCCCGCTCGTCCGGGGGCCGGCGGGCTCAGCCCGCGAGGCCGTAGAGGCGGTCGCCCGCGTCGCCGAGGCCGGGGACGATGTAGCCGAGCTCGTTGAGCTTCTCGTCGAGGGAGCCGAGGACGATGGTCACGTCGCGGTCGCCGAAGGCCTTCTCGACGGCGGCCAGGCCCTCGGGGGCGGCGAGCAGGCAGACGGCGGTGACGTCGACCGCTCCCCGGTCGAAGAGGAACTGGATGGCCGCGACGAGTGAGCCGCCGGTCGCGAGCATCGGGTCGAGGACGAAGCACTGGCGGTTCGACAGGTCGTCGGGCAGGCGCTCCGCGTACGTGGTCGGCTCGAGCGTCTCCTCGTTGCGCGCCATGCCCAGGAAGCCGACCTCGGCGGTCGGGATGAGCTTGACCATGCCCTCGAGCATCCCGAGGCCGGCCCGGAGGATCGGGACGACCAGCGGCTGCGGGTCGCTGAGCGCGAGGCCGGTGGTCTGCGTCACGGGGGTCTCGATGGTGACGGTGCGGGTGCGGACGCCGCGGGTGGCCTCGTAGGCGAGGAGCGTCATCAGCTCCTCGGCGAGCTGCCGGAAGGTGGGGGAGGGGGTGCGCTTGTCACGCAGCACGGTGAGCTTGTGGGTGATCAGCGGGTGGTCGGCTACGTGGACGCGCATAAGCTCAATCTACTGGCCGGAGCGGCGCCCCACCGGTCGCAGCTGGCCGCCGCAGGAGGGGGAGCGATGCGCGACAGCGATCTCCGCGTCCCCCGCCGCTCCGAGGAGTGGATGGGCCTGGCGCTCGACGAGGCGCGGCGGGCCGCGGGCTGGGGCGACGTCCCCGTGGGCGCGGTGGTCCTCGACTCGGAGGGTGCGGTGCTCGGGCTCGGGCGCAACGAGCGCGAGCTGCGGCGGGATCCGACGGCGCACGCCGAGGTGGTCGCGATCCGCGCGGCGGCCGAGGCCCGCGGCGACTGGCATCTCGAGGGCTGCACGCTGGTGGTCACGCTCGAGCCGTGCGTGCTTTGCGCCGGAGCGATCCTGGCGGCGCGGATCGACCGCGTCGTCTTCGGTGCGTGGGACGAGAAGGCGGGCGCCTCCGGATCCGTGCACGACCTCCTCCGCGACCGCCGGCACAACCACGTGGTCGAGGTGTACCCCGGGGTCCGCACCGCGGAGTGCTCGCGGCTCCTGCTCGACTTCTTCGCCGACCGCCGCTGACGCCGAGCGCCGACGAACCCCTCAGCTCGGAGCGCCCAGCCACTCCGTCAGCGCGAGCCGCGTCGCCGCGTGCATCCGCTCGAAGCGCTCCGCCGCGACGTCGTCGGCGAGCGCGGCGGCGTCGTAGCCCGCCGCTCCCGCCCACTCCCCGTCGCCCTCGAGCCACTGCGCGGCCATCGTGCCGGTCAGCTCGGGGTGGAACTGCACGCCGAGGAGCCAGTCCTCCACGGCGAACGCCTGCACCTCGCCCGCCGGCGACGACGCCAGCAGCGCCGCTCCGCTCGGCAGCGCGAAGGTGTCGCCGTGCCACTGCATCACGTCGACGCCGGCGAGGTGCCGGAGCGGGGAGCCGGCGCCCTCCTCCGTGAGCACGACCGGGCGGAAGCCGACCTCGCGGGCCGATCCGGGATGGACGGACTCGCCCAGGGCGGTCGCGATCAGCTGCGCTCCGAAGCAGACGCCGAGCGTGGGACGGCGGTGGTGCATCCGGTCCTGCAGGAGCGCGATCTCGGGGCTGATGAAGGGGTGCCGCGAGGTCTCGTAGACGCCGGCGCTGGAGCCGAGCGTGACGACGAGGTCGGGGGCGAGGATGTCGATCGCGTCGAGGTCCGTCCCTGCGACGGCGTCGACGGCGAACCCCCGCTCGGTCAGCATCGGCTCGAGCGCGCCGAGCCCGGCACCGCGCTCGTTGACGATCGCCAGGGCCCGGCGCATCTCAGGCGCTCCCGTGCGGCGCGGCCGGCGGGGAGGCGGCGGGCGGAGCGGCGGCGGCCGGAGCGGCCGCGGCGGCCGTCCCTTCCGCCTCCGTCACGGCCGGACGGGCCGCCGGCGGTCCCGCGCGTCCGCGGTCGACGTCGGGCTCGAGGTAGATCGTGGTGGCGGCGGGAACGGCCTCGCGGATCCGCTTCTCGGCGGCGTCGATCCCGGCGGCCACGTGCTCGAGGGTCTCGGCGGCCGGGAAGGCGAGCTTCGCGGCCACGAGGATCTCGTCCGGTCCGAGGTAGAGCGTGCGCATGTGGATGACGCGCTCGACGTCGCGCCCGGCCTCGAGCGCGGCGCGGATCGAGGCGGCGTCGGCGGGGGTCGCCCCCTCTCCGACCAGCAGGCTCTTCGTCTCGACGCCCAGCACGATCGCCACCACGATCAGCAGGGTGCCGATCATGATCGTTCCGATCGCGTCGTAGACCGAGTCGCCGGTGATCACGGTCAGCCCGACTCCGAGCAGCGCGAACGTCAGACCGGTGAGCGCGGCGACGTCCTCGAGGAGCACGACCGGCAGCTCCGGCGCCTTCGCCCGGCGGATGAACTGGAACCAGGACTGCGAGCCGCGGACCCGGTTCGACTCCTTCACTCCGGTGCGCAGCGAGTAGCCCTCGAGGCAGATCGAGATCACGAGGACCAGGATCGGCAGCCAGGCGTTCTCGAGCTCGTGCGGCTCGGCGATCTTCTCGATGCCCTCGTAGAGCGAGAAGACGCCGCCGACGGAGAACAGGATGATCGACACCACGAAGGCGTAGACGTAGCGCTCCCGTCCGTAGCCGAACGGGTGCTCCTCGTCGGCGGCCTTCCGCGACTTGCGGCCGCCGAGCAGCAGGAGCAGCTGATTGCCGGAGTCGGCGAGCGAGTGCACGCCCTCGGCGAGCATGGAGGCGGATCCGGAGAAGAACCAGGCGACGAACTTCGTCAGGGCGATGCCGAGGTTGGCCGCGAGCGCCGCGATGATCGCGGTGCCGCCTCCGGATGCGCTCACGTGGTCTCCTCGGGCTCGCCGCTGGATGGTCGGGCCATCCTACGAGGCGCCGGACCGCACCCGGACCCCCTTGCCGCGGGCTCTTCGTAGGATGAGCGGCGTGACCGATGCGCCCGTCCTGCTCCCGTCCATCGCCGTCCTCGGCCTCGGCTCGATGGGGGGCGCGATCCTCCAGGGCCTGCTGGCTCCCGGCGTGCGCGTCGAGGGGGGCGTGCGGGTGACCAACCGCGACTCCGCGAAGGCCGCCGCGTGGGACGGCCACCCGGTGGTCACCGCCTTCGCCACCGCGGACGACCCGGAGGCCAACCGGCGTGCGGTCGAGGGCGCGGCGATCGTGCTCGTGGCCGTCAAGCCGCACATGGTGCCGGACCTGCTCGACGAGATCGCCGACGCGCTCGCCCCGGGCGCGGTCGTCGTCTCCGTCGCCGCCGGCGTGACCGCGGCCACGTTCGAGCGGCACCTGCCCGCGTCCGTCGCCGTGCTCCGCTCGATGCCGAACACTCCCGCGGTCGTGGGCCGCGCCGTCACCGGCCTCAGCGCGGGCACGCGGTCCGGCGACGAGGACCTGGCGCTCGTGCGCCGCCTGTTCGAGACGGTCGGCGAGGTGGTCGAGGTGCCGGAGTCGCAGCTCGACGCGCTCTCGACGATCTCCGGCTCGGGGCCCGCCTACGTGTTCCTGCTGATCGAGGAGCTCATCGCGGCCGCTGTCGCGAAGGGCTTCACTCCGGAGCAGGCGTCGACGATGGTGGTCGGCACGTTCCGCGGCGCCGCCGAGCTGCTCGCGGACTCCGGCGAGGAGCCGGCGGAGCTGCGCCGGCGGGTCACGAGCCCGAAGGGCACCACCGAGCGGGCCGTCGCGGTCCTGCAGGAGGCCGACCTCGCCGCCCTCTTCACGCGGGCGACCGACGCCGCGCTGGCCCGCGCCCGCGAGCTCGCCGCCTCCTGACTCCGCCCTCCTCTCCGCGAGACGCCGCCCGGGTACGCGACACCCCGGAGCGGGCGAACCGGAGCGGCATCCCGCTGAGGAGGAGGAGGGAGGGGGCGCGGGTCAGGAGCCGAGGGCCGCGAAGCGCTCGATGTCGCTGGGGGTGCCGCTGACCACGATGAGGTCGTGGTTCGAGACGACGGTCTGCTCGGTCGCGTAGGTGAAGGGCTTGCCCGGGCTCTTGACGCCGACGACGGTCACGCGGTGCTTGCGGCGCACGCCCGACTCCGTGAGCGTCAGCCCCCGGATCGGCTTGGGCGGGTACATCTTCGCGAGCACGAAGTCGTCGTCGAACTCGATGAAGTCGAGCATGCGGCCCGAGACCAGGTGCGCGACGCGCTCGCCCGCCTCCGCCTCGGGGTAGATCACGTGGTTCGCGCCGATCCGTTCGAGGATCTTGCCGTGCGAGCGCGAGATCGCCTTCGCCCAGATCTGCGGGATCTTGAGGTCGACGAGGTTCGCGGTGATCAGCACGGACGCCTCGATGGAGGAGCCGACCGCGACGACGGCGACCTGGAAGTCCTGCGCGCCGATCTGCGCGAGGGCGTCGAGCGAGCGGGCGTCGGCCTGCACCGCGTGGGTGACCCGCTCCGACCACTTCTGCACGAGACCGGCGTCGGCGTCGATGGCGAGGACCTCGCGGTCGAGGCGGTCGAGCTGGCCGGCCGTGGCGGCTCCGAAGCGCCCGAGGCCGATCACCAGCACCGGGGCGTCGTACCTGATGCGGTCAACCAACGATGGGCCTCTCTTCCGGTCGTCTGAACAACTGCCTCCGCTGGCTCGCGGCGAGTGCGGCGGCGAGAGTCACGGTACCAACGCGGCCCATGAACATCGTCAGCGCCAGGATGTAGACCCCGGACGGCGGCAGCTCCGCGGTGAGCCCCGTCGAGAGCCCGGAGGTCGCGAAGGCCGAGATCACGTCGAAGAGCACGTGGTCGAGCGAGGCCTTGGTGATGTGCAGGATCAGGACGCTCGACACGGCGACCGTCGTCGCGCCCCACAGCACGACCGAGACGGCCAGGCGCAGGACGTCGTTCGGGATCCGGCGGCCGAACGCCTCCATGTCGTTGTTGCCGCGGGCCTCGGCGAAGGCGGCCAGGAACAGGATCGCGAGGGTCGTGACCTTGATCCCGCCGGCCGTGGAGGCCGATCCTCCGCCGATGAACATCAGCATGTCCGTCACGAGCAGGCTCGAGCCGTTGAGGTCGGGGACCGAGATCGTCGAGAAGCCGCCCGACCGCGTCATCGTCGAGAGGAAGAAGGACTGGAAGACGGTGTCTCCCGCATCGAGGCTGCCGAAGGTCCTCGGATTGTCGAACTCGAGCACGATGTAGAGGACGGCCCCGGCGACGAGCAGGATCACGGAGGTGACCAGCGTCAGCTTCACGTGCACCGACCACTTGCGCGGGCGCCGCCAGCCGCGGGAGAAGGCGTAGATGACGGGGAAGCCGATCGAGCCGAGGAAGACGCCGAGCATCAGGATGCCGAGGAACCAGTAGTCGTCCTCGAAGGGGGTGAGTCCCGCGGCGTTCGGGGCGAAGCCGGTGTTCGTGAACGCCATCGCGGAGTAGTAGAAGGAGTGCCAGACGGCTTCGCCGATCGGGATCCCGTCGATCAGCATCCGCGGGAACAGCAGGAGCGCGACGATGATCTCGATCGCGGCGGCGCTGATCGCGACGGTGGCGAGCAGTCCGCCGATCTCGCCCAGGCGCACGGCCTGGCCCTCGGCGACGGGGCCGGAGTGGATCCGCAGCGGGTTCGAGTCGCTGGCGACCATGAGCTTCGCCCGGAGCCCGAGGCGGCGCGAGATCGCCAGGCCCATGATCGAGGCGAGCGTCAGCACTCCCAGAGCGCCGATGTTCACGCCGACGAAGATGATCGAGTGGCCGAACGCCGACCAGTGCGTCGCCATGTCGACCGTCGCGAGGCCGGTCACGCAGATCACCGACATCGCGGTGAAGAAGGCGTCGTGCAGCGGAGTGACGGTGCCCGTGGTGCTCGACACCGGCAACGAGAACAGCAGGGTGAAGACGAGCACGAGCGCCGAGAAGATGAGGATCGCGAAGCGGGACGGCGAGCGTCCGGCGAAGTCGTCGATGAGGTCGCGGGCCCGCTCGAACCCCGACCAGGGGGAGACGGGCGAGACGCCCACGGGGCTGCGGAACTGCTGCCGAACCACCACGGCGGATCCTCCACTCGATCGCGGCCATGCTACCCGCTCGGTGCCGGGCCCCCGGGGCGCTGACTAGCCTGGGCGCATGGCTGACATCTTCGGGGTGATCGCGGACGGGACCCGCCGGGACATCCTCGCCCTGCTGCTCGAGCAGCGGCGGGACGGCTCGGCCGAGGGCATGAGCGTGTCGCGGATCGTGGCGCGCCTCGAGCTGAGCCAGCCGACCGTCTCGAAGCACCTCAAGGTGCTGCGCGAGACCGGCCTCGTCACGGTGCGCGAGAGCGGACAGCACCGCTTCTACGCGCTCGAGTACGCGCCGCTGGCGGAGGTCGAGGACTGGCTGCTGCCCTTCCTCGCCGAGGACGAGGCGGCCGGCGCCCTGCTCGACGCTCCGACCGCGGCCCGGGCGGAGTCGCTGGGTCGGGCGCTCGCCGAGCGCACCCACCAGGTCAGCACCGTGGTGCAGGACATCCAGCGGGGCGTCAGCGAGGGAGCGACGAAGGTGGCGGAGGCGCTGCGCATCCGCAAGTGAGGGGCGCCGAGGAGCCGGAAACGGTGGAGCCCCGGGTCGTGTAAGCTCGCGGGAGCCAGTTTTTCGTAAGCGGCCGCCCGTCGGGCGGTCGACCCCCTGAACGTTGTGAGGTCTTCGTGGGTTCTGTCATCAAGAAGCGTCGCAAGCGTATGGCGAAGAAGAAGCACCGCAAGCTGCTTCGCAAGACTCGCCACCAGCGTCGCAACAAGAAGTAGGCTCGCGCCTCTTCCCACTCGAGCGTCCGCCCTTCCGGGGTCGGGCGCTCGTCTGCGTTCACGGATCATCCCGGCGGCGCTCGCCGTCTCGGCGCCCGTCGCCGGGGCCGCCGTACACTGACCGCATGGTGGACGTGGAGCTGACGCTCGTGGGCAAGCCGGGCTGTCATCTCTGCGACGACGCGCGGACCGTGGTCGAGCAGGTGGTCGCCGACCTGGGCGCCGAGGCGTCGGTCGCCGTCTCGGAGGTGTCGATCCTCGACGATCCCGAGCTGCACGAGCGCTTCGTCGAGGAGATCCCGGTGGTGCTGATCGACGGGCGCGTGCACACCTTCTGGCGGGTCGATCCCGCGCGTCTCCGGCGGGCCCTCCTCGATCGCGGGTGAGCCTCGACCGGGCCGTCCGGACGGAAGCACGACCGCGACGTCCCTCTGACGGGGGACAGGACGGCTCGCGATAGCTCGCCTCTCGCCCTTACCCTCGTAGGGAGGGGTGCGCTCCTCCGTGCGCGGACGCAGATCGTCGCCCGTGGAGGAAGGAACCGCCATGCCGTCATCCCGCCGACTCGCCCTGCCCGCCGCCGCTCTCGCGGCGCTCGTGCTCGGCCTGGCCCTCCCCGGAGCGGCCGTCGCGGCCCCCTCCGCCTCGACGGTCTCGACCACGGTCGAGCAGCCGGCCGCGACGACCATCCCCGGCGTGCCGGAGGATCCCGAGCAGCCGGGCGACGGCGGCTCCGACCCCGTTCCCGGCGTCCCCGAGGAGCCGTCCGTTCCCGGAGTGCCCGAAGAGCCGGCAGAACCCGAGCAGCCCGCTCCCGTCGACCCCGCGCCCGTGGACCCCGCGCCGGTCGATCCGGCACCGGTCGACCCCGCGCCCCAGCAGCCGAGCCAGCCCTCCACCGGCGGTGGATCCACCGGCGGCGGCTCGACCGGCGGCGGCTCGACCGGCGGCGGCTCGACCGGCGGCGGCCAGCAGGGCGGCTCCGGCGGCGGCCAGCCCTCCACCGGCGGCGGATCGTCCTCCGGCGGCTCCGGCTCCGGCGGCGGCACCACCGGCGGAGCGACGTCCGGCGGCACCTCCGGCGGCGGCACCACCTCCGGCACCACCACGTCCGGCACCGCCGGCTCCTCCGGTGCGGGCGCCGTCACTCCGGCGGCGTCGGCCCCCGGACGCACCGAGCTCGGCACCTCGACCGAGGGCGCGAAGCCGGCGGCCGGTGCCGCGACCGCGGAAGTCTTCCTCACCCGCGAGCTCGCCGTGCAGCCGGAGGCGCTCACCGTCGAGCTCGCCCGCTTCTACGGCGTCGGCTTCTCGTACACCGGCTTCGCGAGCGGCGAGGCCGTCTCCGCGGTCCTCCGCGACCCGAACGGCACCAAGACCCCGCTGACCCTCGAGGCGGGGAGCGGCACCGCGACCGTGCCGACCGCGCTGATCACCAAGTCGGGCGCCTTCACGGTCGACCTCACGGGCGACCAGGGCTCCGCCGCCAAGGTCGTCTTCCGGCTGGCGCCCTCCACCGGCAACGGCCTCCTGCTCGAGCCGCGCGAGCTCGGCGACGGCAGCACCGAGGCGCCTCGCGGCGCCGTCTGGGGCTTCGACGCCGACGAGGAGGTCGCCGTGGGCGCCTTCGAGACCTCCGGGTCCCGCGCCGACCTGGCCGCCGGCGACGTCGCCGTGCAGTCCGACTCCATCGGCTGGGCCGAGCTGGCGCTGGGCGACGCGGTCATCGCCGACCCCGACCCCTCCGTCTACTGCGTCGTCGCCTTCGGTCGCGAGTCGCACCGCACGGCAGCCGTGACCGTCTCCTACCGTGACAGCGACACCACGGCCGCACCGTGGGAGGCGCAGCAGGTCTGCGGCACCGCGATCAGCGCCGCGCGCACCGCCTTCCTCAGCACGGCCGCCTCGGCGGGACCGGCCGGCATCACGCCGACCACCGCGCTGATGATCGGCGGCGGCGCGGTCGCCGCGTCGCTCGTCGCCTGCGCGGCCGTCCTGGTCGTGATGCGCCGCCGGCGCATGAACACGGACCTCTTCATCGGCGGACCGCTGCCGCGCACGCAGAGCGACTGACGCGTCCGGAGGACGAGGGAAGGCCCGCGAGACGCGATCCCGCGGGCCTTCCCTCGTCCTCTCCCGGCGCTCAGCCGGCCGCGGTGAAGCGGAGGAGGATCGTCCGCGCCTCCGGCCGCAGCTGGAAGTCGGGCCACACGTCCGGACCGCACGCACGGGAGCCCAGGCCGTGCTGGGCGGCGTCGATCACGAGGACCGCGCGCTCCGACGCCGGCAGCTCGTGCGGGTGCGCGGCTGCCGTGATCTCCTGCGGCGTGTGCCTTGCCAGGGTGAAGCCGGGGAGGCGCCCGTGCAGGTCGCGCGCGGCTTCGATGCGGAGCCGGGGCGAGCCCGCCTCCGTCAGCGTCAGCTCGCGCACGCTGCTGCGGTGACCGCTCTCCTGCGGGCGGGCGTACGGAGTCGTCAGCCGGTCCATCTCCGCCGTGAAGCGCCCCACCCGCGCGGCCCGGAGGCTGTCGGGGTAGGACTCGAGCGGGCCGGTGCCGAACCACTCCGCGCCGTCGATCGACGCGGGCATGTCGATCCGGATGCCCAGCCGCGGCCAGACGGAGTCCCAGCCCCGGGTCGGCACGAGGTCGACGCGGAGGACCGTGCTCTCCCCGTCGACGCTCCAGCGCTCCTCCATCAGGAGTCCCGCATCGAGGTCCGCGGCCGAGAAGCGGGTCACGCGGCGGAGCCCGGCGGAGGCGTCCACCTCCTGCACGCGGCCGACCAGGCGGTCGAGTCCGGCCTCGCGCCAGCGGGCGGCGGAGGAGGGGGCCGGCGTCCCGCGGCCGTCGCCGTCGTACGGGTCGCCGGTGACGTAGCCGGGGAAGCCCGCGCCCTCGTCGTTGTCGGTCGGGGCGCGCCAGAGCTCGGCGCGCGGTCCGTCGACGGGCAGGCCGGCGAGGGAGGCGAGCCGGCCGTCGCGGAACCGCGCGACTCCGAGCGCGCCGCCCTCGAGGGGCGGAGCGGCGCGGACGGCGCGGGTCCACGCGGGCACCGCCGACGGCACGGCGAGGAGGTGCTGACCGGTGGAGAGCACGTGGCCCTCCTCCGCCCAGGCGGTCGAGGCGTCGAGGACCGCGTCGACGGTGAGCCAGGTCTCGCCGCCGGGACGCACCTCGAGCGGGGGGAGCTCGACGTGCACGGCGTCGCCGGCCGCGATGACCGGGGCGTCGAGCACTCCCTCCGCGGTGACCCGCCCGTCCCGCTCGACCCGCCACGCGAAGCGCAGATCGGCGGTGGAGGCGTCGTGTCGGCGGTTCTCGATGACGACGCCGTCGCCGCGGACCGTGAGGCGCACCGGAGCGACGATCTGCTTCCACTCGAACAGGCCCGGGCTGGGCGTGCCGTCGGAGAGCACCATGCCGTCCATCACGAAGTTGCCGTCGTGCACCACCTCGCCGAAGTCGCCGCCGTACGCGTAGTACTCGACGCCCTCCGGCGTGCGCGCCCGCAGGCCGTGGTCGCGCCACTCCCAGACGAAGCCGCCGTGCAGCCGCGGGAAGCGGTCGACGAGGTCCTCGTACTGGTCGATCGCTCCCGGGCCGTTGCCCATCGCGTGCACGTACTCGCAGAGCAGGAAGGGCTTGGAGCGCTGCCGAGCGGACTCGCCGGGGGAGCAGCCGAGCAGCGGAGTGAGCGAGCCGTCGGTGCCGATCCGCTCGGTCTCGGGGATCGAGGAGTACATCCGCGAGTACACGTCGGTGTACCCGCCGGTGTAGTCGCCCTCGTAGTGGATGGGGCGCTCGGGGTCGCGGCCGTGCACCCAGGCGGACATCGCGGCGAGGTTCGCGCCGGTGCCCGCCTCGTTGCCGAGGGACCAGAGCACGATGCTCGGGTGGTTCTTGTCGCGCTCGACGGTCCGCTCGATGCGGTCGAGGTAGGCCTCGCGCCAGGCGGGGTCGTCGCTGGGGTTGCCCGCCCAGCCGACCCGCTCGAAGCCGTGGGTCTCGAGATCGCACTCGAGGACCACCCAGAAGCCGAGCTCGTCGGCGAGGTCGAGCAGACGGGGATGCGGCGGGTAGTGGCTGGTGCGGATGGCGTTCACGTTGAAGCGCTTCATCATCGCGAGGTCCTCGCGGGCGGAGTCCTCGTCGAACGCTCGACCGCGGTCGGGGTGCGTCTCGTGGCGGTTGACTCCGTGGAAGACGACGCGCTCGCCGTTGACCAGGAAGCGGTCGCCGCGGATCTCGACCGTGCGGAAGCCGAGCCGCAGCGAGACCGTCTCGCCGGCGGAGGCGAGCGTCGCGTCGTAGAGGCGCGGAGCCTCCGCCGACCACGGCTCGACCTCGGTCACCTCGATCGCGGCGATCTCCTCCGCCGAGGCCCAGACCGTCTCGATCCCGAGCCCGGGCACGCGCAGCGTCAGCGGGAACGCGTCGGCCGCGGCGGTCACCTCCGCCTCGATGCGGCCCGCGCCGCCGGCGAAGGAGGAGCGCAGCCACACGTCCTCGATCCCGCCGACGGGGCGCGCGAGCAGGTGCACCGAGCGGAAGATCCCCGGCAGCCACCACTGGTCCTGGTCCTCCACGTAGCTCGAGGCCGACCACTGGTGCACGCGGACCACGACGAGGTTCTCGCCCGGGCGGACGACGCCGGTGACGTCGAACTCCTGCGCGAGCCGGCTGCCGGACCCGATGCCGATCTCGACGCCGTTGACCCAGACGCGGTAGCGCGACTCGACCCCGTCGAAGCGCAGGACGACCGCCTCGGCGGAGTCCCACTCCTCCGGGACCACGACGGTGCGGCGGTAGTCGCCCGTCGGGTTCGCGTCCGGAACGAACGGCGGCTCGGTCGGGAACGGGAACTGCACGTTCGTGTAAGCCGGCAGTCCGTAGCGCCCGTCGCCCTGCAGCACCCAGTGCGAGGGCACCGGCATCAGGTCCCAGCCGGAGTCGTCGAACGACTCGTCCCCGACGGCGTCCACGCCCTCGCCCTCCGGCAGCACGCCGGCGCCGCCCGGGGTCCCCGGAGCGGCGGGGAGCAGGCGGAAGCGCCACTCCCCGTCCAGCGGGAGCGCCGGGGCGTCGGTGTGCAGCCACGAGCGGGGGGCCCGGCGGCGGCCGGAGCCCGGTCCGGTGTCCGTCAGGTAGTGGGAGGTCGTCGGGGGAGTCGTCACTTCACGGAGCCTTCCGTCAGGCCGCCGCGCCAGAAGCGCTGCAGCACGATCATGGCGATGGCGAGCGGGATGATCGACAGCAGGACGCCGCCGGTCGTCAGCTCGTAGAACTCGGGCAGGCGGTCGACCTGTCCGAGCCAGTTGTTCAGTCCCAGTGTGATCGGGAACAGGTTCGTGTCCGAGAGCATCACCAGGGGCAGAAAGTAGTTGTTCCAGATCCCGACCAGCTGGAAGAGGAACACGGTGACCAGCGCGGGAGTCAGGATGCGCAGCCCGAGCGTGTGGAAGATCCGCAGCTCCCCGGCGCCGTCGATGCGCGCCGCCTCGATGATCGCGGTGTCCACGGTCGCCTGAGCGTAGATCCGGCAGAGGAACAGCCCGAACGGCGAGACGAGCGAGGGGATCAGCACGCTCCAGTAGGTGTTCGCGATGCCCATCTGGCTGAAGAGCAGGAACAGCGGCAGAGCGGTCGCGGTGCCCGGCACCAGGACGCCCGCAAGGATCGTCCCGAACACGAGCCTGCTGCCGCGGAACTCGTACTTGGCCAGCGCGTAGCCGCCCGCCGCGGCGAGGTAGGTCGCGAGCAGGGCGCCCACTCCGGCGTAGAGGACGGAGTTGAGGAACCAGCGGACGAAGATGCCGTCGCCGTAGGTCAGCACCTGCGTCAGGTTGTCCCAGAGCGCGAACGTCGGGGCGAACCAGAAGCCGTAGGTGGCGAAGAGGTCCTCGGTCGTCTTGGTCGCCGCGACGACGACCCAGTAGACGGGGATGAGGAAGTAGACCGCCACGACGACGAGGATCGCGGTGACGATGATGGTCGAGGCGCGGTTGCGGCCGGCCGAGCGGTCGGGCCCGCGTCCGGTCTTCACGGGGCGGTCGGCGGTGACGACTCCGGTGGTCGTGGTCGGCGGGGTCTCGGTGCGGCTCATGACGACCTCCTGTTCGAGATCGAGAGGAACGTGAAGGAGAGCAGGAACGCGACCAGCGCGATCAGGACGGCCTGGGCGGCGGCGACGTTGTAGTCGTTGTAGGCGAAGGCCGTGGTGTACGCGCTGAGGTTCGGCGTGTACTGGCTGTCGATCGCCGGAGCGACCGTCTTCAGCACCTGCGCCTCGGCGAACAGCTGGAGCGTTCCGATGATCGAGAAGATCGTCGTCAGCACCAGCGCGGGGCGGATGAGCGGCAGCTGGATGCTGCGGGCGACGCGCCAGGTGGAGGCGCCGTCGACCTTCGCCGCCTCGTAGAGCTCGACCGGGATCGCCTTGAGCTGGGCGACGATGATCAGCATGTTGTAGCCGGTGTAGCTCCAGAGCGAGATGTTCGCGATCGACCAGAGCACCGTGTCCGCACCGAGGAAGTCGGGCTGGAGCCCGACCACGTTCGCCGCGTCGATGAGCGGGCTGAGGCCGGGCACGTAGAGGAACGACCACAGGATCGTCGCGATGACTCCGGGCACTCCGTAGGGGAGGAAGTAGGCCGCCCGGAAGAAGCCGGGGAACTTCGCCGACGCCGACTCGAGCATCAGCGCGAGGACGGTGCAGAGGGCGATCATCACCGGCACCTGGACGATGCCGAAGAGGAACATCCGCCCGATGGAGGCGATGAAGTTGCCGTCGGCGAGGGCCTGCGCGTAGTTGTCGAAGCCCGCGAACCCGCTGGTGACCCCGGCCTCGCCGAAGAGGCCGGAGCGCGTCACCTTCGTGAAGCTGGAGCCGACGGCGACGACGATCGGGACGATGAACGTGAGGACGAACAGGGCCAGGAAGGGTCCGAGGAGGATCCACGGGGCGCGGGCGACGGCGCGGCTGCGCCGGGGCGCGCCCGGCGTCCGCGTGGTGGCCGCGACCGCGGCGGCGGCGGGGGAGGTCGTGGTGGTCATGCGGAGGCCCTCCTGATGCTCAGGCCCTTGTTCTCGAAGACCGTGATGATCTGCTGCTCCGCCTCGGCGACCGCGTCCACGAGCGAGAGCCCGGACGCCTTCTTCCGGAAGCCGTCGCTGAGGATGTTGAAGGACTGCTGCGTGACGGGCCACCAGGACCAGTCCGGGTTCTGCTCCTTCGATGCGGGCACGAGGACGTCCTCGTTGTAGTTCTGTCCGCTGAAGAAGTCGCTCGGACCCTTGCGGGCCGTTCCGATCTCGCCGACCGCGGGAGACCAGCCGATGCCGCTGTTGGCGATCATCGCGTCGATGCCCTCCTGCGTGGTGGTCATCCAGACGGCGAACTCGATCGCCTCCTCCGGGTGCTTGCTGCTCGAGAACACCGCCGCGGTCGATCCGCCGAGGAAGCTCGAGCCGAAGCCGGTGTCGCCCCAGACCGGCATGGGAGCAGCGCGCCACTTGCCCGCGCCTCCGCTGACCCCCTCGATCAGGGCGTCGCCCCAGCTGCCGGTGGCGCAGGAGGCGATACCGCCCTTCGCCGCGGCCGCGAACCACGCGGGGGAGTAGGCGCCGTAGCCGGTCTGCACCAGGTCCTGGTCGATGGCCGTGTCGAAGAAGGAGGCGACGCGCGTCGTGGCGTCGTCGGTCATGTCGATGACCCAGCCGTCCTCCTCCGGGCGCAGCCACTGCGCACCGGCCTGCGTCGCGAACGCGGCGAAGACCGAGGCGTCGGCGAGGGGGAAGCAGTCGATGTAGGAGCCGGCTCCGCGCAGCTCCGTCGCCACCGCGGCCCAGTCGTCCCAGGTCGTCGGCGGCTCCGCACCCACCTTCCCGAACACCTCGGGCTGGTAGAAGAGAGCCATCGGGCCGCTGTCCTGCGGGATGCCGTAGACGCCGCCGGTGTAGCTGACCTGGCCCCAGAGCGTGGGGTCGTACAGGTCGCGATACTGCTCGACGCCGTACCGGGTGAGGTCGACGAGGCCGTTGACGAGCATGAACTCGGGGACGGAGCGGATCTCGACCTGGCCGAGGTCCGGCCCGCCGCCCGCGGCGAGAGCCGAGTAGAGCTTCTGGTACCCGCCCGCGTTGCCGCCGGGGATCCAGACGGCCTCGACCTGGATCTCGGGGTGCGAGGCGTTCCAGACGTCGCAGACCTTCTGCAGGTCCTTCAGCCAGCCCCAGTACTGCAGGCGGACCGGGCCGGTGGCCGGGGCGATCGTCGGCGCCGTGTTGACCGAGACGGTGCCCGGTGTCGCGCAGGCCGTCAGGCTCCCGAGTGCCGCGGTGCCGAGACCGGCGGCGATGAGCTGTCTCCGGGTGAACGGATGCATCTTCCCTCACTTCGTCGTGGTGGAGAGCCGGGGAGTCTCACCCGGCGATGATCGGGACGCTACCACGAATTCGAGTACGTACTCGAAATTGGCGGCACTGCTCCTCCGCCGCCGCTACGCTGGCCGTTCGAGGGGCACGGCGAGGCGCCTCCAGTGCGGAGGAGGGGTCGATGGCGGAGGCGACGAGGCGACGCGGCCCGTACGCGAAGTCGGCCGAGCGCCGCCGCGCCATCATCGAGGCCGCCCACCAGGTCTTCGCCGCGCGGGGCTACGCCCGCGGCTCCCTCCAGGAGGTCGCCGACCGCGTCGGGCTCAGCCAGACGAGCCTCCTGCACTACTTCCCGTCGAAGACCGACCTGCTCTTCGCGGTCCTTGAGCACCGCGACCTGATCACGGGCGACGGTTCCTCGCCGCCGGACCCGGAGGAGGGGCTGGTCGCCGGCATCCTGCGGCAGACCCGCTACAACGAGACGGCGCCCGGAGTGATCGAGCTGTACGCCGTGCTCTGCGGCGAGTCGACGACGCAGGAGCACCCGGGGCGCGACTTCTTCGCCGCGCGGTTCCGCCGCCTCCGCAGCGAGTACGCGGCCGAGCTGCGCGAGCTCCAGGCAGCCGGCCGCCTGCGCGAGGGGTCCGATCCGGAGCGGGTGGCGGCGTCGATCATCGCGCTCTGGGACGGTGTGCAGCTGCAGTGGCTGCTCGAGCGCGACGCGGTGGACATGGTGGCGTGCCTGGCCGACTACCTCGACCTCGTGGTGCTGCCGGCTCCCTAGCCGCTGGCGCGAGGGAACCCCGGCCCGTCGAGGGGACCCGCCGTCCGCGGCGGTCTCGACGGCTCGGGGTTCCCGCGACCGTGGTGCGCGCCTAGGGCAGCAGGCGGGTCGGGCCGCGGAACAGGTAGGTGACCTCGCGGAGGTTCGCCTGGTTCAGCATCAGCATGATCACGCGCGAGAGGCCCATGCCGAAGCCGCCGTGCGGCGGGACGCCGTAGCGGAAGAAGTCGAGGTAGAACTCGAGCTCCTCCGGGTCGAGGCCCTTCTCGCGGGCCTGCTCGACGAGGACGTCGACGCGGTGCTCGCGCTGGGCTCCGGTCGAGATCTCGACGCCGTTGTAGATGAGGTCGTAGCTGTTGGTGATCGTCCCGTCGCCCTCGCGGCGCATGTGGTAGAACGGCCGGATGCTCGATGCGTAGTCGGTGAGGAACACGAAGTCGTGCCCGAACTCCTCCTGCACGTAGGCCGCGATGCGGCGCTCGCCCTCGGGGTCCATGTCGTCGTCGGCGCGGGGCACCTCGTAGCCGCGCTCGGCGACGATGCGCTTGGCCTCGGCGAGCGGGATGCGCGGGAACGGCGTGGTCGGGACGGTCAGGTCGATGTCGAAGAGCGCCCTGACCTCGGCGCCGTGCTTCTCGACGACGGCGGTGAGGCCGGCGACCATCAGCTGCTCGTGCAGCTCCATGACGTCCTCGTGAGAGTCGATCCAGGAGACCTCGGCGTCGACGCTCGTGAACTCGGTCGCGTGACGCGAGGTGAAGCTGGGGTCGGCGCGGAAGGCGGGGCCGACCTCGAAGACCTTGCCGAAGCCGGCGGGCTGCGCCATCTGCTTGAAGAACTGGGGGCTCTGCGCCAGGTAGGCCTTCGTCTCGAAGTACTCGACCTCGAAGAGCTCGGCCCGCGACTCCGAGGCGCTCGCCATGAGCTTCGGGGTGTGGATCTCGATGAAGTCGTGCTCGATCCAGTACGTGCGCAGCGCGTGCTCGAACGTGGTCTGCACACGGGCGATGAGGTTCTGCTCGGGACGGCGCAGGTCGAGGAAGCGCCAGTCCATGCGCTTGTCGATGCCGGAGTCGGGCGCGATCGGCGCCTCCGGGATCGACGCGGCGACGACCTCGAGCGTCTCGAGCTTGACCTCGATGCCGCCGAGCTTCACGCGCTCGTCGTGCTTGAGCGCACCGGTGACGGTGATGAAGGAGCCCTGGGCGAGGCCGGAGATCTCCTCGGTGATCGCGAGGCGCGCAGCCGACGCGTCGTCGCCCTCGACGGCCTCGCGCACGGCCGGGTTCACCAGCTGCACGGCACCCGACTCGTCGCGCAGGACGACGAACTGCACCTTCTTCTGGTCGCGCACGGTCTCGACCCAGCCGGACACGCGGACGGGTCCGTCCTCGAGCGCGGCGAGCTTCTTGACAGTGGTTCGGGGGAGGCGGGTCTCGTCGGTCACGGTAGGGGAGTCTACTCGGGGGCCGCCGGGCGGCGCGGAGCAGGAGCACGCGCCGGCCCGCGGCCTCCGGCGCGGCACGAAAGGGGGTCCAGTCGGTCCCCCTGCGTGCTCCGGCGTCGGGCTAGCATCGCGGAGCGAGCGCGCGGGCTCGAGAGGATCCGAGGGGGATGTGCCATGGCGGGACCGGGATTCGCGGTCATCGACTTCGAGACGACGGGGGTCCGTCCCGAGCGGGGCGACCGCGTCATCGAGGTCGCTGTCGTCCATCTCGATGCGGAGGGGCGCTTCGAGGCGGCGTTCGAGACGCTCGTGAACCCGGACCGCGATCTCGGCGCGCAGAGGATCCACGGCATCTCGGCGCGCGAGATACTGGACGCACCGTCCTTCGCCGCGATCGCCGCCGATCTGCTGGCACATCTCGACGGCCGGGTGGTCGTCGCCCACAATGCGAGCTTCGAGCGGCGGTTCCTGACAGCGGAACTGGCCCGACTCGGCGTCGAGACGGCACTCTCGAGCGAGATGCTGCTGTGCACGATGCAGCTCGCACGCGAGTTCCTGCCGGGTGCGGGGCGCTCGCTCGCCGACTGCTGCGCCGCGTTCGACATCCCGCTGGAGAACGCTCACCGAGCCGTCGTCGATGCGACCGCCACGGGCCGCCTGCTCGCGGAGTACATCGCCGTCTCCGGTGGTCGCGACCGCTGGGACGATCACCTGAGAGAGGCACTCGCCTACGGCTGGCCTCCTGTTCCGCGGAGGCGCACACTGTGGACGCCCCGACCCGCGACCGCCGTGGCTCCCGCCTCCTTCCTGGAGCGCGTCGTCCAGCGGATGCCCGACCACTCCGGACCCGTGGAGCACGGCGAGTACCTCGCCCTCCTGGACCGCTGCCTCCTGGACCGCGTCATCTCGGCGCACGAGGAGCGCGAACTGGTCACCGCGGCCGACGACCTCGGAATCGGTCGTGCGGTCGTGCGCGTCCTCCACGACCGCTACTTCGACGACCTGACCGCGGTCGCCTGGTCGGACGGCGTCCTCGCCGACGACGAGCTGATGGACCTCGCGACTGTCGCCGATCTGCTCGGCATCGATCACGAGCGGCTCGTCGCGGCCACGGAGCCGCGGGACGCCGTCGAACAGCCCGCGCCCGTCGTCGACCGCTTCTCGCTCGAGCCGGGCGACCTCGTCGTCCTGACCGGGGAGATGCGCCGGACCCGCCAGGAGTGGACGACCGTCCTCGAGGACTGCGGGCTGATCGCCCACCCCGGAGTGACGAAGAAGGTCAAGCTGGTCGTCGCCGCCGATCCCGACTCCCTGTCCGGCAAGGCGAGGAAGGCCCGCGACTACGGGATCCCCGTCGTGAGCGAGGACGGCCTCGCCGCCCTCCTGCGCGCATGAGCGCCGCACTGATCACCGGCGCGTCCTCCGGCATCGGCCTCGCCTTCGCCCGGGCGTTCGCGCGCCGCGGCTGGAGCCTCGTCCTCGTCGCCCGCAGCGAGCAGCGCCTCCAGGAGGCGGCGGCCGGACTGCGCGGCCTCGGCGCCGCGGCGGTCGAGGTCCTGCCCGCGGACCTCGGCGACCGCGAGCAGGTCGAGAGCGTGCGCGCGCGGCTCGTCGATCCGGCTCGTCCGGTCCGCGTCCTCGTCAACAACGCCGGCTTCGGGATCGACGGGACCTTCGCCGAGCCGGACGTCGCCGCCCAGGACCGCGCCTTCGAGGTGATGGTGCGCTCGGTCGCCGTGCTCTCGGGCGCGGCGGCCGAGGCGATGACCACCCGCGGCCGCGGCGCGATCCTCACGGTCTCGAGCGTCGCGGGCTTCGTGCACCTCGGCCCCTACTCCGCGGTGAAGGCGTGGGCGACCGCCTTCGCGCAGTCGCTGGCCGTCGAGCTGCGCGGCACCGGCGTCCGCTCGGCCGCGCTCTGCCCGGGCTGGGTGCGCACCGAGTTCCACGAGCGGGCGGCGATGGACACCTCCTCCATCCCCTCCTTCCTCTGGCTCGACGCGGACGCGGTGGTGGAGGAGTTCCTCCGCGACGTCGCGCGCGGCTCCGTCGTCTCGGTGCCGTCGCTGCGCTTCGGGGTCCCGATGGCCGTGGTGCGGCACCTGCCCGGACCGCTCGTGCGGCGGCTGTCGGCGGCGGTCTCGGCGCGCCGCTGAGGCTCCGCTCAGGTCCGGCTCAGGCGACCCTTTCCCGGCGTTCCCCCACGCCGCGTTCCGTACACTTGACGCTCGTGGTTGCCGATCAGATCCATCTCGTGCGGCACGGCGAGGTGTTCAACCCCGACCGGGTCCTCTACGGACGACTCCCGAACTTCCGGCTCTCGGATCTGGGCCACCGCATGGCCCGCTCCGCCGCCGACGACCTGCTCGAGCGCCGTCGCCACGTCACGGCGCTGATCGCCTCGCCGCTCCAGCGCACGCAGGAGTCCGCGCAGCCGATCTCGCAGGCGTTCGAGCTCGAGATCCGCACCGATGAGCGGGTGATCGAGCCGAGCAACCGCTTCGAGGGGAAGTCCCTCGCCGCGCGCAGCTCCGCCTTGCGGAACCCCAAGCACTGGCCCTGGCTCCGCAACCCCTTCGAGCCCAGCTGGGGCGAGCCGTACCTCTCCATCTCGGCGCGGATGTACGCGGCGATCGAGTCGGCGTGGGAGAGCACGGAGGAGGGCGACGCCGCGATCGTCAGCCACCAGCTCCCCATCTGGACGGTCCACCGCGCCCTCGCCGGCGAGCGCCTCTTCCACGATCCGCGCAAGCGCCGCTGCGCCCTCTCGAGCATCACGACCCTCGAGCGGCGCGGGGACGGCTTCGTCGAGGTCGGCTACTCCGACCCGGCCGCCGGCCTGCAGGGCCTGGCCACCGACGTGGGAGCGGTCTGATGCGCCGGACGGGGCGGCTCCGCGCAGCGGGCGTCCTCGCGCTGGCCGCCGCGCTCGCGCTGACGGGCTGCTCCGAGGATCCGCTCGCCGACCAGTACCGCAACGGCAGCAACAAGGGCTACATCTCGGGGGACGGCACCGTCACCGAGATCGCCGCCGCCGACCGGGACGACCCCATCGTCTTCTCCGGCACCGACGAGACCGGCGCCACCATCGACTCCGCCGACCTCGCCGGGCAGGTCGTCGTCGTCAACTTCTGGTACGCCAGCTGCGCCCCGTGCCGCGCCGAGGCCGCGGACCTCGAGACGGTGAACACGGAGTTCGCCGACAAGGGGGTGTCGTTCGTCGGCGTCAACGTGCGCGATCAGGCCCCCACCGCGGCCGCCTTCGCCGACACCTTCGGGCTCGGCTACCCCTCCATCGTCGACACCGACTCGTCGGTGCAGCTCGCCTTCACCGGCACCGTCCCGCCGAACGCCGTGCCCACGACGCTCGTCCTCGACAGGGAGGGGCGCGTCGCGTCGCGCATCCTCGGCCAGCTCCAGGAGGCGTCGATCCTCTCGACCCTCGTGGGCGACACGCTCGCCGAGGAGGAGTAGCGGCGTGGGCGACATCGTCGTCAGCGGTCAGCTCCTGCTGGCCGTGCCGATCGCGCTCCTGGCCGGGCTCGTGTCCTTCGCGTCGCCCTGCGTGCTCCCGCTGGTGCCCGGCTACCTCGCCTACGTCGGCGGATTCACCGACGCCGACGAGCGTGCGGCCCGCGGACGCCGCCGGGTCGTGCTGGGCGTCCTCCTCTTCGTGCTCGGATTCTCGCTGGTGTTCGTCCTCTACGGTGCGGCGGCGGGCACGGTCGGCTTCTGGCTGCGCCAGTACACCGACCTGATCACCCGCGTCCTCGGGCTCGTCGTGATCGCGATGGGGCTCGTCTTCATCGGCCAGTTCTCGTTCCTCCAGCGCACGCTCCGGCCCGGTATCCGTCCCGCCACCGGGCTGATCGGAGCGCCGCTGCTCGGCATCGTCTTCGGCGTCGGCTGGACGCCCTGCCTCGGCCCGACGCTGAGCTCGATCCTCGCCCTCAGCTACGGCGTGGGCTCGCCCTGGCGCGGCGCCCTCCTCGCCCTGGTCTACTGCCTCGGACTCGGCATCCCCTTCCTCCTCGTCGCCTTCGGCTTCAGCTGGGTGACCAGCACGCTCGCCTTCGTGAAGCGCCACATCCGCGTGGTCAACATCCTCGGCGGCGCCGCCCTCGTCCTGATCGGAGTCCTGATGGTCACGGGCATCTGGAACACCCTCGTCTACGGATCCCTCTCGGCGGTGATCGATGGCTTCCAGCCGGCGATCTGAGCCCGAGGAGAGCACGCGCCGCCCCGACGAGGCCGCGCAGCGGAGGACGGACGCCTCCTTCCGCCCCGCCGACCACTACGACTCCGACGGCACTGTCACGCAGCCGGCGCTCGGGTTCACCGGCTGGCTCCGCTGGATGTGGCGCCAGCTCACCAGCATGCGCACGGCGCTGTTCCTGCTGCTGCTGCTGGCGATCGCGGCGGTCCCCGGATCGCTCGTGCCGCAGCGCTCCTCCGACCCCAACGGCGTGACCCAGTACTTCGTCGACAACCCCGACCTCGCGCCCCTGCTCGACAGGGTGCAGGCGTTCGACACCTACACCTCCGCCTGGTTCTCGAGCATCTACCTGCTGCTGTTCATCTCCCTGATCGGCTGCATCGTCCCGCGCACGCGCCACCACTTCCAGGCGATGCGGTCGCGGCCGCCGCGCACCCCGGCACGCCTGCAGCGCCTCGCCGGCTACACCGTCCGCGAGGTCGAGGGCGCGACGGAGGAGGAGGCCGTCGCCTCCGCCCACTCCGTCCTGCGCCGGGCGGGCTACCGCGTCGAGCGCTACGACGACCCGCGCGGCCGCTGGTCGAGCGTCTCGGCCGAGCGCGGATACCTCCGCGAGACCGGCAACCTTGTCTTCCACTCCGCCCTGGTCGGCATCCTCGTCGCCGTCGGAGTGGGCGGCGGGTTCGGCTACAGCGGGCAGCGCGTGCTGGTCGAGGGCTCCCAGGGGTTCGCGAACAACCTCGCGGCCTACGACTCCTTCAACCCCGGTCGCTTCTTCGACAGCAGCCAGCTCGACCCGTACCAGCTGACCCTCGACAGCCTCGACGTGAAGTACGAGGAGCAGAACCAGTCGGCGCTCGGCCAGCCCGTCGATTTCACCGCGAACGTCACGACCTCCGAGCGCGGCGGGGGCACCGAGGACCGCACGATCAAGGTCAACGACCCGCTGGCGATCGGCGGCACGAACGTCTACCTCCTCGGCAACGGCTACGCGCCGACGATCACGGTCCGGGATCCCTCCGGCCGGGCGATCTTCACCGACTCGGTGCCGTTCCTCCCGCAGGACGCGAACCTGACCTCCGTCGGCGTCGTCAAGGTGCCGGACGGGCTCTCCGAGCAGCTGGGCCTCACCGGATTCTTCTACCCGACGCAGGACACGCTGGCCTCCGGGGCGTCGACCTCGATCTTCCCCGACCTGCAGTACCCCGTGCTCTCGCTGAACGTCTTCGCTGGCGACCTCGGCCTCGACGGGGGAGTGCCCACATCCGTCTACGTGCTCAACACCGACTCGCTGACCCGGCTCACCGGCGGCACCACCGGCGTCGCGCCGATCACCCTCAAGCCCGGCGACACGGCCGAGCTCCCGAACGGGCTCGGCAGCGTGACCTTCGACAACACGGGCGCCGACCCCACGCGGATCGGCACCGACAGCGTCAAGCGCTTCGCCTCGTTCGACATCCACCACGACGCGACCCAGGGCTGGGTGCTGCTCTTCGCGATCCTCGTGCTCGCCGGACTCCTCACCTCGCTGTTCGTCCCGCGGCGCCGCGTGTGGGTGAAGGCGACCGCCCAGGACGACGGCGGCCTCCTCCTCGAGTACGCGGGACTCGCCCGTGGCGAGGACCCGCAGCTGGTGCGCGCCGTGCGGACGATCGCCGACCGGCACGCCCCGCTCGACTGACCCGCCTCCCGGACGCCCCGGAGGCCCCTCCACAGGCGCCGCCCGGCTGGGCAGGGGCCGAGTCTGTGCAAGCGCGAAGGGGCGGGCGGGGCGGCGAGCGATTACCCTGAGGAGGTGATCGCGACCCTCTCGCAGTACTCGGTGCTGTGCCTCTCCTCCGCCATGGGCATTTACGCCATGGCGTTCGTCTTCTTCGCGATCGACCTCGCCCGCCGCGCCTCCCTGGCCGACGGCGAGTCGATCGAGGTCGTGCAGGAGGCGGAGCGCGTCGCCTCCGCGGCCGCCGCCGACCGCGCGGCCAGCGGCAAGGCCACCGTCGCCGCCGCAGGCTCCGGACGCACCGCGACGCTCTCCCGCATCGGCAGCCGCGTCGAGGACGAGGTCTACCGCGCCCCCGCCCGCTCGAAGACCATGCGCATCGGGTTCTCGCTCACGCTCCTCGGCTTCGTGCTGCACCTCGCCGCGACCGTCCTCCGCGGCGTCGCCGCCGGCCGCGTCCCCTGGGCGAACATGTACGAGTTCTCGATGACCGGGACGCTCATCATCATCGGCGTCTTCCTCGCCGTCCAGCTGCGCTGGGACCTCCGCTTCCTCGGAGCGTTCATCACCGGCCTCGTCCTGGTGCTCCTCGGCATCGCGACCGTCAACTACTACGTCGCCGTCGTCCCGCTCCCGCCGGCACTCCAGTCCTACTGGCTGGTCATCCACGTGCTCGTCGCGATCCTCGGCACCGCGTTCTTCGCCCTCGGCTTCGCGCTCTCGGTCACCCAGCTCCTCCAGGCACGCCGCGAATCCTCCGGCGACAGCCCCCGCTCGGTCCTCCGCTTCCTGGGCACCCTGCCCAGCTCCCTCACCCTCGAGAACCTCGCCTACCGCGTCACGATCCTCGGCTTCATCCTCTGGACCTTCACGCTCATCGCCGGCGCCGTCTGGGCCGAGAAGGCCTGGGGCCGCTACTGGGGCTGGGACACCAAGGAGGTCTGGACCTTCATCATCTGGACCATCTACGCCGGCTACATCCACGCCCGCGCCACCCGCGGCTGGCGCGGCACCCCCTCCGCCTGGCTCGCCATCGTCGGCTTCGCCGCCGTCATGTTCAACTTCGGCGTCGTCAACGTGTTCTTCAAGGGACTCCACGCCTACTCCGGCCTCGACACCGGCATGTGATCGGCGGGGCCTGGCGGGGTCCCTCGCGGCGTTGTCGGCGACGAACGTAGCGCCGCTACGCCCGACGCCTCCGCCTTGCGATCGACCCCACCAGGCCCCGCCGACCGCCCACCAGGACGCGCACTGGGGACGGCTCCGCTTCGCGTTCGCCGCGGGAGGGCCTCCGCTTCGCGGTCGGGTCTGGGTGGGCTCCGCTTCGCGGTCGCCGTGGGGGAGTGCTCCGCTTCGCGGTCGCGGTGGTGGGTGGGCTCCGCTTCGCGGTCGGGTCTGCGTGGGCTCCGCTTCGCGGTCGCCGAGGTGGGTGGGCTCCGCTTCGCGATCGCCGTGGGGGAGCGCTCCGCTGCGCGGTCGGGTTCTGGGGAGCTGCGCTTCGCGGGAGTGCGGGGGGACGGCGGTCGACGGGACATGCTGATCGAGTAGTGAGCAGCGCGAGTATCGAGATCCCCTGACACGAACGCTCGGAGCGAGCCTGTCGAGTTCCCGCGTACGGAAGCGCCGGGTCGGTGCGTGCTGATCGAGGAACGGGCGCGTCGCGGCCGGGGGCACGGACGGGCTTCGGGTGGCCCCGCGCGGGTCAGACGGCGGTGACGACGCCGATGAGGTGGGGGGCGAAAGGGGCGTCGAGGGCGAGGACGATGCGGGTGCGGGCGTCGGAGGGGTGGACGCCGCGGTAGATGCCGCGGAGGTCGGCGACGGTCTGGCCGCGGCCGGGGCCGTGGGTGGCGTCGACAGTGACGTGGACGCGCGGGGCGGAGGTGAGGGCGACGGCGTCGACGGCGATCGCGGCGGCCATGGGGTCGTGCATGGCAGCGGTGCGCTCGCCGAAGTGGCCGACGTAGAAGTCGAAGTAGAAGTCGAGCGCCTGCCCGATGGCCTGCGCGAGGGGATCGGGCGACGCGAGCAGGACGGCGCGATCCTCCTCCGTCAGCAGGTGCCGCATGGTCACGTCCAGGGGCACGAGCGTCAGATCCCAGTCGGCCGCGACGACCTCGGCGGCGGCCGCAGGGTCGTGCCAGATGTTGGCCTCCGCCACGGCGGTCACGTTGCCGGGGACCAGCGCGGCTCCGCCCATCACGGTCACCGAGTGGACGAGGGACGCGATCTCCGGGTGCGCACGGAGGGCGATCGCGAGATTCGTCAGCGGGCCGATCGCGACCAGCCGCAGCTCGCCCTCGTGCTCACGGGCGAGACGGAGGAGGAGGTCGGCCGGATCCTCGTCGACCGGCTCGCCGCCCTCGGGCAGCGCGACCCCGCCGATGCCGTCGTCGCCGTGCACGTGCGGAGATCCGCCGGCGTAGTCCTCCTCGAGGAAGTGGTGCGCCCCCACGGCGACCGGCACGTCGTCGCGGCCGGCCAGCGCCAGCAGGCCGAGGCTGTTGACCGCGGCCCGGCGGGCGTCGGTGTTGCCGCTGACCGTGCTGATCCCGACGAGGCGGGCCCGGGGCGAGCGGAGGAGGTACGCCAGGGCGAGCGAGTCGTCGATGCCGGTGTCGCAGTCGAGGAAGACGGGGACGGGGACGGTCGATGCGCTCACGGTGCTCCGATGCTCGAGGGTGGGGGATGCGTCGGGCACCGACGGCCGACGCTCCCATTCTGCCGCTCCTCGGACGCGGCGCCCGCCGCCGACGATCAGAGCAGCGCGTAGGAGTCGCGGAGCCGCGCCCGCCACCAGGCGAGCCGCTCCGGCGACACGGCGTGACGGGAGAGGAGCTCCTCCGAGACCTCCACGCGGCCGACGGGGATGCTGCCGTCGACCGGCCGCAGCGGCCGCTCCGTGACGTCCGCGGCGAGGAGGGACGCGGTGCCGAGTCCGCAGTCGAAGGGCAGCTCGGGGAGCGCCGCGGCCAGGGCGGCGCCCATGGCGAGTCCGACCGAGCTGTCGATCGCGCTCGAGACCACCGCCGGCAGCCCCGCCTCGGCGACGAGGGCCAGCGCCCGGCGCGTCCCCCCGAGCGGCTGGACCTTCACGACCAGCAGGTCCGCGGCTCTTGCCCGGGCGACGGCGAGTGGATCGGCGGCCTTGCGGACGCTCTCGTCGGCGGCGATCGGGATGCCCATGTACTTCACCCGGTAGCGCAGCTCCGCCAGCTCGTCGACGCTCGCGCACGGCTGCTCGACGTACTCGAGGTCGGACTCCGCGAGGGCGTGGACGGCGTGCTCGGCCTCGTCGAGGTTCCAGCCGCCGTTCGCGTCCACGCGGATCCGGCCCTCCGGACCGAGCAGGCGGCGGACCTCGACGACCCGGGCCACGTCGTCGGCCAGCGTCTGGCCGCGCTCGGCGACCTTCACCTTCGCCGTGCGGCAGCCGTGGTAGCTCGCGAGCACGGCGGCGACCTCGTGCGGTGCGACGGCCGGGATGGTCGCGTTCACCGGGATGCGGTCGCGCAGCGGTGCCGGCTGCTCGCTCCAGCCGTAGTCGATCGCCGCCCGGAGCCACGCCGCCGACTCCTCTGCGCCGTACTCGAGGAAGGGCGAGAACTCGGTCCAGCCCTCGGGGCCGCGCACGAGCGCGATCTCGCGGTGGTCCACACCGCGGAAGCGGGTGCGCAGCGGCAGAGCGACGACGCGGAGTCCCGCGTCGATCTCGCCGAGGGAGGGGAGCGGGGAGGCGGGCACGACGTCGTCCATCCGGCCATTGTCCACCGGCCGGGGCGACGCGGCGGCCACCCGGGCGCAGGAGGTCGGCGACGCGCGCGCAAGCCCCCGGGGTCCCTCCTCCGAGCGCCCGCCGAGGTGCCAGACTGACGAGGCTGCCGTTGGAGTCCGGAGGAGTGCGATGAGCCAGATGCCGATGAGCCCGCCGCCCGCGCCCGCCCCGGGCCCGACGCAGGGCTCCGTCCCCTCCCACCGCCCGCTCGGCAGGGGCGCCTGGATCGCGCTGGGCACGAGCCTCCTCGTGGGCGTCGTCTACACCGGCGTGCTCGGCACGCTCGTCGCCGTCGGAGTGGGCGGCGCGCTCGACTCCGCCGCCGGCAGCGCGTCGACGAGCGCTCCGTCCGAGCCGTTCGGCGACCCGACGGACGACCCGTTCGGCAGCGGGGACCCGTCCGATCCGCTCTACGACTACCCCGGCTACCAGGACGGCGACGCCGCGACGATCCTCGGCCAGCCGTCCGCGGAGGACGTGCGCGCGAGTGCCGAGAAGGCCGTCGCGGCCGTCGAGGGCGCCGTCCCCGAGGAGTGGACCTCGGCCGACGACGAGTACTACGAGCAGTCGCAGAACGCCTACGGCGGGCCCTCCCTCCTCTACGACTACATCTCGGCGACCGAGTACGCCGCCGCCGACGTCTCGACCGACGCCGACAGGCAGGCGGCGGTCGACCGTTTCACCGCAGCGCTCTCGCCTCTCGGCTTCGACGACGTCGAGGTGGCCGACACCCCCGAGGAGTGGTCGGAGGCGGGCTACGAGCTCGACGGCGACCTCTCGGACGAGGAGGCCTCGGCCGCGCTCTGGATCGTCACCGCCCGCTCATCCGCCGACCTCGTGCCCGCGATCGAGCTGGGCCTCGTCGACCTCGACGCCGATCCGACCGGCCTGGTCGCCGACATGCTCGACGGAGTCGGCCTCTCGCCGGACCCGCAGGGCGCGTTCCTGGCGGGGTACGCGAACGGGGTCCTCCAGGACGAGGACCGCGGCGAGTTCACCGACCGCCTCGAGGAGTACGGCGGAGTCGCCACGACCTGACCGGGCGCTACAAGCAAGCCCGTCCGCCCGCAAGCCCGAATCGGTGCACCGCCCGCGCCCTACGGTGAGGGGATGGCTGCACCCCGCTCGACCAGGCCCCTGCGCGACTACGCCGCGATCGGAGACGGTCGCACGGTCGCCCTGATCGCGAAGGACGGCAGCGTCGACTGGATGCCCGTCCCGGACCTCGGCTCCACCCCCGCCTTCGCCGCCCTGATCGACGCCGAGTCCGGCGGCTGCGTCGAGCTCGCCCCCGAGGAGCCCGCCGAGGTCTCGCGCGCCTACATCCGCGACACGAACGTCCTCGAGACCACCTTCACCACCGAGTCGGGGACCGTCCGCGTGACGGACGCGCTCGTCACCGGGATCGCGGGCCGCCTCCCGTGGGCCGAGCTCGCGCGCCGCGTGGACGGTGTCGACGGCGAGGTGCGGATGCGGTGGGCCGTGCGTCCCGGAACGGGACTCGGCCGGTTCTCCCCGTGGATCCAGAACGCCGACGGCCGCTCGCTCATCCGCGCCGGAGACATCACCATCGGCGTCACCGGGCAGGAGCACGGGCCCGACGGCGACGACGCGCCCTCCGGCGCCGGCGACGAGCTGACGGGCTCCTTCGTCGTGACCGCGGGGAAGGACGCCGTGCGGCACGTCCTGGTCGTGTCGGCCACGCATGACGAGCCGCTGCACTTCCCGGTCGCGAAGAACGTCGACCGCGGCATCGACCGCACCATCCGCAGCTGGCAGAACTGGTCGGAGGAGTTCTCCTACGACGGCCCGTGGTCCGAGGCCGTCCAGCGCAGCGCCCTCGCGCTCAAGCTGCTGATCTACTCGCCCACAGGAGCCATCGCCGCGGCCGCGACCACGTCGCTCCCGGAGTCGCCCAACGGCGGCAAGAACTGGGACTACCGCTTCGCCTGGGTGCGCGACGCCGCGTACACGATGCACGCGCTGGTGCGCTTCGGCCTGCGCGAGGAGACGCACGCCGCGCTGTCCTGGCTCCTCCGCACGATCAAGGAGCACGGGCCGGACCTGCACATCTTCTACGGACTCGACGGCTCCATGCCGACCGTCCTCGAGGAGTTCGACGTCCCGGGCTACGCCGGCATCGGCCCGGTCGTCGCCGGCAACGCAGCGCAGAGCCAGCTGCAGCTGGGCGTCTTCGGCGACCTCTTCGACATCTGCCGCATCTACGTCGACGAGGGCAACGTCCTCGACATCCAGACCGGTCGGCTCCTCGCCCGCGTCGCCGACACCACCTGCGACCTGTGGCGGAACCGCGATGCGGGCATGTGGGAGCTGGAGGAGGAGCAGCACTACACCTCCTCGAAGATGGGCTGCTGGCAGGCGCTCGACGCGGCCGTGCACCTGGCGGAGCTCGGCCAGGTCGCGGGCAGCCCCGACCGCTGGCGCTTCGAGCGCGACCGCATCCGGGAGTGGATCGAGGAGCACTGCTGGTCCGAGGAGCTCGGCTCCTACGTGATGTACCCGGGCAGCGAGGAGCTGGACGCCTCGGTGCTCCTGCACGCGCCCAGCGGCTACGAGCGCGGCGAGCGGATGATCTCGACCATCGACGCCCTGGTGAAGGAGCTGGGCCGCGGCGCGCTGCTGTTCCGCTACTCCGGCATGGAGGGCGAGGAGCACCCGTTCGTGGCCTGCTCGTTCTGGCTCGCCTCCGCCCTGGCCTGCGTCGGTCGGCACGACGAGTCGGTCGCCCTGATGGACGAGCTCGTCGCCACGGTCCCGAACGACGTCGGGATCATGTCCGAGATGATCGCGGTCGACGACCTGGCCTTCTGGGGCAACCTGCCGCAGGGGCTCAGCCACCTCGCGTTGATCAACGCGGCCATCACCATCGAGGAGCTGGCGCCGAAGAAGGTCGGCCGCGCGTAACCCCGCCGACGGCGTCCGCGCAACCCGTTGAGGGCCGGCTCCGAGGGGCGTAGACCGGTACCACCCCCTCGCACCGCACCCACAAGGAGCACCTCAGCATGGATCTCGGGATCACCGGCCGCACCGCCCTCGTCACCGGAGGCGACTCCGGCATCGGCCTGGCCACGGCGCAGCTCCTCCTCGCCGAGGGCGCGACCGTCGTGATCACCGACAAGGACCAGGCGGAGCTGGACCGGGCGGCGGCCGGGCTCGACGCTCCGGAGGGCCGCCTGCACGCCTTCGCCGCCGACGTCACCAGCACGGAGCAGCTCGTCGAGCTGCATCGCCGCGTGGCCGGAGCGGTCGGCGCGATCGACATCCTCGTGCAGTGCGCCGGAGTCACGGGGGCGCAGGGCCTCTTCCACGAGATCGACGACGAGGGCTGGACCAGCACCCTCGAGGTCGATCTGCTCGGGCCTGTGCGGCTCGTGCGCGAGTTCCTCCCCGACCTCCGCACCGGAGGCTGGGGCCGGCTCGTGCTCACCGCCTCCGAGGACGCCGTGCAGCCCTACGACGACGAACTGCCCTACTGCGCCGCGAAGGCGGGCGTCCTCGCCTTCGCCAAGGGCCTCTCGCGCTCCTACGCGCAGGAGGGCCTGCTCGTGAACACGGTCTCGCCCGCGTTCATCCGCACTCCGATGACCGACGCGATGATGTCCAAGCGCGCCGAGCAGAGGGGCACCTCGGTCGACGAGGCGATCTCGTCCTTCCTCGACGAGGAGCGCCCGTACATGGAGCTGAAGCGCCGGGGCGAGGCCGAGGAGGTCGCAGCCGTGATCGCCTTCCTCTGCTCCGACCGCGCCTCGTTCGTGAACGGCTCGAACTACCGCGTCGACTCCGGATCCGTCGCCACGATCTGATCCCCGCAACCACGGGCCCCGTCCAGCGCGCGCACCCCGCGCGTGCGGGCGCCGTCCAGCCGAAGAAGCCAGACTCGGGGCGGGACACCGCACCCGGCACTGCAAGAGAAAGGAACGGTCCATGACCACCACCCTCGAACGCCACGTCGAAGCCCCCGCGGGCTCCGGTGCCAAGACCAGCCGCCGTCAGAACGCCGAGAAGGGCTTCAAGGCCTCCAAGGAGCTGCTCGACAGCCTCCAGATCGTCCTCGTCGACCTGATCGAGCTCCACGTCCAGGGCAAGCAGGCCCACTGGAACGTCGTCGGCAAGAACTTCCGCGACCTCCACCTGCAGCTCGACGAGATCATCGAGGCCGCGCGCGAGTTCAGCGACGACATCGCCGAGCGCATGCGCGCCCTCCACGGGATCCCGGACGGCCGCAGCGACACCGTCGCCGCGACCACCACCCTCCCCGAGTACCCGCACGGCGAGATCGACACGGCCGAGACCGTCGACCTGGTCACGATCCGCCTCGAGAACACCGCCGCCACCATGCGCGAGGTCCACGACCAGGTGGACGAGGAGGACCCGACCAGCGCGGACCTCCTCCACGCGATCATCCAGAGCCTCGAGCAGTACGCCTGGATGGTGTCGGCCGAGAACCGCACCACCTCCGCCGCCAAGTAGGGGCGAGCACCGGGAAGGGGACTCCGCGTCAGCGGGGTCCCCTTCCGTCTGCCCGAGCGGTGTCGAGTCGCCGTGCAGTCCGGATCAGTAGGGTCATGACATGAGCACGCAGGTCTCCGAACTGTTCGACGCGCACCGCTGGGCGGCCGTCGACGGCTTCGACGCACTCGAGGACATCACCTACCACCACGACCGCTCCGGCCGCATCGCGCGGGTCGCGTTCGACCGGCCCGAGGTCCGCAACGCGTTCCGGCCGCGCACGGTCGACGAGCTGTTCCGCGCCCTCGAGGACGCCCGGACGAACCCGCGCATCGGCGTCGTCATCCTCACCGGCAACGGCCCGAGCCCGCGCGACGGGGGCTGGGCGTTCTGCTCCGGGGGAGACCAGCGGATCCGCGGCCGCGACGGCTACCGGTACTCCGACGGCGAGACCGCCGAGGGCATCGACTCCGCGCGGAACGGCCGCCTGCACATCCTCGAGGTGCAGCGCCTCATCCGCTTCATGCCGAAGGTCGTCATCGCGGCCGTCCCCGGCTGGGCCGCGGGAGGCGGGCACTCGCTGCACGTGGTCTGCGACCTCACCCTCGCCTCCGCCGAGCACGGGCGCTTCAAGCAGACGGACGCCGACGTCGGCTCCTTCGACGCGGGCTACGGCTCGGCGTACTTCGCCCGCCAGATCGGGCAGAAGGCCGCGCGCGAGGTGTTCTTCCTCGCGCGGGAGTACTCCGCGCAGCGCGCCTACGAGATGGGTGCCGTGAACGCGGTCGTCCCGCACGCCGAGCTCGAGACGACCGCGGTGGAGTGGGCCGAGACGATCCTCACTAAGTCGCCCACGGCCATCCGGATGCTGAAGTACGCGTTCAACGCCGTGGACGACGGCCTCGTGGGCCAGCAGCTCTTCGCGGGCGAGACCACGCGCCTCGCCTACGGCACCGACGAGGCCGTCGAGGGACGCGACTCCTTCCTCGAGAAGCGCGAGCCCGACTGGTCGCCGTTCCCGTGGCAGTTCTGAGCCGGAGGGCACGCAGGTGACCCGCCCGCTCGCCGGTGTCGACGCGACGGTCGAGGCCGTCCTCCTCGCTCTTCGCGCGGCCCTGGACGGCAGCGGCCCGGCGATCCGCGTCTCCGCCCCCGGCGCTGCGACCGCCTCCGAGGATGGCGTCGTGCCGCAGCGCGTCGCCGTCGTCGTCGAGACCTCGGGCTCGTCGGGGCCGCCCAAGCGGGTCGCGCTCTCGACAGCGGCCCTGCTCACCAGCGCCTCCGCGACCCTCGCCGAGCTGGGCGGGCCGGGACGCTGGCTGCTCTGCCTGCCGACGCACTACGTCGCGGGACTACAGGTGCTCGTCCGCTCGCTGACGGCGGAGGCCGACCCGGTCGTCCTCCCGGCCGGCGGCTTCGACGCGGCGGCCTTCCTCGCTCTCGCTCGGACGATGCCGGCGGGGGAACGGCGGTACTCCTCGCTGGTCCCCGTGCAGCTCGCGAGGCTGCTGGATCTCGCCGAGCGCGATCCGGCCGCGGCCGAGGCGCTCCGCTCGTTCGACGCGCTCCTGATCGGCGGCCAGGCGACGCCGCAGCCGCTGCGGGACCGCGCCGCCGCCCTCGGTGTGCGCATCCGCCTGACCTACGGATCGAGCGAGACGTCCGGTGGCTGCGTCTACGACGGCGTCCCGCTCCACGACGTGCGGATGCGCGTCGAGGACGGGCAGGTGCTGCTCGGCGGGCCGACCCTCGCGGAGGGCTACCTCGACGCCGACGGCGCGATCGACCACGAGCGCAGCGCCGCCGCCTTCCTCGAGATCGACGGGGAGCGCTGGTACCGCACGGGCGACGCGGGGTCGATCGTCGACGGGCGCCTCCGGGTGACCGGTCGGCTCGACCGCGTGATCGTGTCGGGCGGGGAGAAGGTGTCGCTCGACGCCGTCGAGGCCGTGCTGCGCGAGGGGACCGTCCCCGACGCGGTCGTCGTGCGGCGGGCGGACGAGCAGTGGGGCGAGGTCCCGGTCGTCGTGACGGCGGAGGAGGCTCCCCCGCTCACCGACCTGCGCGCCCTGATCGCCGACCGCCTCGGGCGCGCCGCCGCTCCCGCGGCCGTGCTGCCCGTCGGCCGCATCCCCCTCCTCGCCTCCGGGAAGCCCGACCGCCGCGCCCTCGAGGTGCTCGCCGAGCAGGCCTGACCGGCTCCGAGCGTCGACGGGCCGGTGGGTAGGATTCCCTCCGTGTCGAGTACGAGTCGCAAGAAGAAGTCCTCCAGCGGCCGCCCCGGGGGCAGCCCGCGAGCGGTCGTCGTGAAGCCCGCCGGTCCCCGCGAGTGGATCGCCGGCGCCCGCCTCCGCACCCTCCCGCTGGCCGTCGCCCCCGTGCTCATCGGCACCGGAGCGACCCAGGTCGTCGACGAGGGCTGGCACTGGGTGCGCGCCCTGCTCTGCCTGGCCGTCTCGCTCGCCCTGCAGATCGCCGTCAACTACGCCAACGACTACTCCGACGGCGTGCGCGGCACCGACGCCAACCGCGTCGGACCCTCGCGGCTGACCGGCTCCGGAGCGGCGAAGCCCCGCCAGGTGCTCACCGTCGCCCTGGTCTTCTTCGGGATCGCGGCCGTCGCCGGCCTCGTGCTCACCGCCCTCTCGGGGCAGTGGTGGTTCCTGATCGTCGGCGCGGCGGCGATCGCGGCCGGCTGGTTCTACACCGGCGGACGCCGCCCCTACGGCTACCTCGGGCTCGGCGAGCTCTTCGTCTTCGTGTTCTTCGGCCTGGTCGCCACCGTCGGCACCACGTTCGTGCAGATCGGCCGCACCAACCAGGAGTCGTGGCTCGGCGCCGTGGCGGCGGGCCTGTTCGCCTGCGCCGTGCTCATGGTCAACAACATCCGCGACATCCCGACCGACCGCCTCTCGGGCAAGCGGACCCTCGCGGTGCTCGCAGGACCGGCCGTGTCCCGAGCGATCTACACGGGTTTCGTGCTGATCCCGTTCGGCATCGCGGTGATCCTCGCGCTGTTCTACCCGCTGGCGTGGCTGACGCTCTTCGTGCTTCTGATGATCCTGCCGGCCATCCTGATCACCCTGACGGCGAAGACGGCGAAGGAGCTCATCCTGGCGCTGCAGCTGACCAGCCTGGGCGGGCTCGCCTACGCGGTGATCCTCGGGGCGGCGCTGGCGTTCTAGAGCGGCGGCTCGCACGAGGCGGGCTAGGGTGGGCCGGATTCGGGTGAGATCGGCTGTTGCGTGCCGGGCCTGGTGCGAGCGGGGTCAGCGCGTCCGAGGGGAGCCCTCGCCGGCGGGATCGCCCGGCTCAGCGGTCGTCGCGGGTCGCGTCGACCGCGGCGTCCTCGACGTCGTCGTCGGTCGGAGCGCGCGGGACGTCCTTGCGGCGCTCGTAGATCGCCTCCGCGATGCGCTCGCGGGGCTTCCTCAGCAGGATGTAGGAGAGGGACAGGCTCGCGATCGCGGCGACGAAGCCCGCGGTGACCGCGGCCGTCAGCTCCGAGTCGACGAAGGTGCGCGCCGGCAGGTACACCAGCACGAAGACGCCGGCGAACATCGCCAGGCGCAGGAGCGAGTAGACGACGACCGCGCGGCTCAGTTTCACCGGGACAGTGTACGTCGGCCCCTGCACGCGCTTCCGTGAGCACCGTGGGAGCCTCCTGTCCAGCGTCCGTGCGGACCCTCCCCGACGGGGGTGCCGGACGTAGACTCGTGTCCATGATCCGCCTCGTCATCGGCCTGCTCGTGGCCCTCGCCGTCTTCACGGTCTACACCGTGATCGACGTCGCGATGAGCAACCGTCACGCCGTGCGGGCGATCCCGAAGTGGTCCTGGCTCCTGGTGGTGCTGATCCTCCCGGTCATCGGTGCGGGACTGTGGTTCTGGATCGGCCGCCCCCGAAAGCAGCGCGCCGCCGGCCGCCGCTACACCGCTCCGGACGACGACCCCGACTTCCTCGGCACCCTCCGCACCGAGCGCGACCCCGAGGAGGAACGCCTGCAGGCCGAGCGCATCGCCCAGCTCGAGCGCGACCTCGCCGACATGGACGAGCAGGGCGAGGCCGACGGCCCCGGCCGCCGGGATGCCTGAGCACCGGCCGGTCGCCCCCTCCACCCGATTCGCGGTCGACCTCCTGACCCGCTTCGTCGCGCTCGGCGTCCGCGACGTCGTCGTCGCTCCGGGCTCCCGCTCGCAGGCGCTCGCCCTGGTGGCGGCCGAGCTCGAGACCCGCGGCGACGTCCGGCTGCACGTGCGGATCGATGAGCGCTCCGCTGGGTTCCTGGCGCTGGGCCTCGCCCTCGAATCCGGGATGCCGGCGCTCGTCATCACGACCTCCGGCACGGCGACCGCGAACCTGCACCCGGCCGTGCTCGAGGCGGACGCCTCGGACGTGCCGATGATCGTCCTGACCGCCGACCGGCCCGACGAGCTGCGCGGCATCCGCTCGAACCAGACGGCCGAGCAGCGCGAGCTGTACGGGCGAGCCGTGCGGCTGTTCGAGGACGTCGCTGCTCCGGACGACGCCTCCCTGTCCGAGGACGCGCGGGCGCTCGCCGATCGTGCCGTCACCGCGGCGCGCCGCGGGCCGGTCCACCTGAACCTCTCCTTCCGCGATCCGCTCTCCTCCGCTCTGCCGGACATCGAGCGGATCGAACCGGTCTCGTCGCCCGCCGTCGGATCCGGGATCCCGCGTGCCGTCGTGACCGCCGGCCCTGATGAGCCGCTCACGGTCGTCATCGCCGGGGACAAGGCGGGCGCCGCGGCCGAGGAGATCGCTCGCGCCGGCGACTGGCCGCTGCTGGCCGAGGTCTCCTCCGGCGCCCGCTTCGGACCGCAGCTCGTCGTCGCCTGGCGTCGCCTGCTCGGCGAGCCCGACTTCGGCGGACGCATCCGCCGGGCGATCGTGCTCGGACACCCGACGCTCTCCCGCGAGGTCCCCGAGCTGCTGCGGCGCGAGGACGTCGAGGTGATCGTCGTGGACGCCGTGCGCGAGCAGTTCTACAACCCCGGCCGGCGCGCCCGCCGCGTCGGAGGCGTCGACGTGGTCCGCCCCGAGGGGTCGCCGCGTCCCGAGCGCGGCGAGCGCGCTTGGGCCGGATCCTGGGTGTCCGCGAGCCGCGCCCTGACGGTCGACCCCGACGAGCTGGACGAGGTCCCCGACGCCGGGTCGATGTCGGTCGAGGACCGCCGCGGCTACGCGCGCAACGCCCTCGCCGCGATCAGGGCACCGCTCACCCGCGACTTCGTCGTCGCCGCGGTCTGGAAGGTCACCTGGCCGCACGACCGGCTGCTGTTCGGAGCGTCGCGGCTGATCCGCGTCGCCGACGGGACCCTGCCGGGCAAGCGGATATCCGTCCTGGCGAACCGCGGCCTCGCCGGCATCGACGGCACGATCTCGACGGCTCTCGGGATCGCGGTGGCTTCGCAGGCGACCGAGCAGGGAGCGGGCGGAGTCACCCGCGCGGTCCTCGGTGATCTCACTCTGCTCCACGAGGCCGGCGGCCTCCTCCTCCCGCCCGGAGAACGGCGCCCGCGCGTGCAGCTCGTCGTCGTGAACGACGGGGGCGGCACGATCTTCGACGGACTCGAGGTCGCATCGAGCTCGCATCCCGATGCGTTCGATCGCGTGCAGTTCACCCCGCAGAACGCCGATCTGGAGGCTCTCGCGCGCGCTTACGGGTGGGGCCACCGTCGTGCGGCGACGCGCGGCGAGCTGGAGCAGGCGCTGACCTCGCCGGGCGACGGGCCGGGCGTCGTGGAGATCCGGCTCGAGCGCTGAGTCCGCACGGGTCCGGTCGGTCGGTCCTCTACAGGTCGTCGTCGGACGCTGTTCTCCCGGGGACGCCTCGTTCGAGCTCCGCAGCTCGTCTGCTGCTGCTTCGCTGGAGGCATGGCTGATGCGGAGACGGTGCGAGGAGAGGTCCTCGCCCTCGGCGACCGGGCGGCGGCGCTCGCGAGGAGCGCCTCCCCGGTGCTCCTGTCCGCGGCGGAGGCGCTGCACGCGGGACACCGCGCGGCGCTGACCTGTCCCGACGCGTTCGCCCGAGGCTCCTCGACGGACAGCAAGGATGCGACGGACCTCGTCGAACGGTCGATCCGAGCGGAGTTCGCCGTCGCCCTCGGGGTCTCCGAGCGCACCGCCGCCAGGGAGCTGCTGCACGCCTCGCTCCTGATGGAGGAGCTGCCGCGGACCCGCTCCGCGCTCGCCGACGCCAGAATGCGCTGGGAGGCCGGCCAGCTCATCTGCTCCGTCGCGGCGACCCTCCCCGCAGCGGCGCGCGCGGCCTATGACGACCGGGCCGTCGACCTCGCGGAGACGCTGACCCCGGGGCAGCTGCGCCACGCCCTCGCGCGGGTGCGGGAGGAGCTGCACGACGAGCCCCTCGCCGAGCGGCACGCTCGCGCCCGCGAGGACCGCCGGGTGTGGATGACAGCCGGGATCGACGGCATGGCGACGGTCTGCGCGCACGTCCCCGCGCCCGAGGCCGTCGGAGCGCTCGCCCGGCTCGACCGCATCGCGAGGGATCTGCGGGACGGCGCCGAAGGGGACCGCGATCTGCGGACGCTGGCGCAGCTCCGCGCCGATGCGTGGGCCGACCTGCTCAGCCACGGGGACGTGGCGGGGACCACTCCGGAGGGAGCCGCGGCGCCCTCGACCGGGCTGCGGGCCGAGGTGAGAGTCACCGTGGCGGCGAGCACCGCCGCGGGTGACGACGAGGAGGCCGCCGAGCTCGACGGCTACGGGCCGATCCCTGCCGAGACGGTGCGAGCGCTCATCGACGACGACGCCGCCTTCACTCCCGTGCTGACCGACGAGGAGACCGGCGCGGTCGTCTCCGTCGGGCGCCGCCACCGGCTCCCACCGCCGAGGATGAGGCTGCTGGTCCGCCTCCGCGACCAGACCTGCCGCTTCCCGGGCTGCACCCGGCCGGCGTCCTCGACGGAGACCGACCACAGCGTCGAATGGCCGAACGGGGGAGAGACGACTCCCGACAACCTCGCCTCCCTGTGCGTCGCCCACCACCACGTGCGCCACGGCGACCGCTGGACGTATCTGCTCCATCCGGACGGCACAGCGGACTGGACCACACCGACCGGCCGTCGCGTGACGACCCGGCCGCCGGCACTGCCCGGGCGTCCGCCGGTGGGCGCAGGACGACGGCCGGGTGCTCCCCGGCTCGAGAGCGACCCGGCGGGGTAGCCGACGGCTTCAGCGACTCCCGACGTGCGTCATGCCAGCGCGTCGGTGATCGGGCGGAACTTCATGCGGGTCTCGGCGAGCTCGGACTCGGGAACGCTGTCGGCCACGATGCCGGCGCCCGCCCAGGCCGTGACCGCGCCCTCGGCCGTGACCTCGGCGCTGCGGAGTCCGACGGCCCACTCGCCGTCGCCGTTGCCGTCGATCCAGCCGACGGGTCCTGCGTACCGACCGCGGTCGAAGGGCTCCAGGTGCTCGATGAGCGCAAGAGCGTCGGCGGTCGGAGTGCCGGCCACTGCCGCGGTCGGGTGAAGAGCATCGACGAGATCGAGCGCGCTGGAGGAGTCGCCCAGAATTCCTCGCACGTCCGTCGCGAGGTGCCAGAGATTCGGCAGGCGGAGCGTGAACGGGGCGGCGCCCGCCGTCAGCTCCCGTGTGTGGGGCTCGAGTTCCCGGACCAGACTGGCGAGAGCGAAAGCGTGCTCCGAGCGGTCCTTCGGACTCTCGAGCAGAGCGGCCTCCACGTCCGCGTCGGCGAGGGGATCCTCGCCTCGTGCGGCCGTGCCGGCCAACACCCTCGCCGAGATCTCGCCCCGATCGACCGCGACCAGCGTCTCCGGACTGGCGCCGAGGAATCCGTCCACGGCGAAGCCCCAGCAGTCCGGGTACCGCTCGGTGAGCGCACCCAGCATCCGACGCAGGTCCGCCCCCGGCGGGAGCCGCCCCTGCAGATCGCGCGCGATCACGACCTTGGACAGCTCACCCGCCCGGATCGTCTCCACCGCGGCAGCGATCGCCGCGCGGTACCCGTCCGGCGGCAGCGCACCCGGCGAGAGCGGCACGTGGTACTCCGCCCCCAGCGGCTCCTCGCTCGGCGTATACGGTCTCTCCGCCTCGCCGATCGTGATCCGCGTCAGCCATGACCGGCCGTCGCGCGTCCCGATCACGGTGCGCGGCACGATCAGCACGCTCGTCGCCTCGGATCGGCTCGAGAAAGCGAAGGTCCCGAACGCGACCAGCCCCGTCCCGGGCAGTCCGACCCGGTCCTCCACCGTCGCCGCGTCGCAGAGCCGACGCCAGGCCGCCGCGGCATCCCGCAGCCGTTCCGGGCCCGAGAACTCGAGGCGCAGGGCCTCGCCGCGTCCGCTGAGGCCGGCGCCGTCGCGCTGCCAGAGGAGGGGCCGCCTCGGGTCGGAGTGGGAGAGGAGCGACGGCGGAGAGTCCAGTGGAGTCGTCTCCGCACGCAGCAGGGGGGTTCCAGCGCCGATGAGCGTCACCTCAGCAGGGTACGCCCGCGCCAGAAGGTGGGACGTCCCATGCCGCGGGGCTCGGGGCGCAGGGCTCCGTTGCTACCGTGATCCGGTCCGGGGCCGCCGCGCGAGGCGGAGCGGGGCGGTCCCGGCGCTTCCCCAGGGGGGAGCGCGCCGACCGGGCGCGGGACGGCGGATGCACAGCCGCCGTCCCGCGTCTCGCCGTAGACTTGCGGATCGTGACGAAGGCAGACCTCACCAAACGGCCCGACGAGGTCGCCTCGATGTTCGACACCGTGGCTCCCGCCTACGACCTGGTGAACGGACTCCTCTCGGTGGGGAACGACCGGCTCTGGCGGATCGCGACGACTCGCGCCGTCAACCCTGCTCCCGGTGAGCGCATCCTCGACATCGCGGCCGGCACCGGAACGTCGAGCGCGTCGCTGGCGCGGTCGGGCGCCCAGGTCGTCGCAGCCGACTTCTCCCCGGGGATGATCGCCGTCGGCCGTCGCCGTCAGGCGGGCAACGACCGGATCGAGTTCGTCCAGGCCGACGCGATGGACCTCCCGTTCGAGGACGAGTCGTTCGACGCCGTGACCATCTCGTTCGGTCTGCGCAACGTGGCCGAGCCGAGGACGGCGCTCGCCGAGTTCCTGCGTGTGCTGAAGCCCGGCGGCCGGGTCGTGATCTGCGAGTTCTCGACTCCGCCGATCGCTCCGCTGGCCGCCGCGTACGACTTCTACCTGTCGACGGTCATGCCCGCCGTCGTGCGCCTCGCGTCGTCGAACAATCCTGCGTACGACTATCTCGGCGATTCCATCCGGGCCTGGCCGGAGCAGAGCGTCGTCGCCGCCTGGCTCCGCGCGGCGGGCTTCGAGCGCGTGGCCTACCGCGATCTGACCGCTGGCATCGTGGCGCTGCACCGCGGCGTCAAGCCGATCGCGGCGACCCGATGACGACCGGGGTCCGCACAGGCCGAGACGTTAGGGTTTCCCTGTGAACGCCACTGCGCCCGTCGCCCGTCGCAGCCCGTCTCTGACGGCGCAGCTCGGCCTCTCCGAGCGCATCTTCTCCTCCTCGTCGGACCGGGCTCTCGCCCGCGCGATCGACGCGGGTCTGGAGCAGGTCGAGGAGGGTCTCGTCCGGCAGCTGTCCTTCGCGGACGCTGTGGCCGATGTCTCCACCCGGTACCTCCTCGAGGCGGGCGGCAAGCGTGTGCGCCCGATGCTCACCCTCCTGGCCGCGTCGCTGGGCCGCGGCAACACGCCGCAGGTCCTGCTCGGTGCGCAGGCGATCGAGATCACGCATCTCGCATCGCTCTACCACGACGACGTCATGGACGAGGCGGAGAAGCGCCGCGGCGTCCCGTCGGCGCAGACCGTGTGGGGCAACAACGTGGCCATCCTGACGGGCGATCTGCTCTTCGCCCGCGCGAACCAGCTGATGGTCGAGCTCGGCGACAAGGCGATCCGGCTCCAGGCCGACACGTTCGAGCGGCTCGTCCTCGGGCAGCTGCACGAGACGGTCGGCCCGACCGACGGCGAGGACCCGGTCGAGCACTACCTGTCCGTCCTGGCCGACAAGACCGGGTCCCTGATCGCCGCGGCGGGCCGCACGGGAGTCGCGTTCTCGGAGGCTCCGGAGGAGTACGAGGAGGCCATGCGCGTCTTCGGCGAGAAGATCGGCGTCGCCTTCCAGATCGTCGACGACGTGATCGACCTCTCTCCCCAGCCGGAGGAGACCGGCAAGAACCCCGGCACGGACATCCGCGCCGGCGTGTCGACGCTGCCGATCCTGCGCCTGCGCGAGCGCGCCTCCTCGGACAGGGACGCCGCGGCTCTCCTCGCCCGCATCGAGAGCTATGTGAGCCGCTCGAACGACGCCATCGCGCACACGGAGGAGCAGAGCGCCGACATCTCGGACGCCATCGCTCAGCTGCGCGATCACGACGTCACCGCGCAGACCCTCGCCGAGGCCCACCGGTGGGCCGACGAGGCCGTCGCCGCCCTCGCTCCGCTGCCCGACGGCTCCGTCCGCAAGGCGCTGACGCGCTTCGCCGACACCGTCGTCGAGCGCAACGGCTGACCCCGATCGTCGCGGCGCGCCCTGCGCCGCAGGAATGAGACCGGTTGTGCGCTGCGGCGCCCCGGCAGGAGGAACGCAATGACCAAGCTCAGGCTGGCCATCGTCGGCGCGGGTCCCGCGGGCATCTACGCCGCCGACCTCATGATCAAGGCCGAGAAGAAGTACGACGTCTCGATCGATCTGTTCGAGCACCTGCCCGCGCCCTACGGCCTGGTCCGCTACGGCGTGGCGCCCGATCACCCGCGCATCAAGGGGATCATCACCGCGCTGCGGGAGGTGCTCGACCGGGGCGACATCCGCATCTTCGGCAACGTGCACTTCGGGACCGACATCACGCTCGAGGATCTCAAGCGGCACTACCACGCCGTGATCTTCGCGACCGGCGCCGTCCGGGACGCTCCGCTCGACGTCCCGGGTGTCGAGCTCGAGGGCTCCTACGGTGCGGCCGACTTCGTCAGCTGGTTCGACGGCCACCCCGACGTGTCGCGCACCTGGCCGCTGGAGGCGTCCTCCGTCGCTGTCATCGGCAACGGCAACGTGGCGCTCGACGTCTCGCGGATGCTGGCGAAGCACGCCGAGGACCTCCTGCCCACCGAGGTCCCGCCGAACGTCTACGAGGGGCTGAAGGCTTCTCCCGTCACCGACGTGCACGTCTTCGGGCGCCGCGGTCCCGCTCAGGTGAAGTTCACGCCGCTGGAGCTGCGCGAGCTGGGCGAGCTGCGCGACGTCGACATGATCGTCGCCGACGAGGACTTCGACCTCGATCCCGCTTCGGAGGCCGCCATCGCGACCAACAAGCAGGTCATGGTCATCAACCGGGTGCTCAACCAGTGGCGCACCCGCGAGGTCGGGAGCGCCTCGCGTCGTCTCCACCTGCACTTCTGGGCGAAGCCGCTCGAGTTCGTGGACGACGGATCGGGTCGGGTCGGCGCGATCCGGTACGAGCGCACCGAGCCGGACGGCGAGGGCGGAGTGCGCGGCACGGGTGAGATCCGCGAGGTCCCCGTGCAGGCCGTGTACCGCGCGGTCGGCTACTTCGGCTCGCCGCTCGACGGCCTCCCGTTCGACGAGATGCGCGGCGTGATCCCGAACCGCGAGGGCCAGGTCCTGGACGACGAGGACCAGCAGGTCCACGGCGTCTACGCGACCGGCTGGATCAAGCGCGGACCGGTGGGCCTCATCGGGCACACCAAGTCCGACGCCATGGAGACCGTCGCGCACGTGGTCAACGACCAGGCGTCCTGGTGGACGCCCGAGCACCCCGAGGAGGCGGCCGTGGTCGCCCTGCTCGAGGAGCGGGACATCGCCTACACGGATCTCGACGGCTGGCACCGGCTGGACGAGCACGAGATGGCGCTCGGCGAGCCCGAGGGCCGTGCGCGCGTGAAGGTCGTTCCTCGCGAGGACATGATCGCGATATCGCGGGCGGAGCCGGTCGCGCTCTGACGCGTGCTCTCCGAACGGCCCTCCGGTGCACTCCGGGGGGCCGTTCGTCGTTCCGGCGCGGACGCCGCGCACCTCCTCTAGGATTCGGGCACCGCTCTGGACGGAGACAGCATGACCACGGCCGCGCCCCACGACGTCATCCGGGTGCGCGGTGCGCGCCAGAACAACCTCCGGGGGATCGACGTCGACATCCCGAAGCGGAGGATCACCGTGTTCACCGGGGTCTCGGGCTCCGGCAAGTCGTCGCTCGTCTTCGGCACCATCGCGGCCGAGTCCCAGCGCCTCATCAACGAGACCTACTCCGCCTTCGTGCAGCAGTTCATGGGGTCGCCGGCTCGCCCGGACGTGGAGTCGCTCGACGGACTGTCGGCCACGATCGTCGTCGATCAGGAGCGGATGGGGTCGAACGGCCGGTCCACGGTCGGCACGGCGACCGACGCGTACACGATGCTGCGGATCCTCTTCAGCCGGATCGGCGACCCGCACGCGGGCACGAGCGGTGCGTTCTCCTTCAACCTGCCGGAGGGGATGTGCCCCCGGTGCGAGGGGACGGGCCGGGTGTCGAGCATCGACCTCGACGCGCTGATCGACCGCTCGAAGTCGCTCGAGGGCGGTGCTCTCGACGCGATCCCCAACTTCGTCGTCGGCGGCTGGTACTGGAAGGGCCTCGCCGAGTCCGGCCTCTATCCGGCCGATGTGCCGATCGCCGATTTCACGCCCGAGCAGATGGACGCGTTCCTCCACCGTCCGGCCACGAAGATGGCCATCGCCGGGATGACGATGACCTACGAGGGCCTCCTGGTGAAGGTCACCCGCCTCTACCTGGCGAAGGAGGCGGCCCAGCCGCACATCCGCGCCTTCGCCGAGCGGGTGGCCACCTTCGCCGCCTGTCCCGAGTGCGGAGGCGGCCGGCTCACCCGGGTGGCGCTGGAGTCGCGCATCGGGGGCCGGAACATCGCCGAGTGCGCCGCGCTGCAGGCGACCGACCTCGCCGCGTGGCTCCGCGGACTGCAGGCGCCGTCCGTCGCTCCGATCGTCGAGACCCTCCTCGGGACGCTCGACGCCCTCGTCCAGGTCGGCCTCGGCTACCTGTCGCTCGATCGGGAGTCGGGCACCCTCTCGGGCGGTGAGGCGCAGCGGGTCAAGATGGTGCGGCATCTGGGGTCGAGCCTCACGGACGTCACGTACGTCTTCGACGAGCCGACGGCGGGTCTGCACCCGCACGACGTCTCGCGGATGATCGAGCTGCTGCGCCGCCTGCGGGACAAGGGCAACACCGTCCTGGTGGTCGAGCACAAGCCGGAGATCATCGAGATCGCCGATCACGTGGTCGACCTCGGTCCGAGGGCCGGTGCGCACGGCGGCGAGCTGCGGTTCGAGGGGACGGTGGCGCAGCTGCGCACGTCCGACACCCTGACGGGCCGTCATCTCGGTCACCGCGTCCCGCTGAAGGAGGCCGTGCGCCGTCCGACCGGGGCGGTGGAGATCCGCGGGGCCTCCACGCACAACCTCCGCGGCGTCGACGTGGACGTCCCGCTGGGCGTGCTGACCGTCGTCACCGGAGTCGCCGGCTCGGGCAAGTCGTCGCTCCTGCACGGCTCGCTCGCGGGTCGGCCGGGCGTGGTGGTGGCCGACCAGTCGCCGATCCGCGGCTCGCGGCGCAGCAATCCGGCGACCTACACCGGGGTCCTCGACGCGATCCGGGCGGCCTTCGCGAAGGCGAACGGTGTGAGACCGGCGCTCTTCAGCGCGAACTCGGCAGGCGCCTGCCCCGTCTGCAAGGGGGCCGGGATGATCTTCACCGAGCTGGGCCCCGCCGCGACGGTCTCGTCGGTCTGCGAGGAGTGCGACGGCAAGCGGTTCACCGCTGAGGTGCTCGAGTACCGCCTCCGCGGGAGGAACATCCACGAGGTGCTCTCGATGCCGATCGTCGACGCCGCGGAGTTCTTCGCGAGCGGACCGGCGCACACGGTGCTCGCCCGTCTCGTCGACGTCGGTCTCGGCTACCTCACGCTCGGACAGCCGTTGAACACGCTGTCCGGGGGTGAGCGTCAGCGCCTCAAGCTCGCGATCAACATGGCCTCGTCCGGATCCGTCTACCTGCTCGACGAGCCGACCACGGGCCTGCACCTCGCGGACGTCGACACGCTGCTCGGACTGCTCGACCGGCTGGTCGACTCCGGGAACTCGGTCGTGGTGATCGAGCACCACCGCGCCCTGATGGCGCACGCGGACTGGATCATCGACGTGGGGCCCGGAGCCGGGCACGACGGAGGGACGATCGTCTTCGAGGGGACTCCGGTCGGGCTCGCGGCGGCGGACACGCTGACCGGACGCGCCCTCGCCGAGTACGCGCGCTGACGCGTCCGCAGCCGCGACGTCCGCGGGTCAGCGCGAGAACGGGCCGGACAGGGCCGCCCACTGCAGGAGCATGATCGTCTTCGCGTCGACGATCTGCACGCCGATCTGGGTCAGCGCCTCGTCGAACGAGAGCTCGAGTACCTCGATGTCCTCGCCCTCGTCGGCGAGTCCCGCGAACGCTCCGCTGCGGGTGCCCGCGCGGTAGCGGCCGGCGTAGAAGTGCAGCTTCTCGGTGACCGAGCCAGGGCTCATGAACGCGTCGAACACGTGCTCGAGCCGGCCGACCTCGAGTCCGGTCTCCTCGGACGCCTCGCGGCGGGCGCCCTCCTCGGGCCCGTCCTCGTCCAGGAGACCGGCGGGCACTTCGAGGAGCATCCCGTCGAGGTCGCCGTTCACGTACGCGGGGTAGCGGAACTGCCGGATCAAAACGACGGTGCGCGCGTCGGCGTCGTAGAGCAGGACCGCCGCGCCGTTACCCCGGTCGTAGGTCTCGCGCTGCTCGCTGGTCCAGCTGCCGTCGCGGTGCCGGTAGTCGAAGCGGGTGGTGCGGAGGACGTACCAGTCGCTCGAGAGGAGGGTGACCTCCTTCACGACGACGTCGGGGTTCCCGACGAGGTCGAGGCCCTCCCGGTCGAGTCCGGTGCGGCCCCGCCGGTCGGGCTCGTCGATGCCGGCGGTCACGCGCGTGCTCCCGTGTGCGTCATTCCTCAGCGGAAGTTGACGAACTGGAGGTCGAGCTCGAGGTCGGCCCCGCGCAGGAGCGCCATGGTCGCCTGGAGGTCGTCGCGGCTCTTCGAGGAGACGCGGAGCTCGTCGCCCTGGATCTGCGACTTGACCGACTTCGGCGCCTCGTCGCGGATGAGCTTGTTGATCTTCTTCGCGTGCTCCTGGTCGATGCCCTCCTTGAGGGTGGCCTCGATCCGGTACTCCTTGCCGGACGCGAAGGGCTCGCCCGCATCGAGGCTCTTGAGGCTGATGCCGCGCTTGATCAGCTTCGACTGGAAGACGTCGAGGATGGCGTTCGCCCGCTCCTCGGTGTTGGCCTTGATCAGGATCTTCTCGCCGCTCCAGGCGATCGAGGCGCCGACGTTCTTGAAGTCGTAGCGCTGCTCGACCTCCTTGTGGGCCTGGTTCAGGGCGTTGTCCGCCTCCATCTTGTCGATCTTGCTGACGACGTCGAACGTTGAATCTGCCATGGCTCCGAGTTTAGCTTTCAGGCGTGGCGGAGCCCGGCCCCAGGCGCGGCTGGTACCTCTGAGGGGTGCGCCGCCTCCCCGTTCTCGTCCTCGTCCCGCTCGCCGGCCTCCTCCTGGCCGGCTGCGGCCAGCGGCCGCCCGCGCTGACGGTCGAGGAGGGCCTGGCCACCGTCCCTCCCGCGGCGACCGCTCCCGTCGCGGCCGACCCCGTCGTGCTGGAGGATCCCGAGCAGGCCGCGGCGACGCCGGTGCGCCTGCTCGCCGACGAGGCGTGGCTGGGCACGGCGTCCGAGGGGAGCGGCATCCCGCTGCGCGCGCTCACCGCCTACGCGGGCACGGCCCTCCTCACGGCGTCGGTCGACCCCGACTGCCGGTTGGACTGGGCGACCCTGGCCGGCATCGGCTACGTCGAGAGCAGGCACGGCACGATCGACGGCGGCGAGCTGGGCGAGGACGGGCGGCCGACGGAGCCGATCTACGGTCCGCGCCTGGACGGAACGCGCTTCGACCGGGTCCCCGACAACGACGGCGGGGCTCTGGACGGCGACGCCGAGGTCGACCGGGCGATGGGTCCGCTGCAGATCATCCCCGCGACGTGGATGGCGTGGGCGTCGAGCGGATGGGATCCGCAGAACGTGGACCAGCAGGCGGTGACCGCCGCCCGGTACCTCTGCGACGCCGGCGGCGACCTCTCGACGGAGTCGGGATGGCGGGCGGCGATCGCGGCCTACAACCCGGCCGGGAGCTACGCGGGGAAGGTCGCGGAGGCGGCGTCCCGCTACGCGGCGGAGGCGGACTGAGGCCTCGCGGCACCGATTTCCGATCCGCCGGTCGCGTGGGTATCCTTGCTGAGCGCCTCCGGTTGTGAACACGCGGTCGGGTGCGCCACGGCGAGTTACCCTAGCGGCCAAAGGGATCTGACTGTAAATCAGACGGCGTAGCCTTCGGGGGTTCGAATCCCTCACTCGCCACCGAGCAGGAACACCCAGCAGACGCCCCGACATCACGAGATGCACGGGGCGTTCCGCATATCGGGGGATCGCCGTTCCGGCGGAGTGCCTTTCCGGGGGAGCACCGGTCCGGCGGATCGCCGGGCCCGGCGTCTTCGTCCCGTCGCACCCCGCACGCCGTCGGCCCGGCTTCCGCGGTCGCCCGGCCCGCGCTGTCGGCCCGGCCCGCGCCGTCGCCTCAGCCCCGCGCCTCCTGCTCCAGGAACCCCGCGAGGGAGAGCGGCGGCCGTCCGGTCAGCCGCTCGACGTCGCCCGAGACGTGCTCCAGCTGTCCGGCGGCGATCGCGGAGTAGGTGCTGACCCAGGCGTCCAGCTGCCAGTCCTGTGCGTTCCAGCGGCGGCGTGACGCGTACGCCTCCTCGAGGGTCTCGTCGACGTACACGGCGGGGCGGCCCGCCGCCGTCAGTGTCGCGGCGACCTCGTCGAGGGTGAGGGCCTCGGGCCCGGTCAGCTCGTAGGCGGCTCCGCGGTGTTCGGAGGGGGAGCGGAGGACCGCGGCGGCGGCGCGGGCCACATCCTCGCGCGCGACGACGGCGGCCCGGCCCGTTCCCGCGGGTCCGCGGATCGCGCCGTCCTCGCCGAGCATCGCGGGCAGGAAGTCGAGGTAGAGGTTGTCGCGGAGGAACGTCCAGCCCATGCCGGAGCGGCGGATCGCGTCCTCGGTGGCCGCGTGGTCTCGGGCGAGGGTGAAGACCGCGTCGGGTGCGGCTCCGGCGAAGGAGGTGTAGACGACGTGCTCGACACCCGCGGCGGCGGCTGCGTCGACGAACGCGAGGTGCTCGGCGCGGCGCTCCTCGTTCTCGGAGGCGGAGACCATCAGGAGGAGGCGCACGCCCTCGAGCGAGTCGCCCGCGTCGGCGAAGGAGGAGCGCACCACCTCGGCCCCGGGGAGCTCGGGCGCGCGGGACGGGTCGCGGACCAGCAGGCGGAGGGCGTGACCGGCGTCGGCGAGCTCGCGCGCGACGCGACCGCCCACGGCTCCGGTGGCTCCCGTGAGGGCGATAGGGGTGCTCATCCCCTCATGATGGGCCCGATCCCTAGGCTGGGGCCATGAGCGACAACGCCCCCCTCCTCGCCATCGCCCGCTCGATCGCCGTCGAGGCGGCGCATCTCGCCCGCCAGCGGCGGCAGGACGGTGTCGAGATCGCCGCGTCGAAGTCGTCCCCGGAGGACGTGGTGACGGCCGCGGACCGGGAGGTCGAGGAGCTGATCCGCCGGCGCCTGGCCGAGGCGCGTCCGGACGACGGCTTCCTCGGCGAGGAGTCGGGGTCGGGGGGCGGCACGAGCGGGCTGACCTGGGTCGTCGATCCGATCGACGGGACCGTCAACTACCTCTACGGCATCCCCTCCTACGCGGTCAGCATCGCTGTGGTGGAGGGGGAGCCGGATCCCGCGACCTGGACCGCGCTCGCCGGCGCGGTCGTGAACGGAGCGACGGGCGAGGTGACCACGGCCAGCCGAGGCGGGGGAGCCGAGCGGGACGGAGTCGTGCTGCAGGTCTCGGCTCCCTCCTCCCTCTCGCTCGCGCTGGTGGGCACCGGCTTCGGCTACGACGCGGGCCGCCGGATGCGTCAGGGCGCCGTGGTGCAGGAGCTCCTGGGCTCGGTCCGCGACATCCGCCGCATCGGCTCGGCGGCGCTCGACCTGTGCTCGGTGGCCACCGGGCAGCTGAACGCGTACTACGAGCGGGGCCTGAACCCGTGGGACCTCGCTGCGGGCGCCCTCATCGCCGAGGAGGCGGGTGCGCGGGTCGCGGGACTCGACGGCGCACCCTTCGGCTCCGGGCTGCTCATCGCGGCACCGGATCCTCTCTTCGCCGAGCTGGAGGATCTGCTGCGCCGCCTGCGCGCGGACGAGGTGTAACCGCTCTCCCAGGCCGAGCCGACACGGATTCCGTGCGCCGAGAGGCGGATCGGCGCAGGATCCCGCCGGGGCTCGCCGCGCGTCGTGCCCCGATCGCGCCTGTGCGCGGCGGCCTCTGGCCGGATCCCGCCGGCCGTGGTTATCCTTTATGAATTCGTGATGTTCGCACAGGCTGCGCTCACGGAGCCGAGCGGTGCCTCTCCCTGGAGGCCCGCTCGTCCCCTGCCCCCGACGGAAGACATCGATTTCGTGAGCCCCGATTCGCCCGCCCCCGCTGCCCCTGCATCGACCCCCGGCGAATCGACTCCACCCCTCTCCCGTCGCGAGCTCCGCGAGCGCGAGCGCGCTCTGGCCCTCGCCTCCGACGTCTCGCTGGCGAGCGGCTCCGACGACCTCCTCGCGGCTCCGACGGCGGAGCAGCTGCGCGAAGCGGAGCGCCGCGTCGCCTCGATCCGCAGCGCCCCGGCCCCCGTCCCCGCACCGCGCGCGACGCCGCTCCGGCCCGTGCGCCGGGCCCGGGTCGGCGGACTCGTCGCCCTCTCCTTCGTCGCGGCCATCGTGGCGGCGACCTCTCTGCCGGCCACATCGCTCCTGACCGCGGAGGACGTGCAGGCGCAGAGCCTCTCGACCCCCTTCGGCGCCGACGCCCGCCGCGGCGCGCAGTCGTTCGTCGCCGGCGAGGTCAGCGCCGAGACGGTCGCCCGCGACGGGTTCGGCGTGCAGGAGCGCAAGACGCAGACCAACGTCGCCGACATCGTCCGCACCTCCGACACCGGTTTCACGAACGACCCGAACGCGTCCATCCAGTGGCCCTTCGCCGTCGGCGTGCCGGTGGGCGACCGCTTCGGCTACCGCAACTGCGCGGGCTGCTCGGTGAACCACGGCGGCACCGACTTCAACCCGGGCGACGGCTCGCCCATCCAGGCGATCGCCGACGGCGTCGTGCGCACGGTCATCGACGGCGAGGGCTCGCTCGGCGTGCACGTGATCGTCGACCACGAGATCGACGGGCAGCTCGTCTCGAGCGTGTACGCGCACATGCAGCACGGCTCGGCGGCCGTGTCCGAGGGCGACCCGGTGAAGGTCGGTCAGCTCCTCGGCCTGGTGGGCACGACCGGCATGTCGACCGGCCCGCACCTGCACTTCGAGATCCGCCTCGACGGCGTGACGAAGGTCGACTCCTACCTCTGGCTCAAGGCCAACGCCGGGCGCTGAACCGGCGGCGGGACGCGGGCGCCGCCGGGCGGACCCCGCGGCCCGCTACTCCGCGCGCAGCCAGACCGTGGTGTCGGCGGGCAGCGCCGGCTCGTGCAGCTCCTCCGAGGACAGCACCACGGAGCCGACGGGCAGCTCGACCGGAGCCTCGCCGAGGTTCGCGATCACCGTGACTGTTCCGTTGCGGAACGCCACGACGTCCTCCGGGTACCCCTCGAGCCACTCGACGGCGCCGGAGCCCAGGTCCTCGGCGCGGCGCACCGCGAGCAGGGACCGGTACAGCTCGAGCGTCGAGCCCTCGACACCGCGCTGGCGGTCGCGGGCGAGCGGCGCCCAGTCGCCGGGCTGCGGCAGCCAGGAGTCGCCGGTGCCGCTGAAGCCGTACGCGGGCGCGTCCGCCTCCCACGGGATCGGCACCCGGCAGCCGTCGCGGCCGTAGCGCTCGCCGCCCGTGCGGAACCAGGTCGGGTCCTGACGCGCCGAGTCCGGCAGGTCGATCGCCTCGGGGAGCCCGAGCTCCTCGCCCTGGTAGACGTAGGCGGAGCCGGGGAGCGCGAGCATGAGGGCGGTCGCGGAACGAGCGCGGCGCAGCCCCAGGACGGGGTCGGGGAGTCCGGGGGTGCGCGGGCCGATGCCGTAGCCCTGCGGGTTGTCGGACGTCAGGGCCAGGCGGCTCGCGTGGCGCACGACGTCGTGGTTCGACAGCACCCACGTCGACGGGGCGCCGACGGCGGCGAAGGCCTCGACGGAGGAGTCGATGATGTCGCGGAGGGCGGGTGCGCTCCACGGGGTCTCGAGGTAGGCGAAGTTGAAGGCCTGGTGCATCTCGTCGGGGCGGACCCAGCGGGCGAGCTTGGAGAGGGGCTGCACCCACGCCTCGGCGCAGAGCACGCGGTCGTCCGGGTACTCGGCGAGCAGGGAGTGCCAGTCGCGGTAGATCTCGTGGACGCCGTCCTGCGCCCAGTAGGGGGCGGTGGCGGGCTCCGCGCCGTCGGCGGGAGCGACTCCGCCCATCGACCCGCTGTCGGCGGGCGGCGTGTAGTCGGGCAGCCCCTCGGCCTTGATCATCCCGTGCGCGACGTCGACGCGGAAGCCGTCGACGCCGCGGTCGAGCCAGAAGCGGAGGACCTCCCGGAAGCGCTCGCGCACCCACTCGTTCGTCCAGTCGAAGTCGGGCTGCGAGGTGTCGAAGAGGTGCAGGTACCACTGGCCGGCCGAGCCGTCGGGCTCCATGACGCGGGTCCACGCGGGGCCGCCGAAGACCGACTCCCAGTTGTTCGGGGGCAGCTCGCCCGACTCGCCCCGGCCGTCGCGGAACAGGTAGCGCGCCCGCTCGGCGCTGCCCGCGGGAGCGGCGAGCGCCTCCTGGAACCAGCGGTGGGCGCTGGAGGAGTGGTTGGGGACGAGGTCGACGATGATCCGGATGCCCAGGGCGTGAGCGCGGGCGAGCATCGCGTCGAAGTCGGCGAGGGTGCCGAAGAGCGGATCGACGTCGCAGTAGTCGGCGACGTCGTAGCCCGCGTCCTTCTGCGGCGAGGTCATGAAGGGCGAGAGCCAGATCGCGTCGACGCCGAGCTCGGCGAGGCTCTCGAGGCGCGAGGCGATGCCGGGCAGGTCGCCGATGCCGTCGCCGTCCGCGTCCGCGAAGGAGCGCGGGTAGATCTGGTAGATGACGGCGGTGCGCCACCACTCGGCTGCCCGGCGGTGCTCGGCCTCGGAGTCGGGGCCGGGGGAGTTCTCGGGCGCGCCGGAGAGAGCGGAGTCCAGGGTCATGGGGTCGAGTTTATCGGGCGGCTCAGGGGCGCCGGGGGCACGCCCTCCGCCGTCCCGTACAGTCGACGGGTGATCGATGAGACGCCGGACGAGGCCCGAGCCCGACGCCGACGGGCGCTGCTGTGGGTGGTGCCGCTGCTGGTACTGCTGGTCGGCGGCCTGGTCGCCGTCACCCTCGCGATCGGCGGATTCGCGCTGCGCAGCATGACCGGCGCCTCCGCCGTGCAGCTCGTCCTCGTCGCCTAGGCGGTTGCGGCCGGGCCGTCCTCGTCCTCGGGCGGGGGCGCGGAGGAGGTGCGCGCCCGCTCCTCGGACGCGTGCGCGGTCTCGGGCCCGGTCGCGCGGGCCTGCTCGTCGGCGCGGGTGACCGCCTCCGCGAGCTCGTCGGCGACGAGGTACCCGGGAGAGACGGCCTCGGCCCGGTAGGCCGCCCGGCCGACCATGTGCGCCGAGACGGGCACGGTCAGCAGCTGGAAGCCGATCACCAGCACGATGGTCCCCGCGGCGGCGAAGCCGGGGTTCCGGATGGCGACCGCGAGCATCACGCAGATCAGTCCGAGCACCTGCGGCTTCGTGCCCGCGTGCATCCGGGAGAGCAGGTCGTCGAACCGCATCAGGCCGATCGCGGCCAGCAGCGAGAGCAGGGCGCCGACCAGCAGCAGCACAGCGGTGAGCACGTCGAAGAACAGGTCCATGTCAGTCCTCCTCGCGGTTGGCCATGAACTTGGCGACGCTGATCGATCCGAAGACGGCGAACAGCGCGAGCCCGAGCGCGACGGGCAGGGTCCGCGCGTGGTGGTTGACCGCCATCTCGGCGCCGATCCCGCAGATGATCGTCGCGACGAGCACGTCGGCCGCGACGACCCGGTCGAGCACGGACGGACCTCTGAGGATCCGCACGAGCGCGAGCAGGCAGGCGGCGCCGAAGACCGGCACCAGGATCCAGATCAGCCAGTCGATCACCGGACCACCCCCGATCCGGCCTCGATCGGCCGATTCACGCGCTGCACGTCCTCGCGGGAGCCGATGGCCCGGACGATGCGCGCTTCCGTCCGGAGGACCGTCCGGCGCACCTCGTCGATCCGCTCGCCCTCGTCGTGGGTCACGCCGAGCACGTGCAGGTAGAGGACGTTCAGCTGCGGGTCCACGTCGATCACCAGGGAGCCGGGGACGAGCGAGACGGCCTCCGTCGTCCAGACGAGCATCCCCTCGGAGCGGCTGCGCAGGTGCACGGCGACGATGGCGTTGTGCACCGGGACGGGCAGGGTCAGGATCTGCCAGGACACCCGCACCGAGGCCACCGCGATGTCGGCCAGCAGGCGCAGGAGGAAGAGGAGCACGAACCACGGGTTGATGCGGTTCGAGAACTCGACCGGCGGCAGGTAGAACACCCGGGTGATCAGCAGGGCGACCAGGAAGCCGGTGACGATCGACAGCACCGAGACGTCGTCCCAGAGCAGCACCCAGATCCCGACGAGGGTCACGAACATCGCGACGCGGTTCCAGATGTCGACGCGGCGGCGGGGGCTCATCGCGGCCCCTCCTCTCCGAAGGACGAGTCGCGGTAGACGGTCGCGATGTAGGTCGCGGGGTCGGCGACGGCGCTCGCCGCTCGCTCGCTCGCGTCGTAGAGGGGACCGGCGCCGACGGTCAGCACGACGCCGACGACGACCATCCCCGCGGTGGCGAGCACCATCATGGGCGGCGAGTGGCGGGTGCGGATGCTGCCCGTGTCGTCGGGGTCCTCCTGCAGCTGGTCGATCAGGGGCGACTCGTAGCCGGGCACCTCCTCCTGCCGCCGCCAGAAGACCATGTTCCAGACGCGCGCGACGGCGTAGAGGGTCAGGAGCGAGGTGACGGCTCCGGCGGCGATGACGGCCCAGATCAGCCACGACGGCTGGTCGACGGCCGTCTCCGTGCCGGCGACGAAGAGCCCCACCTTGCCGAGGAAGCCGGTGAACGGCGGGATCCCGCCGAGGTTCATCGCGGGGATGAAGTAGAGCAACGCCAGCAGCGGCGAGGCCTTGAGCAGCCCGCCGAGGCGCAGGATCGAGGTGGTGCCGCCGACGCGCTCGATCAGGCCGGTCGCGAGGAAGAGCGTCGTCTGCACCGTGATGTGGTGGATGACGTAGAAGATCGTCGCCGCGTAGCCGGCCGGGGTGCCCACGGCGATCCCGAAGACCATGTAGCCGATGTGCGAGACCAGCGTGAAGGACAGCATCCGCTTGATGTCGGCCTGCGCGACGGCGCCGAGGATGCCGACGATCAGCGTCAGCAGCGCCACCACCAGCAGCACCTCGCTCAGCCTCCCGCCGGGGAAGAGCAGGGTCTCGGTGCGGATCAGCGCGTACACGCCGACCTTGGTGAGGAGTCCGGCGAAGACGGCGGTGACCGGCGCCGGAGCCGTGGGGTACGAGTCCGGGAGCCAGAACGACAGGGGGAACACGGCCGCCTTGATCCCGAAGCCGAGCAGCAGCACCACGTGGAGCACCAGCTGCACGTCGGCGGGGAGCTCGGCGATGCGGATCGAGAGCTGCGCCATGTTGACCGTGCCGGTGGCGCCGTAGAGCAGGCCGATGGCCGAGAGGAAGAACACGCTCGAGACCAGGCTGACGACCACGTAGGTCGTGCCGGCGCGGATCCGCGGCGCGGTGCCGCCCAGGGTGATCAGCACGTAGCTCGCGGCCAGCAGGATCTCGAAGCCGACGTAGAGGTTGAAGAGGTCGCCCGCGACGAAGGCGTTGAGGATGCCCGCCGAGAGGATCAGGTAGGTCGGGTGGAAGATCGTGACCGGCGTCTCGCGGTTGCCGTCGACGAGGCCCTGGCCGACCGAGAACAGCAGGACGCCCAGCAGGGTGATCGAGGTGATCACGAGCATCAGCGCGGCGAGCGGATCGACGACCAGCACGATGCCCCACGGCGGCTCCCAGCCGCCCACGTAGACGGCGCTGCCGCCTCCGTCGCCGGTGAGGACCAGCACGAGCATCACCGAGGAGATCACCAGAACGCTCGACAGCGTCACGATGTTCACGGTGATCTGCGCGCGCCGGTGGCGTCCGAGGATCAGCGCGACGGCCGCTCCCAGGAGGGGGAGGGTGACGACGAGCGGGATCAGGGCGTTCATCGGTCCTCCTTCCTGTCGTCGGTCATGGCGCTCTCCCCGTGCTTGGCGGCGGTGCCCTCGTCGCTGGACTCGAGCAGGACGTCGAGCGCCCGGTCGTCGGCGGTGGTCTGGGCCGAGATGCCCGCCGCGTCCTCGCGGACGGAGGCGTCGGTCTCGTCGTCCTCCACCTGGTCGGCGTTGGCGAGGCGCCAGCGCCGGTAGATCATCGCGAGGAGGAAGGCGGACACCCCGAAGGTGATCACGATCGCGGTGAGGATCAGCGCCTGCGGCAGCGGGTCGGCCATCTCGGCGGCGATCTGCTCATAGGAGCGCCCGTCGTCGGTGACGAACGGCGCGATGCCCGAGCGGCCGGCCATCAGCAGGATGAGGATGTTGGTCGCGTTCCCGACGAGCAGGAACCCGATCAGGATGCGGGTGAGGCTGCGCTCGAGCATCTGGTAGACGCCCGCCGCGTACATCACCGCCATCACGACGACGAGGACGAGGGTGATGCTCATGCGCCGTCCCCCCTGCCCGGTCCGCCGACGACCGTGGAGCCGGTGGGGAGCGAGGTCTCGAGCCCGTCGACCGTGCCCTGGCCGGGGCCGGGGGTGCTGTCGGTCGAGTGCGTGACGCCGTCGCCCGAGGGGGAGCCCTGCTCGGCCTCCTCGCCGTGGCGGTCGACCTCGCCGCCGAGGCTGCGGAGGATGTCGAGGGCGAGGCCGATCACGATCAGGTACACCCCGATGTCGAAGAGGGTGGACGTGCCCAGGTGGAGCTCGCCCAGCACCGGCACCTCGAGGTCGAGCCAGCTCGACTCGAGGACCTCGAGGCCGAAGGCGAGGGAGGAGACGGCCGTGCCGACGGCGAAGAAGAGGCCGAGTCCGAGGACCTTGCCCGCGTCGATCGGCGCGGCCTCGCCGAGCTCGAAGCGGCCGCCGGCGAGGTAGCGCGCGACGAGGGCGAGACCGGCGAGCAGGCCGCCCGCGAAGCCTCCGCCCGGGGTGTTGTGTCCGGTGAAGAGCAGGTAGACCGACACGATCATCGCGGGGTGGAAGAGCAGGCGCACCAGCACCTCGAGCACGATCGAGCGGTTCTCCGGCCGGAGCGTGCGCCCGGCGACGAGCCAGGAGCCGCGGTCGCCGTCGCGCTCGGCGTCGGCGGAGGAGGTGGTCAGGTCCATCGCGCGCTCGCGGCGGTCGTCGGCGCTCTGCGACTCGAGGCGGGGAGCGCCTCCGGCCCGGCTGGAGAGGAAGATCAGGCTCGCGACGCCGGTGGCGACCACGACGAGGACCGAGATCTCGCCCATCGTGTCCCAGGCGCGGATGTCGACGAGCAGGACGTTGACGATGTTGCGGCCCTTGCCCTCCTCGTAGGCGAGGCGGGGCAGCTCGGCCGAGATCGGCGTCGCGGTCCGGGCGCCGAGGGCGATGGTGGCGGCGAGGGCCATGACCGCTCCGACCGCGATGCCGATGACGGCGCGCAGGCGCTTGCGCATCGGCTGGTGCTTCGCGGCGATGCGGGTCGGGAGGCGGCGCAGCACCAGGACGAAGACCACGAGGGTCACCGTCTCGATGAGCGCCTGGGTGAGGGCGAGGTCTGGTGCACCCTGCAGGGCGAAGAGGGCCACCATCCCGTAGCCGGTGGCGCCGGCCAGCAGCACGGCGGCGACGCGGTTGCGGGCGATCGCGCACAGCACCGCCGCGAGGATCATCACGGCCGCGACCGCGAGCTGGCCCGGGCTGTCCCAGAAGACGAGATCGCCCGGCCAGGTGCGGTTGAGGGCGGCCGCACCGCCGACGCCGAGGACGAAGACCGCGAAGATCACCGTCAGGTAGCGGGGGAGCGAGCCGCGCTGGACGGACTCGGTGACCGTGCTGGCGACACGGTCGAGCCAGCGGACGGTGGCCCAGTAGCCCTCGGCGGAGTCGATCCGGTTGGGCAGCATCGACTGGGCGCGCGCGACGGCGACGCGCTTGGCGAAGAGCAGGAGTCCGACGGCGATCACGAGGGCGCTGAGTGCCAGCGCGGGCTCGAAGCCGTGCCAGAGCGCGAGGTGGTAGCCGCCGTGGTCGGAGGCCTCCGCGGCGGCGGCGAGCTCCGGGTCGGCGTCCGGGGCGGCGTAGGGGAGGGTGTCCGCGTAGACGGCGACGAGCGGGTCGAGCACGGAGGCGGCGATCCCGCCGATCACGCTGGCGGCGGCCAGCAGCACCGGGGCGGCGGTGAAGGTCCACGGCTCGGCGTGCAGGTGCGTGTCCTCGAGCCCCTTCTTCCGGGCGAAGGCGCCCCAGAAGAAGCGCGCGGAGTAGGCCACGGTGAGGATCGAGCCGAGGACGAGGCCGACCAGCGCGACCCAGGCCCAGAACGAGCCCTGCTCGATCGCCGAGATCAGGCTCGTGAACACGGCCTCCTTGGCGACGAAGCCCAGCAGCGGCGGGATGCCCGCCATCGACAGCACGCCGACGAGGGCGGCGCCCGCGAGCACCGGCGCCTGCCGTCCCAGGCCGCTGAGCTTGCGGAGGTCGCGCGTGCCGGCGCGGTGGTCGACGATGCCGACGGTGAGGAAGAGCAGCGCCTTGAAGAGGGCGTGGGCGACGAGCAGGGTCAGTCCGGCCAGCGCGGCGTCGCGCGAGCCGAAGCCGACGGCGACGGTCAGGAAGCCGAGCTGGCTGACGGTGCCGTAGGCCAGCACGAGCTTGAGGTCGTACTGCCGGAGCGAGCGCCAGCCGCCGACGAGCATGGTCCAGACTCCGACGCTCACCACCACGGGCAGCCAGACGGAGTCGTCGGCGAAGCCCGGCGCGAGGCGCGCGACGAGGTAGATGCCCGCCTTCACCATCGCGGCGGCGTGCAGGTAGGCGCTGACCGGCGTGGGAGCGGCCATCGCGGCCGGCAGCCAGAAGTGGAACGGCACCAGGGCGGACTTCGAGAACGCGCCGAGCAGTACGAGCACCAGCGCCGTCGACACGATCGGGCCGGAGGGGGCGGCGGCGACGATCCCGGAGAGGCTGGTGGTACCGGCCTGCACGATCAGGACGATGATCCCGACCAGCATCGCCAGCCCGCCGAGAGTCGTGACCAGGAGCGCCTGGAGCCCGGCACCCCGGCTCTCCTTGCGCCCGCTGTAGTGGCCGATGAGAAGGTAGGAGAGGACGCTCGTCGCCTCCCAGAAGACGAAGAGGATGATCACGTCGTCGGCCGTGACCAGCCCGTACATCACTCCGGCGAACGCGGACAGGAGCGCTGCGAACCGGCCCAGCGAGGGCTCGTCGCGGCTGAAGTACGTCGCGCAGTAGGCGAGGACCAGGGCGCCGACTCCGCTGACCACGAGGGCGAGGACGATCGAGAGCGCGTCCAGGCGGAAGGAGAGGGCGATGTCGAGCGCGGGGATCCACGGCACGGACTCGCGGATCTCGCCGCCGTCGAGGATCGTCGGCAGGGCGGTCGCGGTGCCGACGAAGCTCGCGGCCGGGATCAGCGCCAGCGCGTAGAACGTCTTCGGCCCGAACCGGTCCACCAGCCAGGGGGTCACCACAGCGATCGCGAACGAGATCACGAGGATGAGGAGCATCACATGTTCCTCCCAAGGTGTACCCAGCGCATAAGTCGGTCAAGAATATCGGAGCGCCCTCCCGCGGAACCTGAGTGCGCGGAGGCTTGACGGCCCCGTCGTGATCCGCCAGGGCCCTACCGTGGGGAGCATGGCCCGCTCGCTCCTCCCCGACCAGCTCTGCCGACTCCGCGTCCACGACCTCGCGACGGGGGAGTCGACGACCGTCTTCGAGTCCGACTCCGTCCTCGTGGAGGCGCCGAACTGGACTCCGGACGGCTCCGCCCTGATCGTGAACGGCGACGGCGGCCTCTTCCGACTGCCGCTCGAGGGGACGCCCGTGCTCGAGCCGATCCCGCTCGACGGGGTGCCGGCCGAGCTCAACAACGACCACGTGCTCGCCCCGTCCGGCGGGCTCGCCTACGTCTCGGCGCGCGACGGGCACCTGTACGCGGTCGAGCTCGACGGCTCCGCCCCCGCCCGCCGCCTGACCGCCGAGCGCGAGGGCGCGCGCTTCAAGCACTACCTGCACGGCGTCTCGCCCGACGGCGCGACCCTCGCGCTGATCGGCGGCGGCGACGCCTCCGGGCGGTGGGGGACCGACGTCTACACGATGCCAGCCGGAGGAGGCGCGCTCACCGCCCTGACCGACGACGAGCCGGCCGACGACGGCGTCGACGTCTCGGCCGACGGCCGCACCCTCGTCTTCAACTCCGAGCGGGCCGGAGGCGGGGCGCAGCTGTTCCGCATCGGTCTCGACGGCTCCGCGCTCTCCCGCCTGGTCGAGTCGGACACGGTCGACTGGTTCCCGCACGAGTCGCCCGACGGCGCGCACCTGCTCTACCTCGCCTATCTGGAGGGGACAGCCGGGCACCCCGAGAACGTCGACGTCGAGCTGCGGCTGCTCGACCTCCCCGGGCGCGCGACGCTCGAGCCCGGCCGCGTGCTGGAGCGCCTCCACGGCGGGCAGGGGACGATCAACGTCTCCGGCTGGGCGCCGGACTCGACGCGCTTCGCCTACGCCGACTACCCGCGGCGCTGAGAGCCTGAGTCCTTGCCGCGCATGCGCGGGAGGGGGATCGATCACGGCGGGGAGCGGGTCTTGAATCGGGGGATGAGCATCGACAGCGCAGCATCCTCCTCCGTCACCCGCTCGCCGCTCGGCGACTCCGGCATCGACGTCTTCCCGCTCTCGCTCGGCGGCAACGTCTTCGGCTGGACCGCGGGCCGGCAGACCTCCTTCGACGTCCTCGACGGCTACACGGCCGCGGGCGGCGACTTCATCGACACCGCCGACGCCTACTCCGCCTGGGTCCCGGGCAACACGGGCGGCGAGTCCGAGACGATCATCGGCGAGTGGCTCGCGCAGCGCTCGGGGGACCGGGACGACGTGGTGATCGCGACGAAGGCGGGCCGCCACCCGGAGTTCACCGGCCTCGCGCCCGACACCGTGCGCGCGGCCGCCCGCGCCTCCCTCGAGCGCCTCGCGACCGACCGGATCGACCTCTACTACGCCCACTTCGACGACGAGGCCGTGCCGATGGCCGACATCGCCGCCGTGTTCTCGGAGCTCGTGGACCAGGGCCTGGTCCGCGCGATCGGAGTGTCGAACTTCAGCGCCGAGCGCGTCGCGGAGTGGCTGCGCATCGCGGGCGAGGAGGGCCTGCACGCGCCCGTCGCGCTGCAGCCGCACTACAACCTCGTGGAGCGCGGGATCGAGGCCGACCTGCTGCCCCTCGCCCGCGAGGCGGGGCTGGCCGTCGTCCCCTACTCCGCCCTGGCGTCAGGATTCCTGACCGGCAAGTACCGCGACGGATCGACGCCCGAGGGTCCGCGCGCCGACGGCGCCTCCCGCTACCTCGACGGCCGCGGCCGCCGGGTGCTGGCGGCGCTCGACGCGGCGGCGGAGGCGCACGGCGCCGAGGTGGCGACGGTGGCGCTCGCGTGGCTCCGCTCGCAGTCCGGAGTGGTCGCGCCGATCGCCAGCGCCCGCGTGATGGAGCAGCTGCCGGCGCTGATCGCCTCGGCCTCCCTCGAGCTGAGCGCCGAGGAGCTCGCCGCGCTCGACGAGGCGAGCCGGGCGTAGCCGCAGACGGGCGGCCGCGGGGGCGCGTCCCCCGCGGTCATCGACGCTCCGCGGAGGTGCTATCGTCTAACGGTGCCAAATCGCGGGCACGCCCCGAGAGGGGCTGTCAGACCCGCAGGTGCGCCCCCTTAGCTCATTGGTAGAGCACTTCCTTGGTAAGGAAGAGGTAGTGGGTCCGATTCCCACAGGGGGCTCCGTTCCCCGCAGGCCAGACCTGCGAAGAACGCGCGGCGGGGTAGCTCAGGTGGTTAGAGCACACGGCTCATAATCGTGGTGTCGCGGGTTCAAGTCCCGCTCCCGCTACAGCGAGAAGGCCCCGGTTCGCGCGTCGAACCGGGGCCTTCGGCGTTCCTGTCGCGCTCCGCTGCGGTCGGCTCCGGAGCGGAGCGCCGTGATCGTGCCGCCGGGCCGGACTCTCAGAGCCAGCCGTTGCGCTCCGCGATCCGGAGGGCGTCGGCCCGGTTGCGGGCGCCCGTCTTGCCGATCACCGCCGAGAGGTGGTTCCGCACGGTCCCCGGCGAGAGGTGCAGCATCCGGGCGAGATCGGCGATCGAGCCTCCGGTGCGCGCGGCGGCGAGCACGTCGGCCTCCCGGTCGGTCAGGGGCGTGCCTCCCTGCGCCAGCGACTCCGCAGCGAGCGCGGGATCGACCACGCGCAGCCCCTGCCCGACCCTCCGCACGGCGTCCGCCAGCTGAGCCGAGGGCGTGTCCTTGACCACGAAGCCCGACGCCCCCGCCTGCATCGCGCGGCTGAGGTAGCCGGGACGGCCGAAGGTCGTCACGATCAGCACGCGGCAGGCCGGCAGCGCCTCGCGGAGGAGCGCGGCGGCGGCGATCCCGTCCAGCCCCGGCATCTCGATGTCCAGCAGCGCGACGTCCGGCGTCGAGGCGAGCGCCGCGGCGACCACCTCGTCCCCGCGGCCGACCTCCGCCACCACGTCGATGTCGGACTCCAGCGAGAGCAGGGCGGCGAGTGCGCCCCGCACCAGCGCCTGGTCGTCGGCGATCAGGAGGCGCAGAGCGCTCACCGTCCGCCTCCGGGGAGGGTAGCCGCCAGGCGGAAGCCCCCGAGCTCGCTCGTCCCGACCGAGAGCCGGCCGCCCGCTGCCTCGACCCGCTCGCGGAGCCCGGCCAGTCCGGTCGAACCCGCTGCTCCCGGCTGCGGACCCACTCCGTCGTCCGCGATCTCGACCTCGCAGGCGGTGAGGCGGATCCGGCAGCGCGAGGCGCTCGAATGGCGGACGACGTTCGTCGCTCCTTCGCGGATCACCCACCCCACCAGCTCGCGATGCTGCGGGAGCACGGTGTCGGTGGAGGAGGGCAGGTCGGCGGAGATCCCCGCCGCGGCGAGAGCGCCGCGCGCGGCGGCCAGCGCTCCGCTCGCGGTCGTGGCCCGGAAGCCGGACACGGTCGCGCGGACGTCGGCGAGAGCGCCCCGCGCGAGCGACTCCACGTCCGCGATCTCGGCCCGCGCCCGCTCCGGGTCGGCGTCGAGGAGGCGCCCGGCCAGCTCCGACTTCACGGTGATCACCGTCAGCGAATGGCCCAGGATGTCGTGGATGTCGCGGGCGACCCGGCTCCGCTCGCGCTCGGCCGTCAGGACCTCCAGCTCGGCGCGGGTGTCGCGGAGCTGGTTGACGGTGGCGATCGTGCGCGCGAAGGTGGCCATCATCAGGGAGATGGAGAGGATGATCACCGGCACCACGAAGGCGGTCTCGGTGACGCCGTCGCTCTCGAGGCGGACGGCGAGCGTCACGGAGGCGAGGGCTCCGATCAGGGTGGCCGTGAGGCGCCAGGTGAACACGCACATGCCGACCAGGACTCCGACGTAGGTCCAGAGCCCCGTCACGTCCCGCCCGAGCCAGGGGAGGAGGGTGAAGGAGAAGGCGAGCAGTCCGAGGCAGATCAGCAGCCGGCCCCGCGTCGCGAGGGTCCAGGCGAGCGGCGGTGCGACGAGGAATCCGGCGCTGAAAGCGGCGATGAGGGCGACGCCGACGACGCGGCGGGGCCACTCCGGATCGTCGAGGACCGACGGCACGGTCGAGTACACCCAGAAGAGCGAGAAGACCGCTCCCGCGTACCAGCGCAGCGCACGCGGGGTCCAGAGAGCCGTGCGCAGGGTCGCTCCCGGGTCGGCGCCCGCCGCGGCCGGGCGGATCGGCCACCCTGTCTCGCCGTGCCCGGAGGCGGTGGTGCTGCTCACGCGCTCACCCTAGGACGGAGCCGACCGCGGTGGCGCATCCGTCACACCCGCTTCGTGTCGCGGCGGAAGAAGAACACCGTCCCGCCGAGGAGCAGACCGAGCCACACGAGTGCGTCGACCAGAGCGCCGAGGTCGAACCCCTCGCCGGTCAGCGGCGCTCGCGCGAGCTCGCTGATCCCGTAGACCGGCGTCAGGGCGGCGATGCTCTGCAGGAATCCGGGCATGCTGCTCACCGGGTAGAAGAGGCCGCCCAGGAACGCGAGGACCACGATGACCAGGCTCGTGATCTGTGCCGCGTTCTCGCCCGGCACCATGTAGCCCACCATGAGGCCGAGCGTCGTGAAGACGGCGCTCGCGAGCAGCCAGCCCGTCAGTCCGGTCGCGACCCACTGCACCGCCGAGAGCTCGATGCCGCTGGCGGCGCCGACCGCATAGGTGGCGACGACGGCGAGCAGGCCCAGCGCCATCCCGGCGATCATCTTGATCAGAACGTTGACCACGGGGTTCAGCGGGGTGAGCCGCAGCTGCCGGCTCCAGCCCTGCGCGCGCTCCACGGCGACGGCCGCCCCGGTCTGCGTGGCCGACATCATCGCTCCGTACATCGCCATCGACACCATGATGAAGGCCGCGATCGAGACGCCGCCCGCCGCGATCGGAGTCGCGGTCAGCGGCTCGTCGCGGAGCGGGTACCCGACGATGAAGAACATCAGGACCGGGAAGAGGAGGGTGAAGAAGAGGGTCCGCCGGTTCCGCAGCCGCCGCAGGATCTCGATGCGCAGGTAGGTCGTGGTGAAGCCGCCGAGCGCCGGCGAGCGGCGGTCGAGGCGGACGCGGTCGGCGGCGGGGGTCGTGGCGGTCATGCGGAGGCTCCTTCGGAGGTGAGGGCGAGGAAGACGCTCTCGAGGTTCTGGGCGGTGATCTCGACGTCGCGGGCACCGGTGCGGGTGAGCAGGTGGCGGGCGAGGGCGTCGGAGTCGTCGGTGTGCACCGTGATCCGGTCGCCCTGGGCCTCGACGCTGGAGACCCGGGGGAGCGCGGCGAGGGCGGCGAGGTCGGCGCCGGGCAGGGTCGCGTGGACGATCCGGCCGGAGACGAGGTTCTTGATGCTGCTCGTGGTCCCGTCGGCGACGATCCGGCCTCGGCTCATCAGGACGATGCGGTCGGCGTACTCGTCCGCCTCCTCGAGGTAGTGCGTGGCGAAGAGGACGGTGCGCCCGCGCGCCGCGTCGGTGCGGATGGCCTGCCAGAACGCGCGGCGCCCCTCGACGTCCATGCCGGTGGTCGGCTCGTCGAGCAGGAGCAGGCCGGGGTCCGACAGCACCGCCATCGCGAACCGGAGCCGCTGCTGCTGACCGCCGGAGCACAGTCCCACGCGGCGGGAGGCGAGGTCGGCGATCCCCGCGCGCTCCAGCACCTCGTCGATCGGCCGGGTGTCCGCGAAGAGGCTCGCGGTCAGCTCCAGTGTCTCGTGGACGCTGAGGTCCTTCAGCAGGCCGCCGGTCTGCAGGACGGCCGAGACGAGCCCGTGCGCGATCGCCGTGCGCGGCGAGCGTCCGAACACCGTGACCTCGCCGGTGTCAGGGGCCGAGAGGCCCAGGAGCATGTCGAGGGTCGTGGTCTTGCCCGCGCCGTTGGGACCGAGGAAGGCGACGATCTCGCCGGGCCGGACGGTGAGGTCCACTCCGGCGACGGCGGCGACGGAGCCGAAGCTCTTGGTGAGGGCGGTCGCCTGCACGGCGAGGTCGGTCGAGGTCATGCCCTCAGCCTGTCGAGAGGGTCGCCGCAGTGCCTCGCTCCTCTGTCACCGAGGTGCCGTGACATCCGTCACCCCCGCTCCGGCTCCGGAGCGGGGCGGGCCGCGCCCTCTGCCGGGCGAGGTCTCAGACCGCGCAGCCCGCGAAGAGCACGTCGTCCGAGGAGACCAGGTCCTCCAGGGTCAGCAGGCGGTCGAGGTCGTGGCCGGCGGCCAGGGCGTTGGCGCGCTCCGGTGCGGTCCGGGGGGCGAGGCGCCCCTCCATCACCCCGCCGAGGGCGCGGACGGCGCACGCGGCGACCACTCCCTCCGGGGTGCCGCCGATGCCGAGGACGAGGTCGACGCGGCCCGCGGGATCGGCCGCCTCGATCGCGACCGACACGTCGCCCTCGCCGCGCAGCTCGAGCGCGACCCCGGCCGCGCGCAGAGCCGCGATGAGCCCGGAGTGACGCGGCTTGTCGAGCACGACGACGACCAGCTCCGCGACGGGCTTCCCGAGCGCCGCCGCCAGCCGTGCGGCGTTCTCGGCGGGAGGGAGGTCGAGCGAGACGGCGCCCCGGCCCGCTGCAGAGCAGACCAGCTTGTCCATGTAGAACACGTCGCGCGGGTCGAACAGCGTGCCGCGCGGGGCGAGCGCGATCACGCTCACCGAGCCGGGGAGCCCCTCCGCCGTGAGCCGGGTGCCGTCGAGCGGATCGACCGCCACGTCGCAGGAGGGAGCGGAGGCGCGGCCGAGGCGCTCGCCGTTCGCGAGCATCGGGGCCTCGTCCTTCTCGCCCTCGCCGATCACGACGACGCCGTCGAACGGAGCGTCGGCCAGCACGGCGCGCATCGCCGCGACCGACGCCTCGTCCGCCGCGATCTTGTCGCCGCGCCCGTACCAGCCGCGCGCCGCCTCGGCCGCCGCGCGCACGGCGGCGGCCACCGCCTCCTGCAGCTCGGCCGGGTAGGCGGGCGACGCGATCAGCCGCAGGCCGCTCATGCGCGCGCGGGCTGAGCGGTCGCGGTGCGGACCAGCCGCTCCAGGGTGCGCAGGCCGTCGGAGGAGAGCACCGACTCCAGGTGCCCCTGCACCGACGCGACGTGCTCGCCGCGGAGGGCGTTGACCACTCCCGTCTCCGGGTCGACCGACACCTCGAGCCCCAGCCGGGGCGTGCGCGCGACGCCGGGGGCGACGGAGGAGAAGGTGTTGTAGAAGCCGATCGCGGCGTCCTCGCCGAACACGTCCACCGCCAGGCGCACGCCCTGGCGGGGCGCGGGAAGCGGCTCGACCGGGAGGCCCGCCAGCAGCGACAGCATCTGGTGGCTGAGGCAGACGGCGAGCATCGGCCGCTCGGCCTCGAGCCGCGCGGTCATCAGCGAGCGCAGGTGCGCGATCCGCGGCTCGGAGTCGTCGCGGGGGTCGCCCGGGCCCGGGCCGAAGACGACGAGGTCGTCGCTCAGCACGTCGGCGACCTCCGACCAGCGCTCGACCCGGGCGTCCATCCCGAGGTGGCGCAGCTGGTGGGCGAGCATCGTCGTGAACTGGTCCTCGTTGTCGACGATCAGCGCGGTGTGCCCGGCGAGGCCGGCGATGTGCTCGGGCGCCTGGGGTCGGAGCCAGAACGAGGCGAGCCGCTCGTTGCGCGCCTCGAGCGCCTCCTGCACGCCCGGCTGCGCGTTCAGGTCGATGGCCGGCGGCACCTCGCGGTGCGGCAGCAGGCCCAGGGCGGAGAGGACGCCCGACGCCTTCGCCCGCGTCTCGGCGACCTCGCCCTCGGGGGTGGAGTGGCGCACGAGCGTCGCGCCGGCCGGCACGGTGAGGCGGCCGTCCGCGCGGAGGTAGGCGGTGCGGATGAGGATGGGGGCGTCGACCGTGTAGCCGTGCTCCTCCGGCTCGAAGAGGGCGAGCACGCCGGAGTAGTAGCCGCGCGGCTCCTTCTCGTACTCGGCGATCACGGCGCACGCGTTCTCCATCGGCGAGCCGGTGACCGTGGGCGCGAACATCGTCAGCCGCAGGACCTCGCGCACGTCGAGTCCGGTGCGGCCCTCGAGCAGGTACTCGGTGTGGCTGAGTCGCGACATCTGCTTGAGGAACGGCCCGAGGATGCGGCCGCCGTCCGGGCAGACCGCGCTCATCATCTTCATCTCCTCGTCCACGACCATGAAGAGCTCCTCGCTCTCCTTGACGTCGGCGAGGAACGCGAGCACCTCCTCCCCGGTGGGTCCGGCCGCGGGGTGGCGGAAGGTGCCGCTGATCGGGTTCATCATGGCGACGCCGTCGCGCACCGAGACGTGGCGCTCGGGGGTCGCGCCGACGGCGGTGACCGTCTGCGCGCCGTCGACGCCGGGGGTGTGGATCGCGAAGGTCCAGTACGCGCCGGACTCGTCGGTGAGCAGGCGGCGGAACCAGGCCAGGACCGCCTCGACGGGCGGCGCGTCGGTCTGCGCGACGAAGGCGCGGTTGATGACGAAGTTGGCGCCCTCGCCGCGGCCGATCTCGTCCTCGATCACCCGGCGGACGATGTCGGCGTACTCGTCGTCCGGCACGTCGAAGCCGCGCTCCTCGACCGGGATCTCCCGCTCGGGCAGCAGCCGCAGCACCTCGGCCAGGGGGACGCTCTCGCGCTCGCGCACCACGAGGTTGCGCAGCGGGGCTCCGTCGTCCTTCGCCGCGAAGCCGCGCTCGCGCACCTGCCGGTAGGGCACGAGGGTCAGCACGTCGTCGCCGTCGAGCGGGATGTCGGCCAGGCCCTCGACGTCGAGCACGTCGCCCGTGAACACGTCGACGGCGTCGCGGCCCTGGCGGAGGACCACTGCGAACGGCAGCGTCCCGTCGGAGGCGAGGATGCGGGAGAGGAGCGAAGTCATCGTGGTCCTTGAATCGGGTCGTGCCCCACCCGGGCCCTGACATGCAGAACGACCGCCCGGAGGAGGCGGTCGCGTGCGAGGGGTCTGCGCGTCGGTCCGCCTAGGAGGCGGGCCACCAGGGGCTTCGGATCGACGTGCGCACGCGGCGAGTCTAGGGGAGAGCCGGGCGGCGGCCAAGCGGTGTCAGGCGGCCGGCCGCTCGGTCGGCTCGCCCCGCAGGGTCCGGAGCAGGAGGGTCGCGCCGGCCGTCGCGGCGGGGGTGGCGACGACCGCGCCCCCGGGGACGAGGAACGCCAGGTAGACGGCGATGCCGAAGCCGAGCGAGACCGCGCGGTGCTCGCCGAGGAGGCGGCGGCGGTCGCGGAGGGAGAGCCCCCGGGCGTCGCCCGCGAACCCGGTCAGCTCGAGCGCGAGGGCCCTCCCGCCGACCAGGGCGCCCGCGACGAGGCCGACGATCGAGCCGACCAGCGGCACCAGGCCCAGCAGCACCAGGACCACGCCGATCCCGAGGGAGGTGGCGACCAGCACGGCGGAGTCGCGGAGGCCGCGGCCGACCCCCTGCCAGAAGGTGGTCTCGCGCTCGTCGGGCACGCCGCCGAGGTCGTCCTCGACCCGCCGCCAGATCCGCTCGTAGAAGGGGTCGCCGACCAGCAGGGTCACCGCGGCGAAGAGGACCACGCCGAGGGCGAGCACGGCGCCGACCACCGCGATCGAGAGCACCAGGCGGACGGTGGCGGCCGTGCCCTCGTCCCAGCCGCCGGCGAACGGGGTGAGCGCGGTCACCGCGTCCTGCACCCGCGTGAGCACCAGGACCAGCACGCCGACGAAGACCAGACCGACGATCAGGGGCGGGATCGCGCCGAGGAGCATCGCCCGCGGCGAGCGGACCCAGGTGCGGAAGCCGCGGAGGAAGAGCCGGGCACCGAGGCCGAGATCGCGGAGGACGCTCATCCCCCGATCCTCGCAGGTGGGTCCGGGTCGGGGGTCCGGCAGAACGCCCGACTGCACGGGACGTGGAACCTCAGACCCGCTCGAACGGAGCGAGCAGCCCCGCCATCGCCTTCGTCCGCGGCGCGGCGTACTCGTCGCGCCGCGAGGTGCTGACGCCCATCGCGACGAGCCCCTCCACCAGGCGCACCGCCGAGGCGACGCCGTCGATCACGGGCACGCCCAGCTCCCGTGAGAGGTCGCGGCACAGGTCGGCCATGCCCGCGCAGCCCAGAACGATCGAGTCGGACCCGTCGACGGCCAGCGCTTCGGCGCACTCCGCCAGGATCGCGCGGCGGGCGTCGGAGCGGGGGTCGTCGAGTTCGAGCACGGGGATGTCGCAGGCGCGCACCTGACGGCAGGCGTCGCCGAACCCGGCGCGGCGGGCGATGTCCCAGGCGCGGCCGCTCGTGCGCGAGAGCGTGGTGACCACGCTGAAGCCCCGGCCGACGAGCGCGGCCATGTGCATGGCGGCCTCGGCGATCCCCACGACCGGGCCGCTCGCGATCTCGCGCGCGGCGTCGACGCCCGGGTCGCCGAAGCACGCGATGACCGCGCCGTCGCAGCCGGCCGCCTCCGCCCGGGCGATCTCGTGCAGGACGCCGGGCACGGCGAGCGCCTCGTCGTAGTGGCTCTCGATCGACGCCGGACCCATCGGCGGGGTGACGGCCGTGATCTCGGTGCCGAGCGAGGCGACGGAGCGGGCGGCCCGGCCGATCGCCGCGGTCATCGCGGTGCTGGTGTTCGGGTTGACGACGGTGATGCGCATGGTGGTTCCTCGGTTCGGGTGCCGGGAGGGAGAGGGACCCGCCCGACGGCCGGTCCGCGGGATGCGGAGCAGCCGGAGCGGATCCCTCCTCCGTGCCGGCCGGATCAGACGGTCGAGCCGTCGCTGACGTGCTCGAGGTCCTCGTCGAGGCGCCCGATCCGCGGCGCGCGCCGCTCGAGCACGGCCATCGCGACGAATCCGAGCCCGCAGCCGAGGAACCAGCTGTAGTCGCCGAGCCAGGTGAACTCCGCGCCTCCCGCCTCCGCGATCCAGCGCGGCACGAGCACCGAGGCGACGGAGGGGACTCCGCCGATCACGGTCGCCCAGACGGCGTTGGGGTTGAAGCCGCGCGAGAACCAGTAGCGGCCCTTCTCGCTCATCGTGTAGAGGTCGTCCACCCAGACGCGCTGGCGGCTGATCAGGTAGTAGCCCGCGATGAGGACGCCGAACAGCGGTCCGATCAGCGCGCCGAGGATGCCGAGCGTGTAGTGGATGGCGGTGTCGTTCGAGTACCAGTTCCACGGGGTGAGCAGCACCGAGCCGACGGCGGCGATCATGCCGCCCATCCGCCAGCTGATCTTCTTCGGGTTGACGTTCGAGAAGTCGAACGCGGGGGAGATGAAGTTGGCGACGATGTTGATGCCGATCGTCGCGATGACGAAGGTGAGCCCGCCGAGGAGCACGGCGAACCAGGTGTCGATCCGCTCGACGGTCTCGATCGGGTCGGTGATCAGCTCGCCGAAGACCGGCACGGTCGCCGAGGCGGTGATCACGGTGAGGAGGGAGAAGAAGAGGAAGTTGATCGGGAGGCCGAGCAGGTTGCCGCGCTTCACGGCGCCGTAGCTGCGGGCGTACCGGGAGAAGTCGCCGAAGTTGAGCATCGGGCCCGAGAAGTAGGAGACGACCAGGGCGACGGCCGAGATCATCACCGGCACAGCGGCGGCGAGGTCGAGCGGCTCGCCGGAGCCGAGGGTGAGCGAGATGTTCTCCCAGCCCGCCTGCGACACCAGGTAGACGGCCAGCACGAGCATCACCACGTAGACCGCCGGTCCCGCCCAGTCGATGAAGCGGCGGATCGACTCCATGCCCCGCCAGAACAGCGCGGCCTGCGCGACCCAGAGGATCGCGTAGGAGAGGTAGCCCAGGGCCGAGAGGCCGAGGAACGACGCCTCGGGCGTGTTCAGGGCGGCCATGCCCGGGAAGAACTTGAGGAAGACGATGTTCAGCGACTGCGCCGCCAGGTAGGTCTGCACGCCGTACCAGGCGATCGCGATCAGTCCGCGGATGATCGCCGGGATGTTCGCGCCGCGGATGCCGAAGATCGCGCGGTTGATGACGGGGTAGGGCACGCCGGTGACCTGGCTGGGCTTGGCGACGAGGTTGCAGAAGACCTGCACGATCACGATGCCCACCACCAGGGCGACGAGCACCTGCCAGCCGGCCAGGCCCAGTGCGAAGAGCGAGCCCGCGGTCACGTACCCGCCGACGCTGTGCACGTCCGACATCCAGAACGCGAAGATGTTGTAGCTCGACCAGCGCTGCTTTCGGAGCGGGGCGAGGTCCTCGTTGGAGAGGCGGTCGTCGTAGCCGGCGCTCGCCGCGGCGGCGGGATCCGGATCGACGGGGGGTGCGGTGACTCGGGGTGCGGTGACTCGGTCGGACATGGGTGGATCCACCTCTCGGGCGGTCGTGCGCAGAGCGGCACGGAGCGGATGTGTCAGGGTGGTCGGGACGTCCGGCCGAGGAGGCGGGGCGTCGCGGAGAGCGTTCCGAGTGAAGTGATCACTTCACGCGGGCCACGCTACGAGTCGGGAGGCCGCCGCTCGTTTCGGCTCCGTTACGGCTGTGTGACGATCCGCGAGAGGGGACGGGCCATGCCCTCCGACGACACCGCGCCCGACGAGGCGGCCGCCCGGGCGATCGTGGACGGGGCCGGACTCGGCGCCCGGCTGCGGGAGCTGCGGCTCTCGGCGGGCCTGTCGCTGAAGGCACTCGCCGGGCGGCTCGGCATCTCCGTGAGCGCCGTCTCGCAGATCGAGCGCGGAGCCATGCAGCCCTCGGTCGGCCGGCTGATCGCCCTCGTGGACGCGCTGGGGGTCCCGCTGTCCGCCGTGTTCGACCAGGGCGCGTCGGCGCCGGTCGAGACCGCGGTCGTCCGGGCGCGCGAGTCGGCGCCCGTGGCGCTCGAGGGCGGAGTGCTGTTCCGCCGTCTGGCGCCGCGTCCGCTGGACGCCGTCGACTTCTTCGAGTCGACCTACCCGCCGGGCTCGACCTCGACGGCGCACCGGCAGCTGCTCCGCCACGACGGGTTCGAGATGGGGACGGTGACGCTCGGAGAGCTGACGGTCGAGTTCGAGGACGAGTCGGTCGTCCTCGGGCCGGGCGACGCCATCACGTTCCCGTGCGAGCGGCCGCACCGCATGGTCAACACGGGCTCGACCACGGCGATCGCGACCTGGCTGATCGTCCACCGCTGACACCGCGCCGGTGCTTCGTGCCGGACCCCTGGCGGCACCACCTGCGTATGGGACCCTGGTCCTCGCTCCTCCACAACGGGCGGACGACCGTCTCCTGTCCACACCCCGGTCGGGATCGGGGCGCGGCGGGCCCTCGGTGTCGGTACCGCCTGGTGGGCTGGTCTCCTCGACCGAGGGGTGCGGAACGTGGAGGAGCGGATGGACGGCAGGAACGACGAGGGGTGCCCGCGCTGGTGCGCGGGTGAGCACGACGAGCTGGTCGCAGCGGCGGAGCGGCTGCACCGCTCCGCGGCGAGCTCGGTCCCGGTGGTGCTCTGGGCGCGTGGAGACGGGGCCGCGGGCGCGACGGTGCACGTCTCCCTGTGCCGCCCGGGGGAGTCGGGGGAGGACAGGCTCCGCCTGGAGGCCGACGGGCTCGGCGAGGTCGACCTCGATCTCAGCTCGGGGTCGCGGCTGGCCGGCGCGGTGCTCCGGCTACTCGGCGCCTCGTGAGGTGCGCGGCGGGTCGGGCGGCAGGAGGTCCGTCAGCTCGATCTCGAGCGCCTCGCAGAGCGCGAGGAGGGTGTGCAGCGTGGGGTTCGCGGGCGAGCCGGGCTTCGACTCGCCCTTCTCGAACTTCTGGTAGGTGTAGCCCGCGAGCCCGGCCGCGTGGGCGATCCGCTCCTGGCTGGCGCCCTTGGCGATGCGGGCCCGGTGCATGTTGGTGCCGAGCTCGCGGGCGTAGGTCGCCCAGTCGCGCTCGGGAGTGGGTGTCGACATGCCCGCCAGCTTCGGAGAAGTTCGGCCGCGGGTCAGCCATACACGGATGGGAAATTCCCGGTGGTCATACCCGGGTGACCACCGGCGGCGCCTCCGGAGCCCCGAGGGCCCCGCGACGGCAGCGCCTAGTATGGCCGGGTGCCAGTGAACCCCGAACTCGTCGGGCGCGTCTTCGCGCCCACGGAGCCCTATCAGGTGGGGCGCGAGAAGGTGCGCGAGTTCGCCCGCGCCGTCTCCGCGACCTCCCCCCTGCACCACGACGTCGAAGCCGCCCGCGCCGCCGGGCACCCCGACCTCGTCGCTCCGCCCACCTTCGCCGTCGTCGTGCAGGAGTTCACGCTCCAGCAGCTGCTCGCCGAGCCCGACGGCGGGATCGACTTCAGCCGCGTCGTGCACGGAGACCAGCGCTTCGTGCTGTCCCGTCCGGTCGTCGCCGGCGACGAGCTGACCGCGACCCTCTCGGTCGCCGCCATCAAGAAGCTCGGCGCCCACTCGATGGTCACCACCGAGTCCCGCATGGTCGACGCGAGCGGCGAGCACGTCGTCACCGCGATCTCGACCCTCGTGGTCAGGGGAGACGAATGAGCACCGCACTGCCCGCCCTCGCCGAGCTGAGCGTCGGCCAGGTCGTCGCCGAGAGCCGCTTCCCGATCGACCGCGGCACCCTGGTGCGCTACGCGGGCGCCTCGGGCGACTTCAACCCCATCCACTACCGCGACGACGTCGCCGCCGAGGTCGGCCTGCCCGGCGTGCTCGCGCACGGCATGCTCACGATGGGCACCGCGGTGCATGTCGTCGTCGACTGGGTCGGCGACCCCGGACGCGTGGTCGACTACCAGGTGCGCTTCACCCGCCCCGTCGTGGTGGACCCGCGCGACGGCGCCGCGATCGACGTGGTCGCCAGGATCGGTGCTGTGAACGCCGAGGAGGGCTGGGTCCGCGTCGACCTCGCCGTCTCGGTCGAGGGCCAGTCCGTCCTCGGCAAGGCCCAGGCACGGGTCCGACTCGCGTGACCTCCGCGCCGCTGCTCTCCGCCCTGACCACCCTCCGCGTCGGCGGACCCGCCGAGCGCCTCGTCGAGCCCGCCACCGAGGCGGAGCTGGTCGAGACGCTCGTCGGCCTGTGGTCGGACGACGAGCCGTGGCTGCTGCTCGGCGGCGGCTCCAACCTCCTCGTGGGCGACGACGGGGTCGAGGGCACGGTCGTGCGCGTGCGCACCACCGGCGTCGAGCGGCTCCCCTCCGACGAGCCGGGGCGCGTGCTCCTGCGGGTCCAGGCGGGCGAGTCGTGGGACGGCCTCGTCGCGACGACCGTGGAGCGCGGCTGGGCGGGCCTCGAGGCCCTCAGCGGCATCCCCGGCACGGTCGGTGCGTCGCCGGTGCAGAACATCGGCGCCTACGGCCAGGAGCTCTCGGACACGCTGGTCGCGGTCGACTTCCTCGACGAGGGCGCCCGCGAGCCCGTCCGGCTGACGGCGGAGGAGCTGCAGTTCGCCTACCGCACCTCCGTGATCAAGCAGGGCCGCCGGGGCGCGGTGCTGGCCGTCGAGTTCGCGCTCGAGGAGGTCGGCGCCGAGGGCGACGGCACTCCCGTCGCCTACGGTCAGCTGGCGTCGGCGCTCGGAGTCGCGCTCGGCGACCGCGTGCCGCTCGCGCGGGTGCGCGAGACCGTGCTGGCGCTGCGCGCGGGCAAGGGCATGGTCCTCGATCCGGAGGACCCGGACACCGCGAGCGCCGGCTCCTTCTTCACCAACCCCCTCGTCACGAGCGCATTCGCCGACTCCCTGCCGCCCGAGGCGCCGCGCTGGCCGGTCGAGCCGACGGCGGAAGCGCCCGTCATCACTCCGCTCGCCGCGGTCGAGGCAGGAGCGCCCGTCGGGCTGCCCGTGCCTCCCCGCGCCGACGGCCTGGTGAAGCTCAGCGCCGCGTGGCTGATCGAGCACGCCGGCGTCTCGCGCGGTTTCGCCCTGCCCGGCTCGCGGGCCGCCGTGTCGAGCAAGCACACCCTCGCCCTGACCAACCGCGGAGGAGCGACGGCCGAACAGGTCGCTGAGCTCGCCCGGTACGTCCAGGGCCGCGTCCTGGCGGAGTTCGGCGTGCTGCTGCACCCCGAGCCCGTCGTGGTCGGCACCGCGGTCTGAGTCCGCGCGGTCTGCGCGCGCAGGCCCCGCGCTCGCGGGGACGCGCGCCCTCCGGCCGCGGCCTCCTCCGGCTCAGCTGTCGCGGCGGATCCAGCGGAAGCCGAAGCGGCAGGCGACGAGCCCCACGACGAGCCAGATACCGAGCACCAGCGCGACGCCGCCGAGGTCCCACGACCCGTTCACCTCCGCCTCCTCGAACCCGCTCGGCAGGAACACGGCGCGCATGCCCTGCGCGATCCACTTGAGCGGGAAGACGCTCGCCGTGTTCTGCAGCCAGTCCGGCAGCGTCGTGAACGACAGGTACGACCCCGAGATGAACTGCAGCACGAGCAGCGGCGGCACGATCACGGCGGTCGCGCTCTTGCCCGAGCGGGGCAGCGCGGAGACGGCGATGCCGAGGATGGCCGACGTCGCGACTCCTGCCAGGTAGACCCAGGCGAAGGTCGCCCAGCGCCCGCTGTCGGTGGGCAGCTCGACCGAGAACACCGTCGCCGCGACGAGGAGCAGCAGGGCCGTCTGCGCGAGGCTCGTCACGAGCACCTGGCCGAACTTGCCGATGAAGTAGCTGAAGACCGGCAGCGGTGCCCCCGCGAGGCGCTTGAGCGTGCCGTCGCCGCGCTCGACCGCGATGTCGACGCCCAGGTTCTGGACGCCCGAGAGCAGGATCCCGGCCGCGGCGAGGCCCGGCACGTAGTACTCGGCCATCGGGATGCCCGGGTCCTGCGGGTTCGCCTGCATCACCGCGGTGTCGCCGAACGCGACCGAGAAGATCGTCAGGAGCAGCACCGGGAAGAGGAAGGTGAAGAACACCTGGTCCGGAGCGCGGAAGTACGAGCGGATCTCGTAGCGGGCGCGGGCGAGTCCGAGGCGGACGGTGCGTCCCGGGCCGGTGGAGAGGGTGCGGGGGCGGGTGGCGACGGCGGTCACGCGGGCTCTCCGATCAGGTCGACCGCGTCGCGGTCCTCGCGGATGAGGTCGAGGTAGATGTCCTCGAGGCTGGGGCGGACGACCTCGAGCGCCGTCGGCTCCCCGATCCGGGCGTGCAGCTCGGCGACGGTCCGGGCGGGCTCGGTGGTGCGCAGCCGGTGCAGCACGCCGTCCTCGCGCCACTGCACGATCGGGACGCGCGCCTCGTCCCCTCCGATCGCGCTCATCGGGCCGATGGCCAGGAGCCGCCCGCCGGAGATCACGGCGGCGCGGTCGCCGAGGCGGGCGGCCTCGTCGAGGTAGTGGGTGGTGAGCAGGATGGTCGTGCCCTCGCTCTTGAGCAGAGCGATCAGGTCCCAGAAGGAGTGGCGGGCCTCGGGGTCGAATCCCGTGGTGGGCTCGTCGAGGAACACCAGCTCGGGACGGCCGATGATGCCGAGGGCGACGTCGACGCGGCGGCGCTGGCCGCCGGAGAGGCGCCCGATGCGCGAGCGGGCCTTGGACGTCAGCCCGACGGCCTCGATGGTCTCGTCGACGTCGCGCGGTCGCGGATAGAGGCTGGCGAAGTGCGCGATCTGCTCGCGCACCGTCGCGTTGCCGGACTCGCCGCTGGACTGCAGGACGATCCCCAGACGCGCCTTCCACGCCAGGTCGCCGTGGCGCGGGTCGACCCCGAGCACCGACACCTCGCCGCCGGAGCGGTCGCGGTAGCCCTCGAGGATCTCGATGGTCGTCGACTTCCCGGCGCCGTTCGGGCCGAGGAGCGCGAAGGTCTCGCCCCGGTGGATGTCGAAGGAGACTCCCGCGACCGCCGGAGCGCCCCCGTAGTCCTTCCGCAGGTCGCGGACTCGGACGGCGTGGTCTTCGCTCATCGTCACAGCGTGCCCTGTCGCACCCCTCCGGCGACAGTGATTCCCGATTTCCGCCTCCCTCTTGCCCTCCCCGCCCCGAGATGCCACGCACCCCTCACCTGTCGGACAGGCCCGTCGCAGTACCCGCCGTCACCGTGCGGCACGGTCGAGCGGCGATCGGCGATCCGCGTGTCACGGATCGTCGTCCGCGCTGCGCACCCCGCTCTCTGCGACGCACCCCTGTCGTCGAGCCGCCGCTGCCGATCGACGGCGCAGGCGGAGGAGGGCTAAACGGTGCCGAAGAGCCGCTGCAAGCGGCGCACGCCCTCGAGGAGCGCGTCGTCGCCGAGGGCGTAGGACAGGCGGAGGTAGCCGCTCGGACCGAAGGCCTCGCCGGGGACGGTGGCGACCTCGGCCTGCTCGAGGATGAGGTCGGCGAGCTCGAGGGAGGTCGTCGGGGTGGTGCCGTTCCACTCGCGGTTCAGCAGCCCGTTCACGTCGGGGTAGACGTAGAACGCGCCGCCGGGGGTGGGGCACTCGATCCCGTCGATCGCGTTCAGCTCGGCGACGATGGTGCGGCGGCGGCGGTCGAAGGCCAGGCGCATCTCCTCGGCCGGCTCCTGCGGGCCGGTGAGGGCGGCGATCGCGGCGCGCTGCGAGATGTTCGAGACGTTGCTCGAGAGGTGCGACTGGAGGTTCGAGGCGCCCTTGATCGCGTCGGCCGGGCCGACCATCCATCCGACGCGCCAGCCGGTCATCGCGTAGGTCTTCGCGACGCCGTTGACGAGGATCGTCCGGTCGCGCAGGGCCGGCACCGCCTCGACGATCGAGGTCGCGTGCTCGAGCGGGCTCGCGTCGTCCTGGTCGCCGGTGGAGTAGACGAGGTTCTGGTAGATCTCGTCGGCGATGATCCAGAGGCCGTGCTCCTCGGCCCACTCGCCGATCTCGCGGGTCTGCTCGGCCGAGTAGACGGCGCCGGTGGGGTTGGAGGGGGAGACGAACAGGAGCACCTTGGTGCGCTCGGTGCGCGCGGCCTCCAGCTGCTCGACCGTGACCAGGTAGCCCTGGTCGGCGCCCGCGAACACGTCCACCTGCACGCCGCCGGCGAGCTTGATCGCCTCGGGGTAGGTGGTCCAGTACGGGGTCGGCACCAGCACCTCGTCGCCGTCGTCGAGGAGGGTCTGGAAGGCCTGGTAGACGGCCTGCTTGCCGCCGTTGGTGACCACGACCTGCGAGGGGTCGACGGCCCATCCGGAGTCGCGCGCCGTCTTCTCCGCGATGGCCGCGCGGAGGTCGGGGAGGCCCGCCGCGGGGGTGTAGCGGTAGTTCCCCGGGTCGAGCACGGCGGCCGAGGCGGCCTCGACGATGTGCTCGGGAGTGAGGAAGTCGGGCTCGCCGGCGGCGTAGGACACGACCGGGCGGCCCTGGGCCTGGAGGGCCTTCGCCTTGGCGTCGACCTTCAGAGTGGCGGACTCGGCGATGGCGGCGATGCGGGCGGAGATGCGCGTGGTGGAGGACACGACGGCCAGCGTATCCTGCGCGCGCACGGGGCTCCGAGGCCCCCCGCCGCTCGGCTGGACACGCCCAGCGGGTCCACGTACACTCGTCCGAGGTAGTCGATCTCTGCCCTCATCCACAGCGCCCGCGAGGGTCGTGGCGGTGGGGCGGCGGGTCGGTCTCCTCCTCGGATGCTCGCAACGGCATCCATAGGGCGGTGGCTCAATTGGTAGAGCAGCGGTCTCCAAAACCGCAGGTTGCAGGTTCGAGCCCTGTCCGCCCTGCACATCGATGCCCGTCGCACGCGGTCCCCGCGACGCTGCGGTCATCGGTCCAGGGCCGCCCATGACGGGCGGTCGGCCACACCGGAGGTTCCGGTGCGGGAAAGGTGCGTGCAGGTGGCCGGGAAAGCAGTCGACGAGCCGAGCGAGGACGTCGTCGCGATCGCCAATCAGCAGCGAGCCGCGCGGCGCAACCCGTTCGCGCGCATCGCCCTCTTCATCCGGCAGGTCATCGCCGAGCTGAAGAAGGTCGTGACGCCCACCCGCAAGGAGCTGGGCAACTACGTCGTGGTCGTGCTGATCTTCGTCGTCATCATGATGGCGCTGGTGTCCTTCCTCGACTGGGTGTTCGCCCTGGCCGTGACGTACGTGTTCGGCACACCCGCCGCCTGACCCGAGAGCATCCGGGCCGCGCGAGCGGAGGGTGCCGGCGACAGCGGGACGCGCCCCGAGGGGCGCGACCGATCGATCGAGAGAGAGTTGTGACGAGTGTCTGACAGAAACCGCGACGACGTCGACTGGGCGACGGCTGCCGAGCAGTCGTCGGAGGTCGAGGAGGAGCAGGAGGGCGACGTCCAGTCGCAGGCTGAGGACGCCGTCGAGCCCGCCGAGCAGGGTGCGCTGAGCATCATCGACGAGAACGAGTCCGAGGACGACCTCGCCTCCGACCTCGAGGCAGCGCTGGACGCCATCGGCTCCGTCGACGACCCCGAGGCCGACTCCGCGGTCGACGAGGCCGCGCACATCGACACCGTCGAGGAGGCCGAAGCGGCCCTCGAGGCCGTCGAGGACGAGGCCGAGGTCGCCGCCGAGGACGCCGAGGCCGCCGGTGAGGACCTCGCCGACATCGACCCGTACGAGGCCTTCCGCACCGAGCTGCGCGGCAAGCCGGGCAAGTGGTACGTCATCCACTCCTACGCCGGCTTCGAGAAGCGCGTGAAGTCGAACATCGAGAACCGCAAGGTCTCGCTCGAGGCCGAGGACTACATCTTCGAGGTCCAGGTCCCGATGGAGGACGTGGTCGAGATCAAGAACGGCCAGCGCAAGATGGTCACCCGCGTGCGCATCCCCGGCTACGTGCTGGTGCGCATGGACCTCAACGAGGACTCGTGGTCGGTCGTCCGCCACACGCCGGGCGTCACCGGCTTCGTGGGCAACGCCCACAACCCGACCCCGCTGCGCTTCGAGGAGGCCTTCACGATGCTGAAGAGCCTCGTCGAGATCAAGGACGTCGCCCCCTCGAAGACCTCCGGTGCCAAGGGCCAGAAGCAGGCCCAGCGCGTGCTGCCCGCCGAGGTCGACTTCGAGATCGGCGAGACCATCACCATCAAGGAGGGCTCGTTCGCGGGTCTTCCCGGCTCGATCAGCGAGATCAAGCCCGAGAGCGGCAAGCTCACCGTGCTCGTCTCGCTCTTCGAGCGCGAGACCCCGGTCGAGCTGTCGTTCGACCAGGTCACCAAGCTCTGACGCGTCGCCTCCGCGCCGCATGAACGCCTCCTCCGCAGGTCGGAGGGGGCGTTCGCCGTTCCGGGCGGCGCCCCCTCCAACGCCGCCCCACGCGCACCCGGGCGTCGGCCCCTCCTCCGCCCTGTCGGGGGTGGCCCCGCTCGTGTAAGCTCGTACGGGTTTTCGTGTCGGCGCCCGCCTCTGTGCGCGTCGGACGACCCTCCTCCACCGCGATCCGGCACCGTCGGATGCGCGGGAGAGCGGCCGGGAGCCCCCGACCGCTCGAACCCTGAGAAAAGGAATCAGAATGGCCCCCAAGAAGAAGGTCACCGGCCTGATCAAGCTCCAGATCAAGGCCGGCGCGGCCAACCCCGCGCCTCCGATCGGTCCGGCGCTCGGTCAGCACGGCGTCAACATCATGGAGTTCTGCAAGGCGTACAACGCGCAGACCGAGTCGCAGCGCGGCAACGTCATCCCCGTCGAGATCACCGTCTACGAGGACCGCTCGTTCACCTTCGTGCTGAAGACCCCGCCCGCGGCGGAGCTCATCAAGAAGGCCGCCGGCGTCGCCAAGGGCTCTTCGACCCCGCACACCGTGAAGGTCGCGAAGCTCACCCAGGCGCAGGTCCGCGAGATCGCCGAGGCGAAGCAGGTCGACCTGAACGCCAACGACATCGACGCCGCCGCGAAGATCATCGCCGGCACCGCCCGCTCGATGGGCATCACGGTCGAGTAGCGCGACGCACTGCTCGACGGCGGGAGCGACGCGCCCACCGGTGCGGACCCACCGCGGAAGCCTCGAGAACCCGACGGCGGCCCCTCAGCGGGGTCGCACGCCCGGTCCGGAAACGCCTCCGCACGACCTCTCCGCCTCCCGCGAGCAGCAGTCACGGCCGCGATCGCGGCACCACTAGAACTCCATCACCCCCGTGGGAGAGCCCGCCAGGCTCTAGAACCACATTCTCGTTTCAAGGAGAAACAACATGGCACAGAAGTCGAAGGCCTACCGGGCCGCCGCGGCCAAGCTCGAAGAGGGCAAGTTCTACACGGCCGACGAGGCCGTCGCGCTCGCCCGCGAGACCGGTTCCGCCAAGTTCAACAGCACCGTCGAGGTCGCCCTCAAGCTCGGTGTCGACCCCCGCAAGGCCGACCAGATGGTCCGCGGCACGGTCATCCTGCCCCACGGCACGGGCAAGACCGCCCGCGTCATCGTGTTCGCGACCGGTCCGGCCGCCGAGGCCGCGCTGGCCGCCGGTGCCGACGAGGTCGGAGGCGCCGAGCTCATCGAGAAGGTCGCGGGCGGGTACACCTCGTTCGACTCCGCCGTCTCGACCCCGGAGCTCATGGGCCAGGTCGGCCGTCTCGGAAAGGTGCTCGGCCCCCGCGGCCTCATGCCCAACCCGAAGACCGGCACCGTGACCCCGGACGTGGCGAAGGCCGTGACCGAGATCAAGGGCGGAAAGATCGAGTTCCGCGTCGACAAGCACGCCAACGTGCACCTCGTCGTGGGCAAGGCCGCGTTCACCGAGGAGCAGCTCCAGGAGAACTTCAAGACCGCGCTCGACGAGATCCTCCGCCTCAAGCCGTCCTCCTCGAAGGGCCGCTACATCCAGAAGGCCGCCGTCTCGACGACCTTCGGCCCCGGCATCCCGCTGGACGTCAACGTCCTGGCCTGAGCCGAGCACGCACTGACGTGAGGAGGGGGTCCGCTTCGGCGGGCCCCCTCCTTCGTCGTCCCGGCATACTGGACCGGTGATCCGCCGCTCCACTCCGCCGCGCCTCCCGTGACCGTCCGCCGCGCGTCGGCCGCCGATGCCGAGGCCCTGGCCGAGCTGGCCGCCGCGACCTTCCCGCTGGCCTGCCCGCCGCACACCACCGCGGAGGCGAAGGCCGAGTTCGTGCGCACCGTGCTCTCGGTCGAGCGCTTCCGCGACCACCTCGCCGATCCGCTCCGCTCGCTCCTGGTCGACGACGACTCCGGCGCGCTGACCGGCTACGCGATGCTCGTGCGCGGGGAGCCCGCCGACGCCGACGTCGTCGCGGCGATCCGGCTGCGTCCGACCGTCGAGCTCAGCAAGTTCTACCTCCTGCCCGGCCGGCACGGCTCCGGAGCGGCGGCCGCGCTGATGGCCGCGACCCTCGAGGAGGCGCGGGCTCACGGTGCCGCGGGCGTCTGGCTCGGCGTCAACGAGGAGAACGCGCGCGCTCAGCGCTTCTACTCCAAGCACGGCTTCGCGGTCGTCGGCCGCAAGCGCTTCCTCGTCGGCGACCGCTGGGAGGACGACTTCGTCCTCGAGCGCTCTCTCTCCTGACCCTCCCCGCGAGACGCCGCCCGGGTACGCGACACGCTCCGCGTGGCGTACCGGAGCGGCATCTCGCCGAGGTCAGCCCTCGGAGACGGTGAGGACGATCTTGCCGCGGGTGTGGCCCGTCTCGAGCTGCTCGTGCGCCTCGCAGGCGCGGGCGAGGGGGAAGATGCCGTCGATGAAGACGCGGACGTCGCCCGACTCGAGAAGGCGCGAGACCACGCCGAGGGTCGCCCCGTCGGGAGCGACGCGGTAGGTGGAGGCGCGCACGCCCGCAGCGGCCGCCTCCTCGAAGAACCCGGGCCAGCTCCCGGTGGGCGCGTTCACGATCAGGCCCCCGGGGCGGAGGACCCTCAGCGAGCGCGAGCCCGTGTCGTCGTGGACGTTGCCGACCAGATCGATGACCACGTCGACGCCGGACAGCAGCTCGTCGAAGCGCTCGGCCGTGTGGTCGATCACCTGCGCGGCGCCGAGCTCGTGCAGCCACTGCAGGTTGCGGGTCGAGCCGGTCGCGATAACCGAGGCGCCGAAGTAGGCGGCGAACTGCACCGCGAAGTGGCCGACTCCGCCCGACCCGGCGTGGATGAGGATCCGCTGGCCCTCGTGCGCCTTGGCGAGCTCGACGACCATGCCCCAGGCGGTGAGCGCCGCGAGCGGGACGCCGGCCGCCTCCACGTGCGAGAGCGTCGACGGCTTCCGCGCGATGGAGACGCTCGGCACGCTGACGTACTCCGCGTAGGAGCCCGAGTAGCGCGGCACCATGACGAAGCCGTAGACCTCGTCGCCCGGCCGCAGCGGATGCGCCGGGTAGGGGCTCGAGACGACGACGCCCGAGAAGTCGTGGCCGAGGACCGCCGGGTAGGAGGCGATCTGCGAGGCGACCCCCTGGCCCGCGCGCGTCTTCGCGTCGAGCGGGTTCACGCCGGCCGCGACCACCTTCACGGTGAACTCGGCGTTGATGGCGGAGGGGGTCGGCACGGTCGCCAGGTGCAGGGCGGAGGCGTCGCCCGGCGCGTCGATCACCGCCGCCGTCATCGTGTCGGGGAGGACGACCTCCTCCGGGATCTCGCCGATCGCGAGGCCGTGCCCGAGCGCGCTGGTGTGCATCGTCGCCTTTCCTGTCGCTGAGGCGTGCGGGTGGAGCGTGCCGAGGACGTCGCCCCCGATCCCCGCATCCGACGCCGCGACCAGTCAATCGAGGCAATGAGTCGGCGCTGTTACGGGGGTGTCACCCTCGGGAGAAGATTGGCGCGCGGAGCCGCGGGCGCCCGGTCTGGCACGATGAGGGGATGCGACGCCGACGTACCCTGCTGGTCGGCGGTGCCCTCCTTGTCCTGGCCGGGCTCGTGGTCCTCCTGGCCGCCCGGATCAGCATCGGCACCAGCCGCTGGGTCTACGTCAGCGAGATGGGCGCGCCGGACCTGCCGACGGCGGGCGCCTTCGAGGCCGCCCTTCTGCTCGTGGCGGCCGGCGGCGCGCTGATCGCCGCGGGCGCCTGGCCGGTGCGCGCCCGCCTGCTGCCCGCCCTCCGCCCGGCGGGCGCGATCCTCCTGGCGGCCGCCTGCTTCGCGCTCGCCTCGCAGGTGACCTGCACGGCGGGCTGCCCGCTGCCGGTCGGGCCGGCCTTCCGCTGGCAGGACCTCATCCACACCTCGGCCGCCGTGCTCGGCTTCGGGGCCGCCTGCGCCGCGATGCTCCAGCTGGCGACCGTGCGGGGGCGCCCGGCGGTCGCGCGGCTCTCGCTCGCCGCCGGGATCTCGGTGGCGGTCGTCGCCGGGACGGGCGGGATCCTGTCGCTCCTGCGCGTGTGGCTGCGGCTCGGCGGGACGCTCGAGTTCGTGGCGACGGCGATCGCAGTGCTCTGGCTCGCGTTCGTCGGCCTGGTGCTCGCGCTCGAGGACCTCAGCGCTGAGCGAGCCAGCCGCGGACGTGCCCGCGGATCCGGTCCTGCTGAGCGGCGAAGCCCTCGTCCCGCGACGGCACCCGCTCGCAGTCCGCATCCGGAAGAGCCCTAGCCCACGCCTCCGCGACCTCGACCGGGTGCACGGGGTCGCGCTCGGCCGCGATCACCAGGGTGCGCGCGATGACCTCGCCCAGCTCTCCGGAGTCGCGGTAGGCGGCGTTCCGCGGGATCTGGGCGAGCCGGACGGCGCGCTCGGCCGCGCGCGGGGAGCGGAACTGCAGCGTCAGCGCCTCCGCCGACGCGGGGGACACCTCGGCGGCGCGCGCGAACAGGCTCGAGGCGCGGAACATCCGCTCGCCGCGCTTCGCTCCGTGGTCGTGCAGCAGCTGCGCGATGACGGGGAACACGGTGAGGTTCTCGGGCAGCGGCTCGGCGGTGAAGGCGGGGCGCACGAAGACGGCGCGGTCGATCGGCAGCACGCGTCGGACGGCGAGGCGCAGGGCGATCGCCGCGCCCATCGAGATGCCGAGCACCGTGAGCGGCTTGTGCGCGGCTCCGGCGCGCACGACCTCCTCCGTCACCTCGTCGGCGAGCGCCTCGAGGGCGAAGTCGCCGGGCGCGCCGAGCAGCTCGGAGGCGCCGTGGGCGCGGACGTCCGGAGCGATGACCTCGCTGCCGGCGGGGAGGGCGGAGCGCAGCAGCCCCAGCGGCTGGGAGCGGTCGCCGCCCAGGCCGTGCAGGAGGAGGACCGTCACCGGGCGCGCGTCCGCTCGTGCAGCTCGGCCATCAGCATCCCCGCCAGGCGGACGAGGATGTGGATCTCGTCCTCGTCGCGGTCGACCCAGCGGGAGTTCGGCTCGCCCTCGATCGGCACGAAGTCGCGGTGCTGCTCCCAGACGACGAGCGTGCGCTCGGCGCCGAGGACGTACTGCTGCCAGAAGACCTGCCGCAGGTAGTGGCGCGGGATGCTCCGCCACGGCTTGGTCGTGGTCTTGATCTCGCAGAGCTCGAGCCGGCCGTCCTCGCGGAGGCCGATGCCGTCGGGCGTGGCGAGGTGGCGCCGCTCCTGGCTCGCGTGGAAGAGGGTGCTGCTGGGCTCGATCGCGTGCTCGCTCCGCACCCAGGCGGCGATCTCGGGCTCGCGGGCGCGGCCGTGGTCGGTGAAGGCGTTGCCGCCGAAGCCGGTGCCGTAGAGCTTGTCGAGTGCGGCCCTGCCGATCGCGGCGGGGGAGGAGAGGCGGGCGACATCGGTCGCCGTGATGCCGCGCGAGCGGGCGCGGAGCCAGGCGACGCGGTCCGAGGAGTCGGCGACGACCCTCCGGAGGTGCGGGGGCTCGGCGTCCGTGAAGACGGGCTGCGTCTCCCAGGGGAAGGAGAGCTGCAGGTCGGGCACCGATTCATTCTCTGCCCCCTGCGGCGCCCGGTCGAATCGGCACGCCGACCCGCGGCCTCTCACCGGGGCGGGACGGCCCGAGGCGGCGGCTCAGGCGTCGAGGAAGGCGTCGACGTGCGCGGGGGAGAGGAGGTGGCGCCGGACCATCAGGGCGGCACCGCGGACGCCTCCGCCCTGGGCCGCGGCCTGCACGATGTCGAGCGCGCGGGTCGCCAGGGGGAGGGAGCGGCGGTAGACGACCTCGCGGACCCCGGCGAGGACCTCGTGGCTGGCCTGGGCGATGCTGCCGCCGACGACGATGACGGACGGGTTCAAGAGGTTCACGCAGGTGGCGAGCACCTCGCCGATGTCGCGGCCGGCGGCGCGCGTGAGCTCGACGGTGGTGGGGTCCCCGCCGGTCAGCAGGGTGACGACGTCGGAGGTGCTGGCGGCGTCGATCCCGGACTCGGTCAGCCGGCGGGCGATCGCCGAGCCGCTCGCGATCGCCTCGAGGTCGGCCTCGCCGCGGTCGCCGGGGACCTGCACGTGGCCCAGGTCGCCCGCGGCTCCGAGGGCTCCGCGCTGCAGGGCGCCGCCGCTGACGATCCCGGCTCCGATGCCGGTGGAGACCTTCACGTAGAGGAGGTCGTCGACGTCGGCGTAGTGGTCGGCGTGCTCGCCGAGCGCCAGCAGGTTCACGTCGTTGTCGACGAGGACGGGCACGGGGAGGCGGCGGCCGACGAACTCCGGGATGTCGAAGCGGTCCCAGCCGGGCATGATCGGCGGCTTCACCGGGCGGCCCGTCGCGTGCTCGACGGGTCCGGGGACGCCGACGCCGACTCCCGCGAGCGGGCCGGCCGCCGGAGTCCGGCCGAGCAGGGTCGCGGCGACGTCGAGGGCGTGGCCGAGGACGGCGAGGGGGCCGTCGGCGATGGCGATGCTCTCGCGGCGGCGGGCGAGGACCGTGCCGTCGAGGTCGGTCAGGGCGACGACGGCGTGCGCGGCGCCCAGGTCGACGGCGAGGAGGCTGCGCGCCCGGGGGTCGAAGGCCACGCGGGCGGCGGGACGGCCGCCGGAGGAGGGGGCGTCGTCCTGTCGGGCGACCAGGCCGGAGGCGGTGAGGACGTCGAGCTGGGCGGAGACGGCCGCGCGCGGCAGGCCCGTCTCGGCGACCACGTCGGCCCGCGTCCGGGGCGCCCCGTCGGCCAGCAGGAGCAGGAGCTCGCCGACCGCGCTGACGGTGATGCGGCGGCGCGGGGACATGGCCAGAGTCAACCACAGCGCCCGTGCTTCTGTGCGGCGGGTGCCCGACTTGGCGGGCGCGCAGGGCTAGTTTTGCTTGTCCGTGAGCAAAAGTCCGCGTAGGGTTCGAGGCACACCTTCCGATGCGATCAGGAGCCCCACCGGTGGCCACACCCCCAGACCTCTCTGTCCAGCTGTACTCGGTGCGCGAGCCGCTCGCGGCCGATCTGCCCGCCACCCTCGACCGCCTCGCGGCGATCGGCTTCACCACGGTCGAGCTCTTCGGGTTCGTCGACCTGGCCGACGCCTACCGCGCGGCGCTCCCGGCCAGCGGACTGCGCGCTCCCAGCGCCCACGCGCGCCTCCTCGGCCCGCAGGGCGACGCCACCGTCGACGAGATCCTCGACACGGCCGCCTCGCTCGGCGTCGAGACCGTGATCGACCCCTTCGTCGACCCGACCCGCTGGACCACCGCGGACGACGTCGCCCGCATCGCCGACGAGCTGAACGCGCTGGTCGACTCCGCCGCCGCCCGCGGCCTGGTGCTCGGCTACCACAACCACGCCTTCGAGTTCGAGAACCGCGTCGACGGCCGCAGCGCCTTCGAGCACCTCGCGGGCCTCCTCGACCCGCGCATGGTCCTCGAGCTCGACACCTACTGGGCGGCCGTCGGCGGCGACGACCCGGTCGAGGTGCTCGGACGCCTCGGCGACCAGGTGCGCTTCCTGCACGTGAAGGACGGCCCGATCTCGGCCGACACCCAGGAGCAGCTGCCCGCGGGCGAGGGCGCGATGGACGTCCCGGCGATCCTCGCCGCCGCTCCGCAAGCCCTGCCCGTGCTGGAGTTCGACGCCTACGCCGGCGACATCTTCGAGGGCCTGGAGTCGGCCCACCGCTACGTCTCGGGGCTCGGCGCATGAGCGGCACCGGCCGCGTGGGCGTCGGCGTCATCGGCGCCGGCAACATCAGCACCCAGTACCTGACCAACCTCACCGTCTTCCCCGACCTCGAGGTGCTCTTCGTCGCCGACATCGACCTCGAGCGGGCGAGGACCCAGGCCGAGGCCTTCGGCGTCCCCGCCTCCGGCACCGTCGAGGAGCTCCTCGCGCACGAGGGCATCGAGATCGTCGTGAACCTCACGATCCCGGCCGCGCACGTCGAGGTCGCGCGCCGCGCGGTCGAGGCGGGCAAGCACGTGTGGACCGAGAAGCCCTTCTCGCTCGACCGCGACAGCGGGATCGAGCTGCTCGCGCTGGCCAAGGAGAAGGGGCTGCGCGTCGCGACCGCTCCCGACACCTTCCTGGGCGCGGGCCTCCAGACGGCGCAGCGCGTGATCGAGAGCGGAGCCATCGGCACGCCGCTCTCCGCCCTCACCCTCTTCCAGGGCCCCGGCCCCGAGTCGTGGCACCCGAACCCGGAGTTCTTCTTCGCCGAGGGCGGCGGACCGCTGCTGGACATGGGCCCGTACTACATCACCACGCTCGTGCAGAACCTCGGCCCCGTCGAGAGCGTCACCGCCGTCTCGTCCCAGGCCCGCGCCACCCGCGTCGTGGGCTCCGGCCCGAAGGAGGGCACCGAGTTCCCGGTGACCATCCCGACGCACATCGGCGGGCTGCTCCGCTTCGAGTCCGGGGCCTCGGCCCAGGGCGTGTGGAGCTTCGAGTCGAGCCTGCCGCGCACCGGCTTCGTCGAGATCAACGGCTCCGAGGGCACCCTCGTCCTCCCCGACCCGAACCAGCACGACGGAGAGATCACCCTGCACCGCCGCGGGTCCGCCGAGCCGGAGGTCATCGCGGCGACCGGCTCGACCGCCTCCCGCGGCACCGGCGTGCTCGAGCTCGCCCGTGCGATCCGGGCCGACCGCCCCGAGGCCGCCTCCGGAGACCTCGCGTACCACGTCACCGACGTGATGCTCTCGCTCCTCGAGGCCGCCGAGACCGGCGAGAAGGTCCTCGTCACCAGCTCCGTGACGCCCCGCCCCGCACTGCCCGAGAGCTGGGACCCGACCGAAGCGACCCTCTCCTGATGCCCGCGCCCCTGCGCGTCGGCGTGCTCGGCGGCGGCTTCATGGCGGCCGTGCACAGCCGCGCGGCCCGCAGCGCCGGAGCGGTGCTCGCCGGAGTCGCCTCCTCCACCCCGGAGAAGGGCGAGCGGGCGGCGGCCGAGCTCGGCGTCGAGCGCGCCTACCCGGACGCCCGGGCCCTGATCGAGGACGAGAGCATCGACCTCGTGCACGTCTGCACCCCGAACGCCACGCACGCCGCACTCGCGCTCGCGGCGATCGAGGCGGGCAAGCACGTGGTCTGCGAGAAGCCGCTCGCCGCGACGCTTCGGGAGGCGGAGTCGCTCGCTGCGGCCGCGTCCTCCGCCGGCGTGGTGGCGACCGTCCCGTTCGCCTACCGCTTCCACCCGATGGTGCGCGAGGCCCGTGCCCGCGTCGCCTCCGGCGAGACCGGCCGTCTGGTCACGGTCCGCGGGAGCTACCTCCAGGACTGGCTGCTGGGCGCCTCCGACGACAACTGGCGCGTCGACCCGGCCGCCGGCGGCCGCTCGCGCGCCTTCGGCGACATCGGCTCGCACCTGGTCGACCTGCTGGAGTTCGTCACCGGCGACCGGATCAACTCGCTCGCCGCGATCACGAGCACCGTCCACGCCGAGCGCGGCGGCCGCCCGGTGAGCACCGAGGACGTGGCCGGCCTGATCGTCCGGCTCGAGGGCGGCGCCGTCGGCACGCTCCTCGTCTCGCAGGTCACCGCGGGCCACCGCAACGAGCTGGTGCTCGAGGTGTCCGGGCTGGAGGAGTCGCTGCGCTTCGAGCAGGAGCTCCCCGAGACGCTGTGGGTCGGCCGGCGCGACAGCGCCCTGCTGGTGCCGCGCGACGCCTCGATCCTCGCGCCCGATGCGGCCCGGCTCTCGATCGTGCCGAGCGGCCATCCGATGGGCTACCAGGACGCCTTCACGGCGTTCGCCCGCGACACCTACGCCGCCGTGGCGGGCGCCGACGTGGAGGGTCTGCCGACCTTCGCCGACGGCCTCCGCGCGGCGCGCATCACCGAGGCCGTGCTCGACGCGGCCGAGACAGGCGCCTGGGTGACCGTGCCCGCCGCCGACGACCGGACGGAGATCGCCGCATGAGCGACGAGAAGACCTACCCCGCCACCCACCCCGTGACGCTGTTCACCGGCCAGTGGGCCGATCTGCCCTTCGAGGAGGTCGCCCGACTCGCCGCCGAGTGGGGCTACGACGGACTCGAGATCGCGGCCTCGGGCGACCATCTCGACCTCAAGCGCGCGGACGAGGACGACGCCTACGCCGCCTCGCGTCTGGAGATCCTCGACCGCTACGGCCTCGAGGTCTTCGCCATCTCGAACCACCTCACCGGCCAGGCCGTCTGCGACGACCCGATCGACTTCCGCCACAAGGCACTCGTGCGCGACTACACCTGGGGCGACGGCGACGCGGAGGGGGTGCGGCAGCGCGCCGCCGAGGACATGAAGCGCTCGGCGCGGGTCGCCCGCAAGCTCGGTGTGAACGTGGTCGTCGGCTTCACCGGCTCGAAGATCTGGCCCTACGTGGCGCAGTTCCCGCCGGTGCCGGCCTCCGTCATCGACGAGGGGTACGAGGACTTCGCGACGCGCTGGAACCCGATCCTCGACGAGTTCGACGCGAACGGCGTGGTCTACGCGCACGAGGTGCACCCGTCCGAGATCGCCTACGACTACTGGTCGAGCGTGCGCACCCTCGAGGCGATCGGGCACCGCCCGGCCTTCGGCTTCAACTGGGATCCGTCGCACATGATGTGGCAGGACATCGACCCGGTCGGCTTCATCGTCGACTTCAAGGACCGGATCTACCACGTCGACTGCAAGGACACCCGCCTGCGCCCGAAGAACGGCCGCGCCGGCGTGCTCGGCTCGCACCTGCCCTGGGGCGACCCGCGCCGCGGCTGGGACTTCGTCTCGACGGGGCACGGCGACGTCCCGTGGGAGGACGCGTTCCGGGCGCTGGAGTCGATCGGCTACTCCGGCCCGATCTCCATCGAGTGGGAGGACGCCGGGATGGACCGCCTCCACGGCGCGAAGGAGGCCGTCGGCTTCATCCGCTCGCTGCTCTGGAGGACCCCGACCGCGTCGTTCGACGCCGCGTTCTCGAACCAGTAGCCGCGCGGCTCCCCTCGGCGGGATCCCGTTCCGGTCCGCAGGCCACGTCGCCCGCGCCGGATCGGGGTCCTGCAGGCTGGGGTGGGGTCAGTCGGCGGCCTTGGCGGCGCGCTCGGACTTGATGCGGGCCTGCTCGCGGCGGACCTCCGCGTAGCGGTTCTGCTCGACGCGCAGCCACTCGGGGACCTCGTCGAGCAGGGCCTGGATCTCGGGAGTGGTCAGCGCCTCGGTGACGCCGCCGCGGGCGAGCCCCGAGATGGAGACGTTCAGCCGGGAGGCGATGACGGAGCGGGGGTGCGGCCCCTCCTCGCGCAGCTGCACGAGCCAGGCGGGCGGGTTCGCGGCGAGCTCGTCGTACTGCTCGCGCGTGATCGCCGACTCCTGGAACTCCTCCGGGGTCGCGGGCAGGTAGACCTGCAGCTTCTTCGCCGCGGTCGCAGCCTTCATCGTCTGTGTCGCCTTGGCCATGCGGCAACCCTACCGGCGCGGCGCGGACCACCTACCCTGAGGGGATGAGCGAGCAGCCCGAGACCGTCGACCCGCAGGCCGCTCCCGAGGCGGAGGGGCGTCCGGAGGGCGGGGCGGACGCGACGGCGGACGACGCGTCGGCCGGATCGGGTGCGGACGGCGCCGGAGCCGGAACCGAGTCGGACGACACGGACGGCGCCTCCGAGGACGGCGACTCCGACGACCTCGACTCCGACGATCTCGACGCCGAGGACAGCGACTCCAACGCCGCCGACTCCGACGCCGCCGACTCCGACGCCGAGGACGCCGTCCCCGCCGGCCCCGTGCTCGCCGTCGCCCTCGTGCCCGGCGTCACCCCCACCAAGTGGACCCGCGTCTGGGGCCAGCGCCGCTCCGATCTCCCGCTGCGCATCACCGTCGTCGCCGAGCGCGATCAGGAGCAGGCGCTGCTCGACGGCCGCGCGCAGCTGTCGTTCGTCCGCGGCGACGTCTCCTCCTCCGCCCTCAGCTCCATCCACCTCTACGACGAGCAGCCCGTCGCCGTCGTCGGCCGCGAGCACGTCCTGGCCGCCGCGGAGGAGCTCGACGTCGCCGAGCTGGCCGGCGAGCACCTCCTCCAGGACCCGGAGGACGTGCCGGAGTGGGCCGCGGTCGCCGAGGAGCTCGCGGACGGCTCGCGGCGCCCGCTGCCGCGCATGGCCGGCCTCGACGACGCGGTCGAGCAGGTCGCGGCCGGCGTGGGCGTGCTGATCGTGCCGCAGTCGGTGGCGCGCGTGCACAGCCGCAAGGACGTCACCGCGGTGCCGGTGACCGGCGTCGCTCCCTCCTCCGTCCGCCTCGCCTGGGTGACGGACGACAAGGGCGACGACGTCGAGGACTTCATCGGAGTCGTCCGCGGCCGCAGCGCGAACACCACGCGCGGCACCGCCGCGACGCCGAAGGTCGAGTCGCGGGCGAAGGCCGCCAAGGCGAAGGCGCGGGAGGCGCGCGAGAAGGCGGAGAGGGCCGGCGGCGGCAAGAAGAAGCCGGCCCGCGCCAAGGCGTCCGCGCCGACGGTGCGGCGCACCCGCAAGCCCCGCGGCCGCTGACCGTGGCCGACGACGCTGACTGGTCGCTCCGCCCCGCCACCGCGGAGGACGCCGCGGCGATCGCCGAGCTGCGCGCGGTCGTCATGCGCCCGTCGCTCGAGACGCTCGACCGCTACGACGAGCACCGCGTGCGGCACCGCTTCCTCGACGGCTACCGGCCCGAGCTCACCCGGGTGATCGAGCTCGACGGCGCCTTCGCCGGGAGCATCGCCGCGCGGGTCGAGCCGGACGCGGTCTGGATCGAGCACTTCTACCTGGCGCCGCACGCACAGGGACGCGGAGTCGGCGGCGCCGTCCTGCGCCGGGTGATGGCGGAGGAGGCGCGGCCGGGTCTGCCCTTCCGGCTCGACGTGCTGAAGCGCAGCGACGCCCGCCGCCTCTACGAGCGGCACGGCTTCCGGTTCGAGCGCGCTCTGGAGTGGGACGACATCCTGGTCGCGCCGCCTGTCTCCTGACCCCTGATCGGGGAGGACGACGGGGCGCGGGCCGCCGCTAGCATGAGCGCGATCCCCTCCGCCGGGTCGGCCGCAGGGCGACCTCCTCCTGGAAGCAGGCACTCCGCCGTGTCCCCGCTCGTTCTGAGGTCCGCCGCCTCCGCGGTCCTCGTCGCCGCCCTGGCGATCACCTCCAGCCCGCTCGCCTCCGCCGCATCGGCGGCCACGCCGTCGGCCGCCCCCGTCGCCGCATTCGGCGCCGCCTCCGACGCGCCCCGCTCGATCGTGCTCCCCGAGGGGCAGCCGCTCTGGCAGCCCAGCGCCGAGTCCCCCCTGCCCGCCGTGCCGGACGCGGCGCCGAGCGCCGCCCGTGCGAGCGCTGCCGCGTCGATCAGCGGCCGTGTCGTGGTCGAGGAGGCCGACGGCTCGATCGCGACCACCACCCCCCGTGGCGCCCTCCTGAACGTCGAGGTCTGGTCGAGCGAGGCGGGGCTCCTCGGGAACCACTCCGTCGCCGGCGACCTCACCTTCAGCATCGACGGGCTCACCGCCGGGCAGACCTACTACCTGCTGATCAAGGACGACGCCGACCTGTACGCCGACCTCTGGTCCGGCGGCAGCGCCGTCGCCCGCAGCGCCGAGCCGCTCCAGGCCCCTGCGGCCGGCGTGCAGCTGCGCACCGCACGGCTGGGCTCGCTCGAGGGACGCCTGAGCGGCGTCGCGGGCGACCAGCGCGTCGACATCTGGTACCGCGACCCGGGAACCGACGGCTACTTCCGCACCGGCGAGCTCGACCTGATCACGGGCGGCGACAACCCGTACTCGTTCCAGCAGGTCGTCCCCGGCGACTACCTCGTCCGGGCGTCGAGCCGCGACGACGTGATCGACGACAGCTACTGGGACCACGTCCTCCGCTCGGGCGACGCGGGCGACGTGCGCGTCCCGGTCGGCGGATCGGCCACCGGGATCGACCTCTCGCTGAGCAGCGACTACCAGCAGTACACCGGCCGCCTCGCCGGATCGGACCGCTACGCGACCTCGGTGGAGGCGACGGGCTACTTCTCCCCGGGCATCCCGGTGCTCTACGTGGCGAGCGGGGCGAACTGGCCGGACGCGCTGAGCGCGGGCCCGGCCGCCGCCGCACTCGGAGGCGCGCTCCTGCTCACCGATCCCGACCGCCTGCCTCGGGTCGTCTCCGACGAGATCCGCCGCCTCCGCCCGGAGCGGGTCGTGGTCGTCGGCAGCGAGCTGAGCGTGAGCCCCGGGGTACTCTCCGCGATCCGCTCGATCGTCGGCGGCACCGAGCGGATCGGCGGGACGGACCGCTACGACACCTCCCGCCGGATCGTCGCGGACGCCTTCGGCACCGGCCCCTACTCGAACATGTTCGTCGCGACCGGCACGAACTTCCCTGACGCACTGTCGGCCGCGCCGATCGCAGGCTGGCGTGCGCAGCCCGTGCTGCTGGTCGACGGTGCGACCTCGGGCGCCGACTCCGCGACCGCGACCGCGGTGCGCGCCCTGGCGCCGGAGCACGTGGAGTTCCTCGGCGGCGACCCCTCGATCCGGGACGCGTACGTGGCGGACTTCGCGCGTCGCGGCCTCGCCCCCTCGGTCTCGAGGATCGCCGGCCGCGACCGCTACGAGACCAGCGTCGAGCTGAACAGCGCCTACCCCCAGTCGCTGCTGCAGGACAGCGTCTTCCTCGCCGCGGGGTCCTCCTTCGCCGACGCCCTCTCGGGAGCGACGACGGCGGCGGCCCTGGGCTCGTCCGTGCTGCTGACCGAGCGCGACTGCGTGCACGACTCGACGCTGCGCTTCCTGGCCTCCAACTCGAAGAACTACGCGTTCCTGCTCGGCGGGGAGCCGACGCTCACCGAGGACGTGGCGAACCTCCGCAACTGCGAGTACGACTTCTGACGACGCGTGCTCCCGGGGTCCGGGGCTAGGGTGCGAGCATGCCCACGAGCGATGAGACCTGGACCCTGGCCGAGCACGACGTACCGGTGTACCGCAGCGGTGAGGGCGGCCGCGCGCTGATCCTGATCCACGAGGTCTGGGGGGTCGACGGGCACATCCGCTCGGTCGCCGACCGCTACGCGGCCGAGGGCTACAGCGTCGTCGCCCCCGAGCTCCTGGCCGACAGCGGCCTGCTCGAGCAGCTCGACGAGGAGCAGCGCGCCGACTACGACCACCCGGTGCGGCGCCTGCCGCGCCAGGTCGAGCTGCGCACCTTCTTCGCCCCCGTCTTCACTCCGGAGCACGCGACGCGCACCGTCGCGATCCTCCGCGCCCTCGTCGAGCGGCTCCTGCGCCAGGAGGGCGCGACCAGCGTCTCCGTCACCGGGTTCTGCTACGGCGGCACCTTCTCGTGGGCGCTCGCGCTGGCCGAGCCGCGGCTGGCGGCGGCCGTGCCGTTCTACGGGCACGTCACCGCGTCCGCCGAGGAGCTCGGCGCGCTGCAGGTGCCGGTGCTGGCGTTCCTGGGCGATCAGGACGCTCCCCTCGTCGAGCAGGTGCCGCGCATCCGCGAGGCGACCGAGGGCAAGGACGTCGAGGTCGTCGTCTACCCGGGAGCGGGCCACGCCTTCTTCAACGACGCGAACGAGCAGACCTACCAGGCCGAGGCGGCGACCGACGCCTGGCCGCGGGCGCTCGCGTTCCTCGGAGCGCACGCGGGCTGAGCGGGCTGTGCGGGATCAGCGGGTGAGGATCCACGCCACCAGGTAGCTGCGCGAGTCGGCGCTGTCGATCGAGGAGTCCGGCAGGCGCTCCGCCCGCGCGAGAGCCGCGGCCGGGTCGCTGGTCGCCTGCAGCATCAGCACGTAGTCGGCGAGCGGCGCGCCTGGGGCTCCGGCCACGAGCTCGTCGACCCGCGAGGGGTCGGGGAGGAACGCGGTCGACGGCGGCATCGGGATCAGCTCGATCCCCAGCAGCGCCGAGGGTGTCGCGTCGAAGAAGGTGGCGTAGTCGCGCTTGCCGCCCCAGTTGATCGCGAGGAACGGCGCTTCGAAGCCGACCGGCGTCTCCGGGCTCAGCCAGAGGTCTGCGGCCGCCTGCGTCTCGAGGGAGAGCAGCCAGCGCGCCTCCTCGAGCAGCGGCGCGTTCCCGGAGGCGGCGGCCCAGAGGGCGAGGCCGTTCCAGGCGTTGACCGCCTCGGACACCGACTCCTGGTCGTTGCCGTCCCGGGCCGGCGCGAGCCCCGAGGCCCAGGAGTGGCCGCGGTACGCGTCGAACACGCGCAGCCGCGGGAACTCGGCGGTGTCGACGGGAGAGGCGAGATCCAGGGCGAGCAGGTCCGCGACGGTCCGGTACCGCTCGAGGAGGGACGGGTCCTCGGCGGCCAGCATCCCGACGGCGGAGAGCAGGTAGCCGTAGTGGAAGTGGTGGTCGTTGAACGCGTCGGACCCGAACGACGGCGCGGAGCCGACGACGCCTCCGAGCACGGGGTCGTAGACGACGCACTTCACGGCACCCGGTGCGCAGCCGCGCGGGTCGAGCCACTGGTCGAGCTCGGCGGCGATCCGGTCGTGCAGGTCGGCCGCCACCTCCTCCAGGCCGAGGTCGACGGCGAGACGGTGCAGAGCAGCGGCGCGGTAGAGCTCCTTGCCGGCTCCGTAGGTGTCGGGCGCGGCGAAGCGGGTGGCCGCGGCGTCGAGTGGCACCTGCGTCCGGAGCGTCGTCTTCTCCTCGGCCGTGAGGGAGCCGAGATCGAGCGCCCCCGACTCGACGATAGTGGGGGCGGCGCGGGAGAACGACGTTCCCGCACGGAGCCCCACCCGGCCGTAGAGCGTGTCGTAGCCGATCGCCCCCTCGGCCCCGAGGCCGAAGAACGTCTCGGCGCCGCCCTCGGTCCGCAGCGCGTAGGTCGTGGTGGTGGTGCTCGCCGTGACGTCGTGGGAGACGCTCGCGCCCTCGAGGGGCACTGCACGACGCCGAAGCTCGTCGATCCGCGCCCTGCTCGCTCCCGGAGGCACCGCGAAGAGGAGCAGCGTGCCGTCCAGCGTCATCCGGGGGAACGTATCGAGGGCGGCGGCGGGCGCCACCAGCCCGTACCGCTGTCCGCCCGCGGTGACCAGGAGCAGGCCGCCGGCCGCGCGCTCGGGAGCGGTGGCGCCTCCGATCAGCACCGTCTGGGCGCTCTCGGTCCGGTAGGAGGCGTAGGGCCAGCCCTCGGCTGCGAGGAGCTCACCGGCACCCGCGAGGCTCCAGTGCGCGACGAGGTCGTCGAACGCGGAGAGCGCCACCGCGCTCGAGGGGACCGTCACGGTGAGATCGTCCCGGGCGAGGGCGTAGACGGTCCGCGGAGCCGCCTCCACGATCGGGAGGCCCACGGTGAAGCCGTCGGCGCGCGGCGTGACGGTGAGGATCCCTGAGTAGAGCGGGAGATCCTCCCCGAACACCGGTCCGGACACCCACGAGTTCGTCGGCGGCCGCACCCCTTCGGCAAGCCGCGCCGTCCCCGCGTAGGGGCCGGGGACCTGCGGCAGCTCCCGCGCGTGCACGGACGCTGCCACGGCCCAGTCGGACGCGGAGCCGTCGGACGTGCATCCGGTGAGGCCTGCGATCGCGAGGGCGAGAGCGAGAGCGAGGGCCGCCCCCGCCCCGCGCCTCACCGCGCGAATCCGCCCGGCGTGAAGAGCCTGCCGAGCTGGGCGACCAGCCAGCCGCCGAAGCCGTCGCCGTCGTCGCGGAGCCGCACCTCCGCCGCGACGGGAGCTCCGACCACGGTGTAGTCCTGCGTCGTGATCTCGTCGGTGCGCGCGCGGATGACGGTCGTCGCCCGCCCCTCGTGGAACCGCTCCACCTCGACGTCGTAGATCTCGGCGTCGACGGTCGTCCCGTCCGGCATCGCCACGGCGACGGTGCCGCCGATCGGGACCCGCGAGTAGTCCCGGGCGCCGAGCACGAACTCGCTCTCGAGGTGGATCGAGTCCGAGATCGCGACGACCGCGATCATCTGGTCCTCCTCGACGAAGGAGCCGATCTCGGCGTCGACCGATGTGACCACGCCGTCCAGCGCCGCCGTGAAGACCATCAGGCCGCCCTCCTCGATCCGGTAGCCGACATCGGCGCTGGTGAACGTCTTCGTCTGCATGTCGGACTCGAGGACGGTGCTCTGCAGGCTGAAGAGCACGTCGCCCTTCTCCACCGCGTCGCCGCGGGAGATCGTGAGGTCCTGGATCGTGCCCGCGTAGGGCGTCCCCAGCGAGTACTCGTCGGTGACGAGCTGAGCGCTCGCCGCCCGCACGGTGAGCGAGGAGTTGTTCGCGTAGACCAGGCCGGCGGCGGCGACGCCGAGCGCGAGGGCGCACGAGGCGAGGAAGCCGAGCCAGCGCAGCGCGGTCATGCCGCACCCACGGCGAGTCCGTGGCGTCCCGCGGCGGCGGGGCCGCTCGGAGCGACCACCTCGGCCCGGGCGGCGCGCTTCAGGAGGACGTGCTCGCGCGCCGCGATCACCGCGAACGCTCCGAGCGTGAGGGTGTTCAGGACGTTCCAGGCGAGCGCCACCGAGTACTCCGCGGTCCACTCCGCCTTGAGGAAGCCGACGACGGAGGTCGCGGCCAGGAACACCAGGAAGACCATCTGCACCTTGATGAAGTTGAAGGGCGAGGCGGCCTGCCCGGTCGCGCCCGTCGAGGTCCAGGCCGGCTTCCGGCCCGCGAGAGCGAGGAAGAACGCCTTCGTGTACATCGGGAAGGTGACGGTCGACAGCAGCAGCGTCTCCCACCGGAACGAGCCGATGATGAACAGCGCGAGCCCGATCTGCAGCACGTAGAACCCGCAGTAGAAGAGGATCCACTCGACGAGCGGCACCTCCAGGCTGACCGGCGTGATGTTCAGGTAGATCTGCAGCGGGGGCAGCACGATCAGGCCCAGCGGCACGATCCCGGTGAAGTAGAACGTGACGGTCATGAAGTACTGCACGCGCTGGTCGGTCGTGAGCCGGCGCTTCGGCGAGAACGGGTTGTGCTTGAGCAGGATCTCGAACCCGCCGACGGCCCAGCGGACCTGCTGGCGGACGAAGGCCTCGATCGTCTCGGGCGTGCGCCCGACCGCGAGGGTCATCGGCACGAAGATCGAGCGCCAGCCGCGCTCGTGCACGAAGATCGACGTCCAGATGTCCTCGGACTGCGAGCCCTCGTACATCCCGCCGATGTCGTCGAGGGCCTTGCGGCGGAAGACGGCGTTGGTGCCCACGCAGAAGGCGGAGTTGTACTTGTTCTTGCCCGGCTGGGTGAGGGCGTAGAAGACGATCTGCATGTAGGCGGAGCCGCGCGAGATGAAGTTGTGCGCGTTCCCGTAGACCTGCGGGGCCTGCACGAAGGCGACGTCGTCGTGGGCGAAGAAGGGGAGAGTCTCCTCCAGGAACTCCGGCACGGTCACGAAGTCGGCGTCGATCATCACGGCGAAGTCCGAGTCGGTCAGACGGAGCGCGTGGTTCACGTTGCCGGCCTTGGCACCCGCGCGGTCCTCGCGCACCACGTAGCGGACGCCCAGGCGCTCGGCGATCGCGGCGACCTGCGGGTCGTCCCCGTCGTCGAGGAGCCACGTCACGTGGGTGCCGCGCATGTCGCGGGCCGCACGGGCCGTCTCCTCGATGATCGCGGGGTCCTCCCTGTAGGTCGTGATGAAGACGTCGACGGTGATGCGGCGGCGGCCGAGGTAGAGGTCCTCGCCGATCGGGATGCCGTCGACCGGGCTCCCGTAGAGCGTCGCTCGAGCGGAGTGGAAGGCGGAGTCGCGCGGGTCGTAGGTGCTCGACAGGGCGGTCCACATCGTGAGCGCGGCCTGGCCGATCAGGTACAGCTCGCAGATGATGACGATGGCGAACGGGAGGGGGTCGCCGATGTTGCGCGGGTTGAGCAGGAAGGCGCCGTAGAGCAGAGCGCCGGCGCCGGAGAGGAGCACGATCATGATGAGCGAGGGCGACTGCTGCTTGGCGCGGCTGGTGACGGCACGGGGGCTGGCGACGCGTTGCTGGCGCGTCAGGAGCGGGCGGATCTCGGGTGGAGCGGGAGGACCAGGGCGGGCGGGGGTGCTGGGGTTCACGGGTGAGCTCTTCGGGTAGGTGGAAGCGGGGGCCCGGAGCGTCGTCGGTCGGGGGTGCCGGACGGCGCGCCGGAGGAGCGCCTGTGCGCGCGTTCGGCTCAGGTCGCTGATGCGCCGCGGTCCGTCGGGTACGGCGCGGGCGTCGGGGCCGCGGTCCCGTCGGGTACGGGGTCGCGGTGCGGAGGCCGCCCGTCATCGGGGATGTCGGCGACGGTCCCCATGTTCGACCTGGGAGAGTGCCGGGACAAGAGCCGGAAGAGGACGTGTCCGCTAGCGGACACCCCGTTCCGACACCGCAGCTCCGCGGCGCTGAGCTCGCCGACGGCCGGCTTCAGCGCGGTCGGACCGGCAGCCAGCCCCGCCGGGCCGCGAGCACGCCCGCCTGGAAGCGGCTCTCGGCGCCGAGCAGCTCGAAGAGACCGGCGATGTGCCGACGGCAGGTGCGCACGCTGAGGTCCAGCCGTGCCGCGAGCGCCTCGTCGGTGAGCCCGGCGGCGAGGCCCTGCAGGATCGACCGCTGCACCGCGGAGAGGGAGGGCTCCTCCTCGGCACCTGCCGCGTGCAGGGGCGCTGCGAACTCCCACGCCGCGTCGAACACGCGCGCCAGGGTCGCCGCGAGCTCGGGGGAGCGGACGACCAGGGCGGCGCGGTCGTCCTCGTCGCGGGAGCGGGCGACGATCGCGAGGGAGCGGTCGAAGACCACCAGCCGGAAGGGCAGCGCCGGGAGGGTCCGGAACCGCGCGCCCAGCGGCTCGAGCTCCGCGACCGAGCGCCGGAGGGCCGCGTTGTCGCGGCGGCGGTCGTGGTACAGCGTCCGTCTCGCGATACCGCGCCCGAGCAGCTCGCGGTCGACGGCGTCGCTCGCCTCGTGCCGCTCCACGCTGCTGGTGCCGGGAGCGGCGATCAGCACCTCCTCCGAGGCTCCGCGCTGCAGGTCGAGGAGCAGCCGGAGGACGGTCGCCGGGTCCTCGATCACCTCCACCTGCTCCGCGGCGGCGAGGGCGCTGCGGGCGCTCCGGTAGGCGGGGACGAGGGCCATCAGCTCGCTGCGGCGGCGGGTGATCCCGGTCTGCAGCTCGAGGAGGCGCCGCTCGTCGTCGGCGATCAGCTCGGCCAGGGCGATGTCCGGCGCGGCCGTGGCGAGCGACTCCGCGCCCGCGTGCAGCGGAGCGAGCAGCCGGAGCCCGAGCAGCTCGTCACGCGCCTCGCGGAGGCCGTCGACGGTGACGCCGAGCTCGTCCGACGCGCTCTCGAGCGACCAGTCTCCGCGCACGGACGCGTGCAGGTACAGCGCGATCGCGTTCTCGCTCAGCACCGGCGGCCCCCCGTTCTCCCGACCCTCCCGAGTGTAGGAGGCGCGCACTCAGCGCCGCCGCGC